>PLUC01000219.1 GCA_003165415.1 Holophagaceae bacterium
CAGGACGGCGGCCATGTCCCCCGTGGAGCCGCCATGGTAGAAGTTCCGCGACCATCCTCGGCCTTCCCCCGCGCCCCGGTGGTTAGCGGCGATGACCGTGTGACCGCGGGCATGACAAAGCGCCGCTGCCCGGCGCATATAGTGCGCCTGGATACTACCCGCCATACCGTGGAACAGATGGACGACCACGCCAGTGCTGCCATCAATGATCCGAAGTGCGAGGGCGTCCCCATCCGGAAGCTCGAGCCTATGCCTGGCCCAGGGCAGTTCCGGCATGTAGTACGGTAGGAACTGGCCGGCGAGGGTCTGGAGATGGCCACCTTTGGCCCAGAACGGTGGTTCGCAAGCGAGCTTTGGGGCGATCAGGCTGCTGCCGGCGTTCTCCATTTGTTCAGGATGGGTGGGGGGCATGCACGCTCCTATATTGAGGCAGCCCGGCATAGCTGGAATAACGATGGGGGTGCATGAAATAAATTAAGCAGCATCTGTGCCATTTGTTAACAGCTTAATTATTCGTCACTTACATCAATAGTAAACATCCCATCACCACCGATCGACTCAGAATGAAGGAGGAATTTTCTCATTCAAGGTCACTTCAGGTTTTTAATATTTTGGGGAAATGCGCAATTTCCCCTTTGGTGGGCAACCCCTCTCCTGACATCAATGAAGAGGCCGTCCCATGACCGAGCCCCAAACACTCTCATAGATTTGTTGACATGCCTTCCTCTCCTGAAACAAAAATGTCTTTGGGATTTCACAGATTCTATCTTCGAGCCTTTTCTGGGTTGGGATTATTCCAGCCGCAGTCATTTCTTCTGCAATTTCTCTCACAATTTGTAACCGTGCATTCCTACGATTTATACTTTCCTCACATTTCCAAACCTTGGCGCGAGCTGCAATGGCGTATGCCAATTCTTTATATAAACGATAAAGTTCCTTCGTCGAAGTTCCCAGCCGTCGCGCGGTTTCTGCAACGGAAATGGGCGGATTCGCCCTCAGAATAGCCTCCAGCCGACAATCCAAGCCTTCTGCGTTTGCCCTACGATAGTACGCCCGTCGGGGCCGAAAATGGATGGATTTTGGGCTAACCCGTTGAACCCCCTCGTACTTGGTTCCCTCCAAGACCCCAGCCAACGTCGCACCAAAAGTCCGCGTGATGTGGATGGCCTGCGGCAAGCTTGGCAGGTGTCTTCCGTGGCGCCAATCACTCAGCCCCCCCTTGCTGACATTTAAGATTTTGGCAATGCATTCAGCATTCCCTTCGCCGATATCACGGACTGCTTCATTCAGGAACTCGGCCAGGGCATTCACCTTGGGCTCCAAGAGGCTGCCAGCGAAGACCGGGCTGGCGAGCAAATTCCCAACCAAATGCGCCAAACCCACCTCATCCTGGGATGGCGCCTCGAGCTCTGGGTCAACCCGGCCGACCAGCGACTCCCCGCAGGATTCACAGATGTGCGGCAAGAACTTCGCCTTGCGGTAATTGAGCTTCTCTCCAGATGGACAGCCACAGGCATCAACCAGTTTGACACAGTGTTTGGGGCAGGCCGTGACGCAGCCGATCTCCCACAGCAGCTGCCCGTACGGGGTTCCGGCTCGAACCCCCTCTTCGAGGCAAAGCGGGCACCAGCGCCGTTTGGGGCTCGCGGTCCCCTGCGCACCGACCGAGCCTCGCAGGGGCACCAGGGTCAGGGACGCCAACCCCTTGATCGAGGTAAGGTCGCCCAGCACCCGGGCCCAATCCTGGGCAACCTGGCCCATCCCGTTGAAGAAGGACGAGCGCCAGAACCGGTCTGCCTGGGTCTCCGAGATCCTGTTGTTGAACCCCAACTGGGGAATCACGAATTCCCGGGCCAGGACCTTCGGGATCACGCAGTGGGCATCGGCCAAACGCTGGAAATAGCTTGTGAGGCTCTCGCGGCAAGGGGTGCCGATACCCAAGGGCTTGAGGGCCACCAGCGCAGATCGCGGGGGCATGCGCTGCTGGGGATCTTCGGCGATGACTTCCTGATCCACCAAATCAAAGGAAGTATTCATTACGCGGCCCCTTTGGCCCGAATTTGGTTTTCCTTGACCTGCCGGCTGGCTGCCAGGAAGGAGCCAGTTCCACAGATCGTCCCGTCAACCTTGGCCTCCCCCTCCAAGGCTTCTCGATGGATCGCACGGACTTGGGCAGGCGTAAGCAGCGCAGGTTCAAGGAAACCATTCCGCCATCGATTGCCTTCCCTCATTGCGATGGCGAGCGCCCGAACCAAGGTCTCCTTTAAAATTCCAACGCAGCCAATGCAGGCCTCCTGTAGCGCCTTCGCCTGAGCGACAGAGGGCAGGTCCTCGGCGCCCTCGATCGGGAAATGCGCGGCGAACTTCCGCAGCACCTTTTGGAAGGCCAGAACATCGGCCTCCTTGTCTGGGAGGTACCTCTGGAAGTGAATGATGCTGCACCTTCTCGTAATTTGAGCGCTCACATCCAGGAGCCCATGGAGGTCGTAGGAGCCCACCAGGACGAGTTTGGCCCCGCTCTTATTGGAAAGATATTTAAGGGCGTCCAGGTGGTTCTCCAGGGTGTTCCCATGCAGGTTGCGCAGGAGGTGGACGGCCTCGTCGACAATGATGACCTTCGTCTGGCGGTGGATCAGCGTGCTCTCCACAGCCAACTGCAGGGCGGCGACGGTAGAGCCGGTCATCACCGGCCGGATGCTGGCCCGGCCATCCCGGTAAACCGTCTCCTGCTTGCGCGTCATCATGGGTTCCTGCAGAGCTTCGCCGAGGCGGTGGTAAAAGGTGCGCCAGGAGAAGGCACGCTCTCCGGTGGCGGGCGCCTCGACGCTGATGACCGGAATAAGCCCGGCGTCAGCCTGCATCTGCTTCATGTGATTCCGGAGGATCTGCTGCTCAAAGTTCCGCACGATGGTCGACTTCCCGACCCCAGTCGGACCAACCAGAAGCGCGATGCTGGTGCCCGTGTCCGGGGCGGTCATCAAGTCCAGTTTCTCCAGGACATTGCTGATTTGGGGGTGTTTCAGGCGAACATCCCGAAAGTATATCAGCCGGTCCTCGGCCGTCAGGGAGAGGGCCTGCTCCCTGGTCATGCGCATTGGATCCGGGCTAGAAGAGGGAGTAGTCATTTTCGAGGTCCTCGAGTGGGTCTTGGCCGGGCGTGGCCACAGGGGTGACAGAGGTTTTCTGGTGCTGGTCATCCTTGCCTTCGACAAGTTCGGGTTCACTGGGCGTCACCTGGCGAACCCCGATGGCCGGTCGGCCCCGGCCGGAACCCGGGGTTGGCTCCCCGGCTTCCGGCGGATCCACGGGCCCGGCCATCCTCATCGTGCCGGTCATGTCCAGGTCGGCGTAGAGGGTCCGCATTTCCCCCTGCTGCTCTGCCAGCTTTGGGTCGAAATGCTTGGGATCGAAGGCATGGAGCCACTCGGCGATCCTTTCGGGCGTCAGATGCTGGAGGCGGCCGCCATGCTTCTTGGCAATTTCTTCCAAAGCGTAGCGACGCTCGACTTCCGTATAGCGGGCAAGCATGGGCTGAACCTTTGAAAGGCACTGGTGCCATTCGTTGCCAATCAGGACATAGGCGGTCCCTGGGTCCCAGGGGTCCACGCGAACCTCGACCTCCTTCTTGCGCAGGTCCGGCCGGACGAGGATCCGGTTCCAATACCAGAGGTAGGAGATTTTGACTCCGCGCTGCCCGTCCACCTTCCGGGTGGCACTGTCCTTGGGGCTCGGGCAGGTCTCGATGCAGAAAGCCTGGTCGTAGCGCACCAATCGGTTCCACCGCCCACCGGTCTCCAACATTCGACGCTGGAAATGTTCGGAAGGGGCATCGCCATGGGCCGGGTGTGGATTGACCCCGTAGATTTTGAAGAAATAGTACTCCAGGGCGCCGTGCAGCATAGGCAGGGTCCAGCAGGCGAAATTGGCAGGCAGCACGGATTTAGTCAAGGATCTCGGGTTCTTCAAGAGCTTGGTGTTGCCTTCCAGGAGATGGATCAGTTCGGTGTTGGTCGTGCCGAACAAACGCTCCATGATCGAACCGAACCGCGGCTGTCCGCTGGGACGGTAGCGAAGGCTACATCCGTAGAGCAGGCACAGACGGGTGATGGCCACGGAATGGAATTCCTTGCCGTTATCCAGCACCAGCATTTCCGGCATCCGCCCGTGGCGACGCACGATGTCCCGCAGGATCATCATGCAGGACCGGTAGGATGGCGCATCGTAGGAGAGGTAGAAGCCCACGATCTCCCGGGATTCGGCATCCACAGCCAGCGACAACCATGGCTTCCCCAGAGACTTCCCCGTCTCGCCGGACACCAGGAGGATGTCCAACTGGGTGTGGTCAATGTGCACGAACTGGAAGGGCCGGGCTCCGTGGATGGGCTCCTGGAGAAACAGATACCACTTGATGGGCGCGGTCTGGTATGCCATTCGCTTGCCCTTCTGGGCCCGGACCGATCGCAACTTCTCCAGTTCCAGATTAAAGGTCCTCATGGAGCAGGGGGTTTGCCCTGCCTCGGAGCAGGCTGCCACAAAGTAGGCATAGGCTGCGGTTTTCGTGATGTTCCGGGGCGTGTTGAACTGCTGGCGGGCCACGGTGGAAATCAGATCGAGCACTGGCTGAACCAGCTTCCTCTCACGATTGCCCCGCTGGGCCTCCCGGGACACCAAAGCGAGGTGCCGATCCACGGGGCTTTCACCCGCAAGGCGGACGGCCTGCCGGTACCGTTCCAGGCTGCGCTTGGATCGAGGGACGGCCGATGGATCGACCTTTGCAGTATCCAGCCACTGCGCCCGCTCCAACGCTTGGTCAATGGCCTTCGGGGCAAGCAGCCGGAGCGCTTCCATGGTCGCCGGCCGCTGGTCGGGCCGAACCAGGATCGAAGCCTTGCCTTCAGTGAACAGCCTAGCAAGAAGGTCCAATTCCATCTCGACGGCTCGCTCCCCCTGGAGGATCGCCGTCTTCTTCCCCACCAGGATGACCTTGAAGGCCTTGCCTTCGTACTCGATCTCAGCGCCCTCCACGACGGAGGCCACCCGCGAAAGGGTGGCTTCCTCCACTGCTGGGTCTTGTCGGATGCATTTTGCGAATCTCATGGTCGAAAGATTCCGATACACCCATGCCCGGTGAGCTTCGGCGAGGAGATCTTCCCTGAGATCAAAGGCGATGTTGCCATCCGCGATCGCCTTGAATACGTCATCCGCGGAATAGCCGGGGGCAATGGGCCCACCCCCCCCTCCGTCAGGGAGGAGATCCGCCGGTTGGCCCCGGAGGACGAGATCCTGGAGGAGGATGGCCGGTTCCTGGTCGAACAGGGCCCTGATCACCTCCATTTCCTGGTCGCCCACCGGCTGGCTGGCAGGGTTTAGGTAATCGGAAAGAAAGGTCAGGTTCTGGATGAAAACCTGGGGGTGCTCCCTTGAAGATCGCATCCGGTATTCGATCCCCCGCTCCGAGAGGAGGGCCTCCATGACGGGGAATCGCCAGGTCTCGCCCTCCTTGAGGTACCTCCCCGGGTGCTCGGTGCTCAAGCGGGCCAGGCGATCTTCCTGACGCCACTCATCGAGGATCAGGCCATTTCGACAGACGAGAAGAAAGTCCGGGGTGTGCGCGGCCCTGGTGGAACGCTTCCCTTGGGCATCCTCGGGAAAATACTCGATCTTTACAGGCTGGGCGTAGTATTCGAGCACTTCAGGGTCGTGCTCGTACTGGATGACGGCCGGAAATTCCACGGTCCGGCTTTCACAGTCGACCAGGCGGCCCATCTTCCGGCTCGCGTAGCGGGTGATGACGTTGCTCGAATTGGACTGGACCTGCCGGACAGGAGCCAGCCTTCGGGCGGTCTCAACCAGTTGCCTGCCTAGCAGTGGGGTTCCAAGTCGGTCAAAAAGGTCGTGAAGTTCAATCAGGGTAAGCATTTTCCCCTCCCTCGATCATCAATGTGTATTTCATGCAAGCATTGGTTCCGGGGCTCCTCGATAGACAAATCGTTCAAAATTAAAGTCGTAGAATTCCGGACCGATCCATATTTTGGCCCCTGGGGGGCCCAAGATTCTTCGCCGAAGAAATTACTTAAACCCAGAAGAAGAGGCATGCGATTTTTAATATCCTTGCCCAGGGGACCCCAGGAGGCTATCGGTCGTCAGGCTATGCGGACACGCACGTTTGGCGGATACACACGGTAGTTGGGGTGACGCTCTTGGATTACCGGCAAGGGATTCGTCTTCCCCTGGGCTGATCCCTGGGCCAGTGCCTCGGGATGGTCTAGATTGGGACATGGAGACTGACATGGATTCCAAGCGCCACAAGCTCCTGAAGGGAATCCGTCCAACGGAGGCGGGGGATAATCCCGAGATTCACCCACCATCAGCCCAAGCGGAGGCCCTCATGGCCCCGATCGGCCGGCCGTTCCAAGAGGAGGAGATCCCGCTTGGGCGGCCCGTCCAGGTCGTTCGGACCATGGAAGCCTTTGCATTCTGTGGTGGATGGGGGGACGGACCTGTCACTCTTCATCCGGGCTCCAAGCTCTATCTGGAGCGGCAGGTAGGTTGCGAGGTCTTCTTCTCAGCGGGGAGCAAGCCGGACCCGCAGCTTGGTGGGAAGTTCGATGCATCCGACCTGGACGCTTTGCAGGACCTATAACTGATTGGGAATTTCCTGGGTACCTGGGCCGCTGGGTCGGCCTTGCTGCCGGGAAATTGCGGGCTTGAGCGTATCTCCCCGTTGGTCCGCAGGAACCACCCATCGGCCTTGGCGTCCGCCGGGGGTGCTGTCCTCCAGGACGTGGCCAACCCATAGCCAATGCGCGAAAAACTATTCATCCACGTGAGCTGAATTGCCGGCATGAACCATAAAGTGTCGCAATAGGGCATACGTCTATTCTGCGACACCTTATGGTTCCTGGGCCAGGATGCCCATGGGCAGAGGCTTTCTGAACGGCTTGCCGCAGCACATGGCGTCGGGATGTGACGAAGGCCGGCGCAAGGACATCCGGTGGGAACGACCCGGCCGGGGCCAGAACCGCACTGGGCTTGGCAAATGAAAAATACATTGCTGTTTGAACCGTAAAATGGCGCACCGTGTTTTGAACCATAACGTGTCACCTCGTGTTCTGAACCATATCCTGGCGGTTTCGCCAGGTTATGGTTCAAGGCACANNGAACGGCCCTCGGAAGGGGGCCGTTCATTGGTGGAGGTGGCGGGAGTTGAACCCGCGTCCAAGAAGCGTGACATGGAGGGTCGTTACAGGCTTGGTCCGAATCCCGTGACCTCTGCAGGGGGTCGGACAACCCTGATCGAGGACTTGTCCCCTGGTCTCGGCTGCCGTCAGGGGACGTCGCGGCAACCTATCCTGTGCCACTGTCCGGCAGACCGAGGTCACCCTTTCAGTGGTTTAACGAGCCCGGTACCAGGAGATCCCGGGGACTCGCCGAGTTGCTGTTTAGGCAGCTTGGAGCATGTACTCGTTAGAGTCAGTGGCTTTTTTGTTTTTATCGGCTTGATGAGGGGGCCAGCCGATAAACCCCCGCCTGCACCTCGCACACCTACAGCAACCTGTCGAAACCAGTCACCCCCGGTGGTGCCTCCGGACCTCCTCACCCCGCGGGGCCTGGAAGTATCCGGCAAGCTCGAGTATGGGACGCCCAACCGGCGGCCACAAGTGGCTAAGATTATGGGCAGGAGTTGCCATTGTTGCGTCATTCGGGAAATGTGTTCGTGCTTTCGGCGCCGTCCGGAACCGGCAAGTCGACTTTAGCCAGGCAATTGGTCAAACAGGTTGGGGATCTCAACTTCTCGGTGTCGTTCACCACCCGCCAGCCCCGGGCGGGGGAGGTGCACGGCCGGGACTACTTCTTCGTGGACGACGCCACCTTCGACGACATGGTGGCCCGGGACGGGTTCGTGGAATGGGTGCGGGTCTACGAGCGCCGCTACGGCACCGGCAAGGCCTGGATCCAGGAAAAGCTGGAATCGGGCGTGGATATCCTGCTGGACATCGAAAGCCAGGGGGCCCGCCGGGTGCACCAGGCCATCCCCGACGCGGTGATGGTGTTCCTCCTGCCCCCCTCCTCCCGGGAACTGGCGGCCCGGCTCCGGGGCCGGGGCGACGAATCCGAGGAGCAGGTGCGGATCCGCCTGGAATACGCCAAGCACGAGTTGGTCCAGTACGAGGGTTATGACTATCTTGTAGTGAATGATACGGTGGAGCAGGCCTACCGCAGGCTTGAATCCATCATCACCGCCACCCGCTGCCGCCGGGAGCGGATGGGGGCCACGGCGCGGCAGATCCTGGACAGTTTTTGACCCGCAACCTGCGAAACGAGCAACCTATGGGACGCAACATGGCGCGATGGCTGAAAAAGTATTGGATCGGAGCGGTGATCGTGGCCACCACCGCGGTGTATGTGCCCCTGGCGGGAAGGACCGGGGATGACCGGGCCAGCCAGAAGAGCCTGGACACCCTCACCGAGATCATGGGCCTGGTGCAGAAGGAATCGGTGGACCCGCCCACGCCCAAGCAGGTCGCCCACGCCTTCATCTCCGAAGGGCTCAGGACGCTGGATCCCCACTCCTACTACATGGACGAGGCCGAGTTCCGGGCCATGCGGGACGAGCAGCGCGGCTCCTTCTTCGGCATCGGCTCCATCATCGTGCAGCAGCCCGACGGCATCGTCATCGTCAGCACGGTGCGCGGCGGGCCTTCGGAGAAGATGGGCCTGCGGGCCGGGGACATCATCAAGGAGATCGACGGCAAGTCCACGGAGAACTGGACCAGCGCCGCCGCGGTGCAGAAGCTGAGGGGCGACAAGGGCACCGTGGTGGAGGTGGCGGTTCAGCGCATGGGCTTCCCGGGCCTGATCCGGTTCAGCCTCACCCGCAGCGAGATCCCCTCCAACAGCGTCTACTACAGCTTCATGCTCAACCCCACCACCGGCTTCATCACCATCAAGGACTTTGGCGAGACCACCTCGGAGGAGTTCGAACGGGCCGTGCGCAACCTCAAGAGCCAGGGCATGCAGTCGCTGATCCTGGACCTGCGCTACAACGGCGGGGGCATGCTCGACGCGGCCCTGGGCATCTGCCGGCAGCTGCTGGGCCCCAACGAGCTGATCGTCACCCAGCGCGGCCGCGACCCCAAGGACGTGGTGGAGACCCGCACCCCCAAGGGCTCCGGCAGCGACCCCTTCCCCATGGTGGTGCTCATCAACCGCGGCTCGGCCTCGGCCTCTGAGATCGTCACCGGCGCGGTGCAGGACCACGACCGCGGCCTGGTGGTGGGCCAGACCAGCTGGGGCAAGGGGCTGGTGCAGGCGGTCATGGCCATCAACCGCACCCGCGGCCTGGCCCTGACCACGGCCCGCTACTACACCCCCTCCGGGCGCTGCATCCAGCGCGACTACATGCACGGCATCGACGACTACCTGCTGCCCGAAGAGGACCCCAAGGAGCCCATCCAGCCCCAGGGCCCCAAGTTCAAGACCGACCTGGGCCGGGTGGTGTACGGGGGGGGCGGCATCACCCCGGACTTCGTGGTCAACGGCGGCAAGCTCACCACCTTCGTGGGCGACCTGAGGTTCCAGCACAGCGCCTTTTTCAAGTTCGCGGTGCTGGAGAAGGAGAAGTACGGGATCAAGCCGCAGCAGGACGTCAATGACGCGATCATGGCGCGGTTCAAGACCTGGATGGCGGAGCAGAAGATCGAGTGCACCGAGGCCGAATGGAAGGACCCGCAGAACCAGGCCGACATGCGCGACCAGCTGGCCATCGAGATGCAGAACGTCGCCTACGGGGTGGAGGCGGGCTTCCGCTACACCTGCGGCCGCGACCCCCAGGTGCGCAAGGCCCTGGAGGTCATGCCCGAGGCCGATGCCCTGCTCAAGCGCAAGATGCTCACCTTCCAGCAGGCCCCGCCGCCCAAGTCCCAGGTGGCCCGGCAATGACCCCGTCCGCACCCGGCCAAGCATGGGCACGGTGATCCGCGGCCTGCGCTTCTTCTATCTCCTCTGGGGCGGCCTGCTCCTGGGCACGCTCGCGGTGAACAACCGGATCCGGCTGCCGGAGCTGGTGTGGCACTGGACCTGGCTGGCGCGATTCTTCTTCACGGTGTGGGGGCGGGGGCTGCTGCTGGGCATCGCCGCGGCCATGTCCCTGGCCGCCCTGGCCGAGGTCTGGGAGCTGGTGGACCGGATCCTTTCCCGGTTCATCCATGATCCGGAAAGGGAACACTAGCCCATGCGAAGCTTCGAGGCCTTCGTCGCCCAGCGCTACCTGAGGACCCGCAAGAAGGGGGCCTTCGTGCGGGTGATGGTGGGCTTCGCCCGCTGGGGCATCGCCCTGGGCGTGTTCGCCATGGTCATCGCCCTGGCGCTCATGAACGGGTTCCGGGAGGACATCCAGGCCAACCTGTTCTCGGCCACGGCCCACTTCACCGTGGCCAATTTGAGCGGGGAGATCCCCGACACCGAGGAGTCCCTGCGCATCATCCGCGCCACCCCGGGCGTGGTGGCGGCCAGCCCCATGCGCATGGACCATGGCCTGCTGAAACCGGCCTCCAGCGAAGCGCCCCCGGCCCCGCTGATGCTCAAGGCGGTGGACCCGGCCTCGGCCCACGGCACCTCCAGCATCTTCGACAGCCTCAAGCCCAATCCGGTGGAACGCCTGCAGGAGGGCGAGATCCTCATCGGCCAGGAGCTGGCCCGGAACCTGGGCCTGCGCATCGGCGACCAGGTGGCGGTGGTGTTCCTGCGCATGGACCTGGGCCTGGCGGGGCTCCAGCCCAAGATGGCCGGGTTCAAGGTGGCCGGGACCTTCCAGAGCCACATCAGCGAGTACGACAAGGGCTGGGCCTTCATCCACATCAAGGACGCCGAACGGCTGGCGGACACCGACCAGGCCGAGATGATCGAGGTGCGGGCCCGGAGCATCGACGCCATCGACCAGGTCAAGCCGGCGGTGCTCACCGCCCTGAACGGCAGCGGCCCGGGCCCCTTCTTCGCCCAGGACCTGCGCGACACCAACCGGGCCCTGTTCGCGGCGCTGCGGGTGGAGAAGTGGATCTTCGGGGCGGTGCTGGCGCTGATCGTGCTCATCGCCGCGTTCAACATCGTCGGCAGCCTGGTGCTGCTGGTGACCGAGAAGCGGCGCGACCTGGGCGTGTTCCTGGCCCTGGGCGCCACGCCCAGGCAGATCCAGCGCCTGTTCGAGCTGCAGGGCCTGCGCATCGGTGCGGTGGGCACCGCCTGGGGCCTGGGCCTCTCGGTGCCGTTCTGCCTGGTGGCGGACCACTACCGCCTGATCAAGCTGCCGGCCGCGGTCTACGACTTCATCACCTTCGTCCCGTTCCGCCTCAACCCCTTCGACCTGGCGCTGGTGGCGGTGTTTCCCCTCCTGGTCGCGTGGGGGGCCTCCCGCTATCCGGCCCGCCGCGCCGCCAGCGTCGATCCCGTCGACGCCCTCCGTGCGGATTGAACCCCATGACGCAGCCTTTCCTCTTCCTTGATACCGAAACCGGGGGCCTGGACCCCCGCGGCAACAGCCTGCTGAGTCTCGGGCTGGTGGTGGGCGACGGGCCCAGGGTGGTCAACAGCCTGGAGATCCTGCTCCGCCACGAGCCCTACGTGGTCTCCGCCGGAGGGATGAAGGTCAACCGCATCGACCTGGTCCGGCACCACGAGGCTGCCCTGGATCCCCCGGTGGCCATGGCCGTGCTGGAGGTGTTCCTGGAGCAGCACTTCCCCCACCGCTGCCAGCCCATCACCCTGGCCGGGCACAACGTCGCCTTTGACCAGGCCTTCCTGGAGGTGTTCCTGGCCAGCCAGGGCCGGGAGATGGAGCCGCGCTTCAGCCACCGGCTGGTGGACACCCACAGCCTGGCCGCGGGGCTCCGGGACGCCGGCCGGCTGCCCCTGGCCAACCTGAGCTCCACGGCGCTGTTCGCCCACTTCGGGATCCTGGTGCCCGAGGACAAGCGGCACACGGCGCTGGGCGATGCCCTGGCCACCTTCGAGCTGTACTGGAAGCTGGTGGAGCTAATGAAATGACCGGCCTCCCCCTCTCCGTCCGGAACCTGCACAAGACCTACGCCGGGGCCGAGCACCCGGTGTTCGACGGGTTCTCCCTGGAGGTGGAGGCCGGTTCCCTGTGCGCCGTGGTGGGGCCTTCCGGGGTGGGCAAGACCACCCTGCTGAACTGCGTGGCCGGACTGGACCACTGGGAGTCCGGCAGCATCCAGGCCGGCAACCAGATGGTGCCCATGGGCCAGCCGGAAGCCTCGGCCTTGTACCGGCGCGCCCACGTGGGCCTGGCGTTCCAGCAGCCGCACCTGCTGCCGGAGTTCACCGTGGAGGAGAACCTGCTGATGCCGTTCCTCATCGCCGGGGACCTGGAACCGGGGCACCGGGCCTGGGTGGCGGAACTGCTGGCCACGGTCGGCCTGACCGCCCTGGCCCAGCGCCTGCCGGCCACCCTTTCCGGGGGCCAGGCGGCCCGGGTCGGCCTGGTCCGGGCGCTGGCGCGGCGGCCCGGCCTGTGGCTGCTGGACGAGCCCACCGGCAACCTGGACCCGGCCACGGCCCAGGAGGTGTTCGAGTTCCTCCTGGCCCTGCACGCCGAACTGCGGCCGACCACCCTCCTGGTCACCCACAACCTGGCCCTGGCCGAGCGCTGCGGGCGTATCGTCCGGCTGGGGACCCTGGTCGCGGTCTCGTGATACCTTCAAGCCCGACCCTCGCAGGAGATCCCATGGCCGCCCTGGAGCTCGAACGGGACATGACCGCCTGGCGGCACCATCTGCACGCCCATCCCGAAACCGGGTTCGAGGAGCGCCAGACCGCCGAGTTCGTGGCCGGCACCCTGGCCTCCCTGGGCCTGGAGGTGGCCCGGGGCATCGGCGGCACCGGCGTGGTGGGCACCCTGCGCCTGGGCCGGGGCTCGCGCGCCATCGGCTTCAGGGCCGACATGGACGCCCTGCTGATCCAGGAGACCGGGATCCACCCGTACACCTCCCGCCACCCGGGGAAGATGCATGCCTGCGGCCACGACGGCCACATGGCCATGGTGCTGGGCGCCGCCGCCCTGCTGGCCCAGGCCCAGGACCTGGACGGCACCATCCACTTCGTGTTCCAGCCGGCGGAGGAGCATGGCCGCGGCGCCAAGGCGATGATCGCCGACGGCCTGTTCACGCGCTTCCCCATGGAGGAGATCTACGGCGTGCACTCCATGCCGGGGATCCCCGCCGGCCGGTTCGCCACCCGCCCCGGCGGCATCATGGCCTCCGAGGACAACTTCGTGATCCGCATCCACGGGCGCGGGGCCCACGCGGCCCGGCCGCACATGGCCATCGATCCCATCGTGGTCGCCTCGGAGATCGTCCTGGTGCTGCAGACCATCCTGGCCCGCAACGTGGACCCCACCGAGCAGGCCGTGGTCTCCGTCACCGAGTTCATCGCCGACGGCACCCGCAACGTCATCCCCGCCAACGTGGTGCTCAAGGGCGACACCCGCAGCTACACCCCCACCGTCCAGGGGCTGCTGCAGGAACGCATGGCGGCCATCGTCAGCGGGATCTGCGCCGCCCACGGCGCCGGCCACGACTTCGAATACAGTTTCGAGTTCGAGCCCACCTTCAACGCCCCCATGTGCGTGGCCACCGCGGTCCAGGCCGCCACGACGGTGGCGGGCAAGCAGAACGTGGACGGCAACTGCCCGCCGGTGCTGGCCTCCGAGGACTTCGGGGCGTTCCTGCTGGTGGTGCCCGGGAACTACATGTTCATCGGCAGCGGCACCCAGGGGGAAGCCGGTGGCACCCCCCTGCACAGCCCCCTGTTCGACTTCAACGACAGCCTGCTGCTGCCCGGCGCCCGCTATTTCGCCACCATCGCCCAGCAGTTGCTGGGCCGCTGAAGGGAGACTCATGGCACGCAAAGTGATCACCGCCGAAGGGGCCTGCGTGGTGGGACCCTATTCCCACGCGGTCCGGGCCGGGAAGCTGCTCTACCTGTCCGGCCAGACCCCGCTGGATCCGTCCACCGGCCAGGTCCTGGAAGGGGATGTGCGGGCCCAGACCGGGCAGTGCTTCCAGAACCTGTTCGCGGTCCTGAAGGCGGCCGGCCTGACCCCGGACCAGGTGGTGAAGGTGAACGTCTTCCTCACCGACATGAACGACTTCGACGCCATGAACGAGGTCTACGCCGCCCACTTCGCCCAGCCGTTCCCCGCCCGCACCACCATCGGCGTGGCCGCGCTGCCCCTGGGCGCCCGCATCGAGATCGAGCTGATCGCGCGCAGGGACTAAGGCTCTAATGCGCCCCCCCCTGCCCGCCCTGGCGGTGTTCGACCTGGCCGGAACCACCATGGTGGACGACGGCACGGTGGCCGCCGTGTTCACGGAAGTCCTGGCCGCCGAAGGCATGGCCCTCGGGCCGGAACAGCTGGCGCGGGTGCGCGGGGCGGCCAAGCGGGAGGCGTTCCGGACCCTGGCCGGTCCGGGCCCCCTTGCCGAGCGGATGTTCGGCATGTTCATCCGGACCATCCGCCTGCGCTTCGCCGCCCGGTTGCCCCGGGAGGTGGCCTGGGCTTCCGCCACCTTCGCCTGGCTGCGGGCGCGGAGCATCAAGCTCGCCTTCAACACCGGCTTCGACCGGGCCACGGCGGAACCTCTCATCGCGGCCCTGGGCTGGGAGGCGGGGTTCGACGCCCTGGTCTGCGGCGACGAGGTGGAGGCCGGCCGGCCCTCCCCCGCCATGATCCTGGAGGCCATGGCCCGGACCGGCGTGACCGAGGCCTCGGGGGTGATGGCGGTGGGGGACACTGTCCTGGACCTCCAGGCGGGAAACGCCGCCGGGGCGGGCTGGGTGGTGGGCGTCCTGTCCGGGGCCCACAACCGGGCGAGGCTCATCCAAGTCACACATACGCATATACTTGCCAGCGTCGCGGAGCTTCCGGGCATCCTTTGATCCAGGGCTCCGGAAAAATATCCGGGCGCAGGCCTCGGCAACTGATATATTAGATATCAGATGCTACCCACCCTCTCCAGCCCCTCCCCCCTCCAGACCCGCTCCCTGCGGGAGCAGGTGTACGACTATCTGCGCGAGGAAATGAACCGCGGCCAGCTGCAGCCCGGCGCCTTCCTGGACCTCAACGCCATCGCCAACCGCCTGGGCATCAGCCGCACGCCCCTGCGCGAGGCGCTGCTGCAGCTGGAAACCCAGGGGTTCGTCACCGTCCTGCCGCGCCGGGGGTTCCGCCTGAACTCCCTATCCCTGGACGATATCCGCCACTACTACCAGATCATCGGCGCCCTGGAGGCGGCCACCCTGAAGGACTGCGGCGGCGCGCTCACCCCCGGCGACATCCAGCGGATGCGGGCCCTGAACGCCGACATGGCCGCCGCGGTGGCCGACGGCGACTTCAACCGCTACTACGACCTGAATCTGGCCTTCCATGAGGTCTACCTGGGCCTGAGCGACAACAGGGCCGCCCTCGCCCTGGTCCGCTCCCTGAAGCAGCGGCTCTATGACTGGCCGCGCCGGGCGGGCTTCGTCAAGAGCTGGGAGGAGCACTCCATCGCCGTGGAGCACGCGCGGTTCCTGGACCTGCTGGAGCGCGGGGCCCTGCGGGAGGCGGCCGCGTTCCTGGAGGACGTGCACTGGTCCTTCGAGGTGCAGAAGGACTTCATCCACGCCTACTACTGCGCCAGCCAGTCCCGGGGGCTGGAATGAGTAAGGGTTCGGTCTTCAACATCCAGCGCTTCTCCCTCCAGGATGGCCCCGGACTGCGGAGCACCGTGTTCATGAAGGGCTGCCCGCTGTCCTGCCTCTGGTGCCACAACCCGGAGAGCCAGGCGCCCGAGGCGGCCATCGTGCGCATGGAGAACCGCTGTATGGCCTGCGGCCACTGCGGCGAGGAGGAGCTGGCGGGGCGCGGCCGGGTCCCGGGCGACGCCGACCTGGAGGCCTGCCCCACCGGCGCCCTGCAGCGGGTCGGGGAGGAGCTGGAGCCGGCGGCGCTGGTGCAGCGGCTGCTCCGGGACCGGGTCTTCTTCGACCAGTCCGGCGGCGGGGTGACCTTTTCCGGCGGAGAGCCGCTCCTGCAGGCGCCCTTCCTCACGGAGACCCTGGGCCGCCTGCGGGCCGAAGACGTGCACACCGCCCTGGACACCTGCGGGTTCTCCCCCTGGGAGGCGCTCCGGGAGGCGGCGGGCCTGACCTCACTGGTGCTCTACGACCTCAAGCTGATGGACGACGCCCGCCACCGGGCGGCCACCGGCCAGTCCAACCGGATCATCCTGGACAACCTCAAGGCCCTTTCCGGGCTCCATCGGAACATCTGGGTCCGGGTGCCGATCATCCCCGGCATCAACGACGACGAGACCAACCTGGAGGCCACGGCCCGGTTCCTGGCGCCCCTGGCGGGGATCCGCCAGGTGGACCTGCTGCCCTACCACCGCACCGGCGAGGCCAAGTTTGCCCGCATGGGCCGGACCTATGCCCTGCCCGGGCTGCAGCCCCCCACAACGCAACGACTGGAGGCCCTGGCGGCGATCTTCCGCGCCCGGGGACTCACCACCACCCTTGGAGGCCACCCATGAGTGAGCGCACGGAACGACTTCGCCGGGACAGCCTGGCGGCGACGCCCTGCATCACCGGCGAGCGGGCGGAAATCGTCACCCGCTTCTACCGGGAGAACTTCGGCAAGTTCAGCATGCCGGTGCTCCGGGCCAAGAACTTCCGCGCCATCGTCGAGCAGAAGGAACTCTGGCTGGGGGAGGACGAACTGATCGTCGGCGAGCGGGGCCCCAGGCCCAAGGCGGTGCCGACCTTCCCGGAGCTCACCTGCCACAGCGCTGAGGATCTGCGCATCCTGGACTCCCGCAAGCTGACCCAGTACCGGGTGGAGCCTTCGGTGATCGAGCTCTACCAGCGGGAGGTCATCCCCTACTGGACCGGCCGCTCCATGCGCGAGCAGATGTTCGCGCAGCTGCCCCAGGAGTGGATCGACGCCTACGAGGCCGGCTGCTACACCGAGTTCATGGAACAGCGCGCCCCGGGCCACACGGTGGCCGACGGCAAGCTGTACCGCAAGGGCATGCTGGACTTCCAGGGGGACATCGCCGCGGCCATGGCCGCCCTGGATTTCGAACGGGATCCCGAGGCCCTGGACAAGCGCGAGGAGCTGCAGGGCATGGCCATCTCCTGCGACGCCGTCATGCGCTGGGCCCAGCGCTACGCCGAGCTGGCCGAGTCCCAGGCGGTGGTTGCCGACCCCGCACGCCGACGCGAGCTGCTGAAGATCGCCGACGTCTGCCGCCGGGTCCCGGCCCAGGCGCCCAGGGACTTCCAGGAGGCCCTGCAGTACTACTGGTTCTGCCACCTCAGCGTCATCACCGAGCTGAACGGCTGGGACGCCTTCAGCCCCGGGCACCTGGACCAGCACCTCTGGCCCTTCTACCAGCGGGGGCTGGCCGATGGCAGCCTCACCCGGGAGCAAGCCAAAGAACTGCTGCAGTGCTTCTTCATCAAGTTCAACAACCACACGGCCCCGGCCAAGCAGGGGGTGACCGCCGCCGAAAGCGGCACCCTCACCGACTTCGCCAACCTCAACCTGGCCGGCCTGCTGCGCGACGGCTCCGACGGTTCCAACGAGCTCACCCACCTGCTGCTGGAGATCATCGAGGAGATGCACCTGCTGCAGCCCAGCAGCAATATGCAGATCTCGCGCAAGACCCCCGACGCCGTGCTGAAGCACGGGCTGAAGGTGATCCGCCGCGGCTACGGCTTCCCCTCCCTGTTCAACGCCGACTCGGTGGTGGAGGAGCAGCTGCGCCAGGGCAAGACCCTGGAGGACGCCCGGGAGGGCGGCTGCTCGGGCTGCGTGGAGGTGGGCGCCTTCGGCAAGGAGGCCTACATCCTCACCGGCTACTTCAACCTGATGAAGATGCTGGAACTGGCCCTGCACGACGGGGTCGACCCGCGCACCGGCAGGCGGATCGGCGCCAGCACCGGCGATCCGGCCGAATTCAAGAGCCACGACGACCTGTTCGCCGCCTTCGAGGCCCAGACCCGGCACATCCTGGACATCAAGATCCGCGGCAACCAGCTCATCGAGCGGCTCTACGCCACCCGCATGCCGCACACCTTCCTGTCGGTCATCACCGACGACTGCATCAGTAAGGGCAAGGACTACAACGCCGGCGGCGCCCGCTACAACAACAGCTTCATCCAGGCCGTGGGCATCGGCAGCGTCACCGACAGCCTGTCGGCGCTCAGGTCGGTCGTGTTCGACAGCGGCGAGCTGTCCCTGCCCCGGTTCATCCAGGTCCTGGACGGGGATTTCCAGGGGATGGAGTTGCTGCGCCAGCGGCTGCTGAACAAGACCCACAAGTACGGCAACGACGACGACTACGCCGACGCGCAGATGACCCGCACCTTCGCCATGCTGTTCGCGGCCATCGACGGCCGCCCCAACACCAAGGGCGGGGCCTACCGGGTGGAGATGCTGCCCACCACTTGCCACGTCTACTTCGGCGAAGTCTGCTTCGCCTCCGCCGACGGCCGGCACCGGGGCCTGCCCCTGTCCGAGGGCATCAGCCCGGTGCAGGGCGCCGACCGCCAGGGCCCCACCGCCGTGCTCAAGTCCGCCAGCAAGATGGACCACGTGAAGACCGGCGGCACCCTGCTGAACATGAAGTTCTCCCCCAGCCTCCTGGAGGGCGAAGCCGGCATCAACAACCTGCACAGCCTCGTGCGCTCCTACTTCAAGCTGGACGGCCACCACATGCAGTTCAACGTGGTGGGCGCCGAGAAGCTGAGGGAGGCCCAGGCCAGGCCCGAGCAGTTCCGGGACCTGATCGTGCGGGTGGCGGGCTACAGCGACTACTTCTGCGACCTGTCACCGGCGCTGCAGGAGGAGATCATCCAGCGGACGGAGCACGCGGAGTTCTGACGGCTACGGCGCTTTGATCTCGGCCTTCAGGGCGAGGGCCGGGGCTGGCGGCTTGATCTTGATGGAGAGCTTGGCCAGCGCTTCACCGATGGGGATGAAGAAGTTCATGTTCCCGCCTGTCACGGACCGCCCTTAACAGCAATCCAGGATCTCCGAAACCTTGGTGTGCCAACCATTCCGGGCTATCAGTAGCGCACTTCCACCACCCTGCCCCGGGACACAGGCCCAGCCGGTAGGTCCACCTCCAACACATCCGCATCCAGAGCCGGCCCCTTCAACTGGAATGGCGTGGCTGCCAGACCCCTTGGCACCAGCCGCCATCTGGCCGCCTCGCGACCATCCACCCACACCCCCTGGATCTTCCCCATCTCCGGAATCACGTGCAGGCGGAGGGACCAGGCCCTGGCCTGGGGCGCGCCGGGAAAGCTTCCGGCGGCCTCGCCGATCCGCACCGTCATCCTGCGCCCCTCCATCCGCGTCCGCAGCGGGGTCCGCCGGCACTGCCCGGCCCGGTAGCCGTTGGAAATCCCATCATCTTCGTAGAGCTCCGCCTCGGCCGCCACCGCCGGATGCGGATAGACGTCCAGGGTGAGCGGATCCCAGGGCTTCTCCCCGGTGTGCTGCATGTCCGGGGCCAGCGGGAACAGGCTGCCGGCGCGCAGGAACATGGGGATCTCCGTGGCCGCGGCCGCCACCTCCAGGCGGCGGGGGCCCTGGATCCGCTCCCCGGTCCAGGCGTTGATCCACACCCCTTCCGGCAGCCACACCTGGCGCCGGGCCGGCCGGGACGGCAGCTCCATGGGCCGGAAGAACAGCTGGCAGGCGGCGTCCCCTTCGCCGTGCCGCAGTTCCACCTTCAGGTCGTGGGTCCGGCCGGGCTCCAGGGTCACCTGGTCCAGCCCAAGGTTGCGGGCGGCGGGGATCCACTGGTCCACCACCATCCGCCCGTCCAGCCACAGGCGGCCGCCCTCCTCCATGCGGATGCCCAGTTGCGCGGGGCGGTCGGGGGTGACCGTCCCGGTCCAGCGGGCGGAGAAGTGCTCCAGGGGGATCCCCGGAGCGGGCGGGGTGTCGCTCCAGTTGTCGTCCACCATGGGTTCCCGACCGGTGGCCCCGGGCGGCCCCAGCAGGTTCTCGTTGGGGAACAGGTCCAGGACCAGGCCGGGCTGGCCGCCGGCGGTCTTCAGCCACCCGGCCGGCACCGGCCGCAGGCAGGGCTCTCCGTCGGTGATGGGCGCCACCAGGAGGCCGTCGCCCAGCAGGTACTGGTCGCTGGCCGCCGCTTCCGGGTGCCCCGGATACGCCAGGTCCAGGCGCCGCAGCAGCGGCTCGCCGGTATCGAAATTGCGCCGGGCCGCGGCGTAGAGGTGCGGCAGGAGGCGGTAGCGCATGCGCAGGCAGTCCCGGGCGGCGGCCTCCACCTGGCGGCCGAAGGCCCAGGGTTCCCGGACGAAATAGAGGCTGTTGGAGCAGTGCGGCCGCACCACCGCGGACAGGACGCCGAACTGGAAGGAGCGCAGGTACAGCTCGGGCGAAGGGATCCCCTCGTGGCCGCCCAGGTCCTCGCTGATGTAGGGCACCAGGGAATGGACCCCCACCTTCACGGCGTTCTCCACCCCCTCCCGCACCGAGCCCCAGCCCACCTGGGTGTCCCCGGTCCACTGGAACGGGAAGCGGTGGGCCGCCACATCCGACGGCCGGTTCAGGTGGCCGTTGTCCACCCCGTCCACGTTGGCCATGATCAGCGGCCGCCGGTCCGGGACCGCCTCCAGGGCGGTGTCGTGGTACACCTGCATGCCCCATGTCTCCTTGCGCAGCCCGGGCAGTGGCTCGGCCAGGCTCACCTCCCAGTTCCGGTCGAACCACCAGAAGTCCACGCCGAGCCTGAGCCACCGGCCCAGGTTGTCGAAGCGGAATCGCATCTCGGCGGGATCCAGCGCCAGGTCGGCCACCGGCCTGGGGTGGTCGTTGAAGCCCACCCGGACCCCCAGGGCGTGGGCCTGCTCCAGGAACTCGGCCATGTCCGGGAACAGCTTCAGGTTCTCGTCGTAGCCGAAGCTGGCGCTCACCCGCCAGTCGGTGTCCACCATGAACACGTCCAGGGGCAGCTCCCGCTCCCGGTACTCCCGGATCAGCCCCAGCACGCCGCGGTCGGTGTAGGGGTAGAAGCGGCTGTGGAAGGCGCCGAACAGGTAAAGGGGCGGCAGCTCGGTGGGCCCGGTGAGCCGAAGCAGGTCGGCGCGCAGGCGGGCGTAGTCCCCGCCGGGCAGGAACACGTACAGGTCCGGGGCATCATTGCCCAGGTCCCAGCCGCTGGTGTCGGGGAAGGGCGCACCCGGCGGCGCCGGGGTGGCGCCCCAGGGCGGCGGGACGATGCGGGGGGCGTCGGCCACGGCCCAGACCAGGGGTTTCGACCCGGGCGCCGGCAGGGCGCGGGTGCTGGTGAGCAGGCCGTCCCAGGTGTAGAGAGTGGCCCCCCGGGCGTCCTCGATGCGCAGGCCCCGCAGGTCCCGGGCCCCGGCGGGCACCCGCACGCTCCAGGTCCCGGTGCGCAGCATCACCTCGCCGCCGGACTCGGTGCGCTGGAGGGGCGTCCCGGGCCAGGCCCGCTCCACCACATGGAACGTGGACCGGTCCTCGAAACCCCGCGGCCCCTGTACCTCCAGCCGGACCAGGGTGGGGGAGAGGGCCTGGATCCGCAGGGGCCCGATCTCCACGGAAGGAACGCTGCCCGCAAGCACAAAGACATTGGTAAAAAAAACAATAAAAAGCCAGAACTTCAAAAGATCCTCCGGAACGACCGTGCCGGTCATATTACCCAGGGAAGAAGCGTGGCGAACCATGATGTTCCGGTCCGGTCCGCCATAATGGGGATATGCCGTTCCCCTTGCCGGACGCCCTGGCGTCCATCCCCCACCGCCGCGACGTGCCCTTCGCCAGGCTCACCACCCTGGGCGTGGGCGGGATCTGCCGCTGGCTGTTCGAGCCGGTTTCCGTTGCCCAGGCCCAGGCCTTCGTGCGCGCCTGCGCCCGGGAGGGGCTGGCATGGCGCATGCTGGGCGGCGGCAGCAACCTGGTGGTCCTGGGCGACGTGGATCTGGCCTTGCGCCTGCGCTTCCCGGAAGAGCCCCGGCGCGCGGGGCTGGAGCTGGAGGCGCCCGCCAGCTTCGGCCACATCAAGCTCAGCCTGGCCGCGGCGGATCTGGGCCTCGCCGGCCTGGAGTACGCCTCGGGCATCCCCGGCTCGGTGGGCGGCGCCATGCACATGAACGCCGGGGCCTACGGCCGGGAACTGGTGGACGTCCTGGCCCGCTACCAGTTCCTCACGGCCGAAGGCGAACTGGTGGAGAAGGCGCCGGAGCCCGGGGAGTTCCGCTACCGCTGGAGCGTGCTGGGCGGCGGCCGGGTGGCGCTGGGGCTCACCGTGCGCCTGGCGGAGGGGGATCCGGACCGCATCCGCGCCCTGGTGGAGGACTACCGGCGCCGGCGCGGCACCAGCCAGCCCCTGCACAAGCGCAACGCCGGCTGCATCTTCAAGAACCCGCCGGGGCAGAGCGCCGGCCGGCTCATCGACCAGGCCGGGCTCAAGGGGCTGCGGGTGGGGGACGCGGAAGTGAGCCCGGACCACGGCAACTTCCTGGTCAACCACGGCGCCGCCACCGCCGCCCAGTTCGCCGAGCTGATGGCGCTGGTGCGGACCCGGGTGCGGGAAGCCCACGGCGTGGAACTGGAACCGGAAGTGGAGATCTGGGCTGCCACTGACATGATAACTCGCTAATCTGGTTTTCCCATGGCCATGCAAACCCGCAGCCGTCCCCGCCGCCCCTGGCTACCCTGGGCCAGGGTGGCCCTGGTCGGGCTGCTGGTGAGCGGCGCCGGCTACGGCGCGCTGGAGCTGGGCCACCGCTACCTGGGCCTGCAGAAGCTGATCATCGAGCAGGTCACCATCACCGGCTGCCGGGGCCAGCGCCTGGCCCAGGCCCAGGCCATCGCCGACCGGCTCTGCCTGGGCAAGCCGCTGTTCTGGTTCGACGCCGAAAGGCTGCGCACGACCATGGAGACCCAGCGCTGGGTCAAGGACCTCATGATCCGGCGCGACCCGCCGGACCGGCTGAGCCTGGTGGTGGAGGAGCGCAAGCCCGTGCTCTGGCTGGCCCGGCCCCAGGGGGTGTTCCTGGTCTCGGACGACGGCATCGTGCTCGATCGCCTCAATCAAGTGGATTTAATCCCCATTCCGGTGGTCGCCGATCCGAAAAGCCAGGAGAACGTCCCCATGGTCCAGCTCATCCGGGCTGCCACTAGCCTCCGTAACAAACAGAAGGAATTTTACGACCGCCTCACCGAGTTGCGCTGGAGCGAAAAGGGGCCGGTGGCGTACCTGGAAGGGCTTGAGGCGCCCATCTACCTGTCCCGGGAGGATGCGACCAAGAATATCCCCAATTTTCAGATGCTGTTCCTGAATGAATTGTCCAAGCGCCCCGACATCGCCCGCCTGCGCTATGTGGACCTGCGCTGGGACGAGGAAATCGCGGTGGGCGAGCCGCTGGCGACGCAACCTCCCAGGGCTCAGGCAGAACCGCGCTAGGGCCATTTTCCTCATTTTCAATTCTGAAATTCCGCGCCGGAAGCGGTTATGATTGGCACCAAGGAAACAGGAATACTCATGGTGCAACCAGCCGTTCTCCTCGGATTGGATCTCGGAGCAAGTAAAATCGTCGCGGTCGTTGCAGTCCAGGAGGAAGGCGGCGCTCTCAACGTCACCGGCGCCAGCCTGGCCAACCCCGAAGGCGGCATCCTGCGGGGCGAGATCACGGACATCAACCTGACGGTCACCGCCGTGAACCGGGCCGTGGAAGAAGCCATGCGCACCGCCGGCCAGACCCGGCTGGACGGCATCCGGGTCTCGGTGGACGGCATCCAGTTCAAGGGCGAGAACCTGCGCGACTCCATCACCATCGCCTCCGCGGACCGGATCATCACCGTCCAGGACCGGGACCGGGTGCTGGAGCAGGCCACCAACGGCTGCAAGCTGGCCAAGGAGGAGACGGTCCTGCACCGCATCCCGCAGATGTTCCACATCAAAGGCCAGCGGGACATCCGCAACCCGGTGAACATGATCGGCGACACCCTCGAGGCCGAGGTGCGCATCATCGTGGCCCCGGGCTCGGTGCTGGAGAACATCAACCGGGCCATGCACCTGTCCAGCCTGCAGGGGGCGACCCTGATGTACTCGCCCCTGGCCTCGGCGGAGGCGGTGCTGTCCCGGGAGGACGCGGAGAACGGCGCCGTGGTGGTGGACATCGGCGACCAGCTCACCCATCTGGGGGTGTTCCTGCGCGGCACCCTGTTCCACAGCGCGGTGATCCCCATCGGCGGCATGCACTTCACCAAGGACCTGGAGATCACCAAGCACCTGGGCGGCATCGCCATGGCCGAGCGGATCAAGCGGGTCTATGGCACCGCCCTGCCCAACCAGGTCCCCCCGGAGGAACACATCGAACTGGAAGAGGAAGGCCGCCAGGTCTCGCGCCGGGAGCTGGCCGAGGTGCTGCACGCCCGCGCGGTGGAGCTGCTCAACATGGTGCTGGCCGAGATCGGCCGCTCCGGGCTCATCCACGAGATCCACGGCGGGGTGCACCTGGTGGGCGGCGGCGCCCTGCTGCCGCACCTGCCCATCCTCGCCCAGAACATCCTGGGCCGGCCCCGGGTGGTGCTGGGCCGGGTGACCGGGGTCCAGGGCCTTTCCCAGGTCATCGCCAATCCGCTTTACACCAACGCCCTCGGCGCGGTGAAAGCGCTCTACCGCGGACTCAACGAGACCCATACCAAGTCCAGCCGCGGCAATGGTTTCATGGAGAAAATCAAGCGATGGATCTGAATCCGCACGGAGATTTCATGCCCGATATTCCCTTCCTTCCCAGCCCCATAACTCTGCCCGGCGCCAACATCAAGGTGGTGGGCGTGGGCGGCGCGGGCTGCAATGCCATCGACCGGATGATCCAGAGCGGCGTGACCGGCGTCCAGTTCATCGCCATGAACACGGACCAGCAGAGCCTGGCCCAGAGCAAGGCCCACGTGAAGGTCCCGCTGGGGCCCATCAGCATGCGCGGGCTGGGGGCCGGCGGCAACGCCGAGCGGGCCGCGGTGGCCGCCGAGGAGAGCCGGGAGGAGATCCTGGCCCAGCTCCAGGGCGCGGACATGGTCTTCATCACCGGCGGCATGGGCGGCGGCACCGGCACCGGCGCGGCGCCCATCGTGGCCAGCTGCGCCCGGGAGTTCGGCGCGCTCACGGTGGCGGTGGTGCTCACCCCGTTCCGCTGGGAGGGCGTGAACAAGGCGGACAAGGCCGCCCAGGGCCTGGCGAACCTGCGCGAAACCGCCGACACGGTGATCGTGGTATCCAACGAGAAGCTGCTCAGCCTCTGCGAAAAGGGGGTGAAGGTCAAGGAGGCCTACCGGGTGGCCGACGGCGTGCTGATCCAGGGCGTGCGGGGCATCACTGACCTGATCCTGCGGCCGGGCTCACTCAACGGCGATTTCGCCGACGTGGAGGCGGTGCTGCGCAACGGCCGGGAAGCCCTCATCGGCACCGGCAACGGCCGGGGCGACGAGGCCATCCTGGACGCCCTCACCCGGGCGCTGGACTGCCCCCTGCTGGAGCGGGAGAACACCGGGGTCGCCTCCCAGGTCATCGTCTCCATCATGGCCGACTGGGACCGGGTGGAGCTGTCCGCGGTGGAAACCGCCATGGGCTACCTGAGCCGGCACTACCACGGCCACGCCGACATCAAGCTCTGCCAGGTGGACGCCCCGGAGCTGGACGACCGGGCGCTGGTCACCGTGCTGGCTTCCGGCTTCTCGGACCACCTGGAGAACCTGCCCGCGCCCCCGGACGCCATCGTCCCGGCCCATCCCGAACCCGCGCGGGCCGGCGGCGACAACGGCCGGGTCTACGGGGACGCGCCCCAGGGCCAGCAGCCCGGCGAGCAGCCCCTGACCCCCACCCGCCTCCTGCCCCAGGCCCCCACCCCCAGCGGCGAACTGAACACTCTGGCCGAGGACCTGCACGTGCCGGCCATCATCCGCATGACCCAGGGGCGGCTGCCCATCGAATAGGACGGTGCCATCACCACGGTGACGCGGCGGTGGGGATCCCTATGTTTTTTTTACTCAATTGTTCCCAACCGACCCGCCCGGATTGGGCCATCCTGGAGTTTCCGCCCAGGAGGTCCAAAGCGCCTGAAGCGCCATTCCATGCGAGGTTCCGATGAAAAGCTCCAAGACCCGCTGCCTGGGCATCCTCACCGCCGGCGGGGACTCGCCCGGGCTCAACGCCGTAGTGCGGGCCATCACCAAGGTGGCCATGAACGAGTTCGGCATGCGCGTGCTGGGCATCCAGGACGGCTTCCGGGGCCTGGTGGAGAACCGGATCGTGACCCTGGACGACATCACCGTCTCCGGGGTGCTCACCCGGGGCGGCACGATCCTGGGCACCAGCCGGGACAAGCCGCACAGCATGCCCATGGGCGGCAAGCTGCTGGACATGACCGACTCGGCGGTGGAGAACGCCAGGAAGCACCAGATGGACTGCCTGGTCTGCCTGGGCGGCGGCGGCACCGCCAAGAACGCCTACCGGCTCTGGCAGAAGGGCGGGGTCAACGTGATGACCCTGCCCAAGACCATCGACAATGACGTCTTCGGCACCGATGTGTCGTTCGGGTTCGACACCGCTGTGAGCATCGCCACCGAGGCCATCGACCGCCTGCACACCACCGCCACCAGCCACCACCGGCTGATCGTCTGCGAGGTCATGGGCCACCGGGCCGGGTGGCTGGCCCTGCATTCGGGCATCGCCGGCGGGGCCGACGTGATCCTGATCCCGGAGATTCCCTACGACCTGGAGAAGATCGCGGAGTTCCTGCTGGAGCGGCGCCGGCACGGGAAGCGCTTCTCGATCATCGCCGTGGCGGAGGGGGCCCGGTCCGTGCGCGAGGCCGCGGAGGCCGCCGTGTTCAAGGCCAAGGACAAGGACAAGGACCGCAAGAAGACCAAGGAGAATGGCCGGCCGGACAAGGGCGAAATCCCCCTGGACGCGCCCGCGGAGGAGGAAGCCGTGGACGCCTACCGGGCCGACCTGCCCCTCAACGTCCAGCGGCTGCACGACGAGACCATGGCCTTCCACGTGGTGCAGGAGTCCATGGCGTCCCGCCTGGCCCGGCACCTCCAGGCCCTCACCGGGGTGGAGGCGCGGGTGACCTCCCTGGGCCATGTGCAGCGGGGCGGAATCCCCACCGCCTTCGACCGCACCCTCAGCACCATGATGGGCGCCAAGGCCGCCGAGCTGCTGGCGGAGGGCACTTACAACGTGATGGTGGCCTACCGGAACGGAATCTGCGTGCCGGTGCCGCTTCAGGATGTGGTGGGACAGCGCAAGCTGGTGCCTTCCGACCACCACCTGATCCATTGCGCCCGCCAGGTGGGCACCTGTTTCGGGGATTAAAGAATTTTTTAATTTATTATTAATGTTGAAATTCATGTTTCAAAGGCTGTCACGTTTCGCCAACTCCCAACACATGAGGTATGGCCTGTTCGGAAAGGAAGGCCTCGTTGGAGCGAAAGCTCTGTCCTTTTAATGTGGTTTTTCATCTAGTTAGCGAAAAACACATCCCCCCAACCTTTGAAAGGAGAAGGCATGACTCGTCCTGTTGCTAGTATCGGCCGTTATGGGCTGCTTTGTGCCGCGGCGTGCTGCGCCATGGCCGTCGAGGCACCGCAAATCGGCGCCCAGGTTCTGGGCAGTTCCCCGACCGGGGCCACGAGGGATCATTTCACTTCCAATACCGGCTGGGGCCTGGGCGTGTTCGCCGACTGGGAAGTGGGGGCCGGCAAGGTCATCAGGCTGGCCTATGACGGCATCTGGTATCCCAACGGCGGCCATGCGGACGCCATCCCCGGACTGGCCGCGAACAGCTATTCCGAATCGGACCGCACGTGCCGCAGCCACGCCTTCACCAGCCAGTACCTGTACTATCCCTCCGGGAACCGGGAGGGGGTCTACTTCAAGGTGGGCCTGGGGGGAATGAAATACCTGACCAGGATCAACACCACCTTGAACCTCCCCGGGGCCCAGGGAGTTGGGTTGACCGTCCTCAACGAGTCGGGCACCAAGCTGAACATGCTGGCGGGATTGGGCTACGATTTCAACAAGAACTGGGGGGTCAATGCCCAATATTCGTTCATAACAGTCCATGGACGCACGCTTGGCGCGGTGCAGACGGGGCTTTCCTATCGATTCTAGTGCACCCCCCTCCGCCGGCGCGGAGGGGGAAGCTAGCCGGGTGCCAATCCTTTGGCTTCCGGCTAGGCTGGAGGCATGCCGTTTGAATCCCAGATCAACAGCCGGGCCAATCCCCGCTTCAAGGCGCTGAAGGCGCTGCTCGCCGCGGGCGGGGCGCGGCGCAGCCATACCCTGCTCCTGGGGGAGAAGCTGGTGCTGGCCTGGTCGCAGGCGCCAGCGGACTGCCGAGACCGGCTGCGGCCGGAAACCTGGCTGCGCCTGGAAGGCTCGGCCCCCCATCCCCTGGAGCGGCGCCTGGCCCGGGAAACCCTGGTACTGGGCGAAGCCCTCATGCGCGACCTGGCCGATGCCAGCAGCCCGCCGGAGCACGCCCTGCTGGCCGGCCTCGGGCCGGAGCCGGGAGGGCCGCTGCCGGCGCGGGTGATCGTGCCATGGGGGATTCAGGATCCCGGCAACCTGGGCGCCATCCTGCGCAGCGCCGCGGCGTTCGGCTTCCAGGAAGCCCTGCTGGGGCCCCTGTGCGCCGACCCGTTCAGCCCCAAGGCCCTGCGGGGCAGCATGGGCGCAGCTTTCCTGATGCCGCTGAGGCGGATCGACAGGATCGATGCGCTGGCCCTGGACGGCGGGCACTGGCTCGCCCTGGACGGGGGCCCTGGCGCCCTGCCCCTGGCCCGGGCCGAGCTGCGGGAGCCGCTGCGGATCCTGGTGGGCAACGAAGGGCATGGCTGGGAGGGCTCGGACCTGCCCGCCGCCGTGCTGCGGGTGGCCATTCCCACCCGCGGGGTGGAAAGCCTCAACGCCGCCGTGGCCGCGGGCATCGCCTGCTACGAAACCGCGCGCAGGGAGTTCCGGTGAACGGGACCCGAAGCCGGCCGGCCGGCGCCCTGGGGCTGGCCCTCATCCTCGCCCTGGTGTTCGTCCTGGCCTTCCGCTTCCCGGCGGATTCGGGCCGGGGCTACCTGGAGGCCGCCGCCGCGCTGCTGTTCCCCACCCTGCTGTTCGCCGCCCTGTTCAGGGGTCTGCGGGCGGGCTGGATCTACCTGGCCCTGTTCCTGGGGCTGGTGGGCATCTTCCACTGGGTCCCGGGCACCATCGCCGTCAAGGGTCCGCTGCCCTACCCCCTGGCCCTGCTGGGGGCCGGACTGTTCTATGGCTGGGAGGCCCTGGGGTTCCTGGCGGTGGCCCTGGCGGCCCGCTGGGCCCAACGCCGGGGCGGCCCCTGGGCCGCGGCCTGCGCCGCGGCGCTGGCCATGCTGCTGTGGGAGATCCACGGGTTCCACGTGTACTCCTGGAGCTGGGGCGCCGCGCTGGGCGGGGTGCCCTGGCTGGCCCGGTCCGCCGCGTTCCTGGGCAGCCACGGTCTGGCGGCGCTGCTCTGGGCCTGCGGCGCCTTCACCGGGGCGGAGCTGGCGGCGAAGCGGGGGCCGCGGCGGATCCTGGCCGGCCCGCTGGTGCTGCTGCTTCTGCTCACCGCCGGCGCGGGCCTCTGGCGGATGCTGCCCCGGGGGCCCCTGCGGATGCTGGACGTGGTCATGATCCAGCCGAATTTCGAGGCCGGCCTGCGCCGCCCCGGCATGGAGCAGGACATGTGGCGGCGCTCCGACGCTGAACTCAAGGCCCTGGGCTGGCCGCGGCCCGGGGTGGCCACGCTGCTGCTGTGGCCCGAGAGTTCGGTGCTGGGACGGGACGACCGCCGGCCCAGCGAGCGCATGGCCCTGGAGGCCCAGCTCCGGGGCGTCGCCTGGCTGTTCGGGACCGAAGGCGGCGATTTCAACCTGGTGCGGGGCGAGGCGGCTGGCCAGCCCAGCTTCATCCAGGCCAAGGTGGAGCCCATGCCCTTCGGCGAGCGCATGCCCGGACCGCCCTGGCTGCGCCAGTGGCTGGACGAGCACCTGGGCTTCGTCTCCCAGCGGGCCGGAACCCTGACCGCGGCCAGCAGCTTCCAGTTCCCCACGCCCCAGGGACCGCTCAAGGTCCACCCGCTGATCTGCAGCGAGGCGCTCATGGGCGACCGGGTGCAGGCGGGCCTGGCCCTGGCCGGGGGCGACCTGCTGAGCAACCATACCAATGACGGCTGGTTCGAGCAGAGCCCGGCCACCGACCTGCATGCCGCCCAGATCCGCCTGCGGGCGGTGGAGACCGGCCTGCCGCTGCTGCGGGCGACCCTCACCGGCAAGTCCGGGGTGTTCCGGGAAGACGGCTCCTGGGTCCTCTGGGGCCGGCCCATGACCGAGGCCGCCCACGGCGTGCAGCTGCGCTGGCGCCCCATCTCAACCCCGGCCCGGAACCCGTGGGTGCTGCGCTGCATCATGGCCGCCCTGGCGCTGATCCTGGCCTATCGGCTGACCAGGAAGCGCATTTCCTGAGACCATGGAGGAATCCCCAAGGAGCTTCCATGTCCGCCGCGCTGCAACCCATCCTTGACCTCATGCTGGACGGCGGCTGCAAGGGCTTCCCCCAGGACCGCCCGGCCACCCGTCTCGGGGACGTGGGCGGTCTGGGGCTCCGGCTCACCGAGGGCGGACTGGACTTCCCGGTGGCGGTGCTCAAGCGCTCGGCGCTGGCGCACAATGCCCAGTGGATGGCCGAGTTCATCCGCAGGACCGGGGTCAGCCTCTGCCCCCACGGCAAGACCACCATGGCGCCCCAGCTGTTCCACCGCCAGCTGGCGGACGGCGCCTGGGGCATCACCCTGGCCACCGTCCAGCAGGCGCGGGTGGCCCACCGCTATGGCATCAAGCGGATCCTGCTGGCCAACGAGCTGGTCCACCCCGCGGCCATTGGCTGGGTCCAGGCCACCCTGGACGCCGACCCGGCGTTCGACTTCACCTGCCTGGTGGATTCCCCGGAAGGGGTGGCCCGGCTGGAGGCTTCGGCCCAGGGCAGGCGCCCCCTCCCGGTGCTGGTGGAACTGGGGATCCTTGGCGGCCGCACCGGGGCCCGCGGGCTCGAAGCCGCCCTGGCCGTGGCCCGGGCGGTCAAGGCCTCGCCCAGGCTTCAGCTGCGCGGCGTGGAGTGCTACGAAGGGATCATCGGCAGCGCGGACCCCGCCGCCGACCGGGCCCGGATCCAGGAATGGCTGGACCAGCTGGCGGCACTGGCCCGGCGCTGCGACGCGGAGCAGCTGTTCGAGACCGGCTGCGTGCTGCTCTCCGCCGGCGGTTCCGCCTATTTCGACCTGGTGGTCCAGGCCCTGGCCGAGGTCAAGCTGTCCAGCCCGACCCAGGTGGTCCTGCGCAGCGGGTGCTACTTTTCCCATGACGCCGGCCACTACCGGCACCTCCTGGAGCTGCTGGAAGAACGCCTGCCCGAGGCGCTGCGGATGGAGCGGCGGCTGACCCCCGCGCTGGAAATCTGGGGCCAGGTGCTGAGCCGCCCGGAGCCGGGCCTGGCCTACCTGGGCCTGGGCAAGCGCGACGTCTCCTATGACATGGACCTGCCCATCCCCATCCTCTGGACCCGCCCCGGCACCCCCGGCGCCCCCCGCCCGGCGCCCGCGGCCTGGCGCATCACCCGCCTGAACGACCAGCACGCGCGGCTGGAACTGCCGGCGGAAGCCGAACTGCAGGTGGGCGACCTGGTGGGCTGCGGCATCAGCCATCCCTGCACGGCCTTCGACAAGTGGCAGGTTCTGTTCGAAGTGGACGACGACTACCGCGTGCTGGGCGCGATCCGCACGTTCTTTTAGTTTTTAGAAGGAAAGATTCGTCTTGGCCCCGGCCGACACCACGAACCCGCCGGAGGCCTCCGGCTGGTCCACCAGGCCCTGTCCGGAGACCTGGGTGTAGTCGTTCAGGACCGCGGAATAGGTCCCGGGCGGCACCGCGGGGAAGCTGAAGCTGAATCCGTCCTTCGCCGTCACCACCGCGGCCGAACCGATCACGAATCGGTAGGGCACGCCGCCGATGGGAATCTCCTGGATGAGATCCACCACATCCTCCTGGCCCACGCCGGGCGAGGCCCCCACGGTTCCGGCCAGGATGCCCGGCACGGGCGCCGTGAGGAACGCCAGGCTGGTGGCGTAGGTATCCGTGGGCGCGTCGCCCAGCGCAAAGCCGGGACTCGCCTGGGGGTAGTAGACGGCCGTGCCGATGACCGGCTGGCTGACCACGCACCAGGTGTAGCCCTTGGGCAAGAGGTCGAGGGTGAAGGCGCCGCTGGCATCGGCCTGCACGCTCCGGAAGGCGATGGCCGCCCCCGGCTGGCCGTCCTGGAACTGCAACTGGGCGGTGACGGCCGCGGCCCCCAGCGGAGCGGCGGCTACCGCCGGGGGCCCGGCGACGGCCTGGGTGGTGAGGGTGCCGGTGATCTGGCCGGTGGCCCCCTTGTCGTAGCCCCGGATCGGGCCCGGGAGGAGCACATAGCCGCCGTTCTCGGTCCCGTCCGGCAGGACCACGTTCTCCACGTCGAAGGTGATCCAGAGCTCGGTCCCGGTCTGGGCGGTCACGGTGAAGCTGCCGGGCAGGCCCATGAGGCCGGAGAGCCCCTGGGGCGCGGCGAGGTTGTGGGTGGTGTCCGGGTCATCGGTGCTGAACTGGACCGTGCCGCCAGCCCCCACGCTGAACTGCAGGGCATCGTTGCTGCCCACGGGCCAAGGCACCTGGGCGGCCAGGACCACGGGGCTCTGGGAGGTGGCGGCCATGAGGTCGATGGTCTGGCCGGGCACCGTCAGGGGCACCGGACGCCAGACCCCTCCCACCCGCACCTGCAGGTCCCCCAGGACCAGGTTCAGGTGGCTCAGGGTCCCCGGGTTGCCGTCCTGGACCAGCTTCACGGTCAAGGTGCCGGAGTTGGCCGGTGTCAACGGAGCGGAGCCCTGGGCCTGGGAGCCGGAGGGGTTGCTGCCGCCGCAGCCCAGCCCCCCCAGGGCCAAGGCCAAGGTCAGCCCGCCCATGCCCACGCAGGTTGGTGTCCTCATCATCGGCGGCCCCCCAGCAAGTCTCGATCGATACGGGTCTCACTCTATTATAAATTGTTTAATTTTTTTGCCACCCCACACCCAGGCTATTCTGTAGGACATGGCGACCCCCACCTGGACCCAGGCTCCCCTCTTCGCGTCCCTGCAGCCGGCCCAGCGGGAACGGCTGCAGGGCCTGGTCCGGCCCAGGCAGCTGGACCCGGAGGCCATCCTGTTCATGGAGGACGACCCCTGCACTGGGTTCTTCGTGCTGGTGGAAGGGGCCATCCAGTTGACCCGCTGCGCCGAGAACCCCGGGGCCCACCCGACCCTGGCAGTCATCATGCCCGTGGCCAGCTTCGCCGAGGCGGCCATGTTCGGCGGCGAGGCTTTCCCGGCCACCGCCACCGCCCTGAAGCCTTCCAGGGTCTTCCATTTCCCCAAGGGCCCCTTCCTGGTGGCCATGCGCGAGGACCCCGACCTGGCCCAGGCCATCATCCACGCCCAGGCGGTGTGGCTGCGCAAGCTCACCCACACGGTGGAGCAGCTCACCGGTTCGGACAGTTCGGACCGGCTCCTGAACTGGGTCCGGGAACAAGTGCCGGCGGGCGGGTCCATGGTGCTCCCGGTCACCAAGAAAGTGCTGGCGGCCCAGCTGGGCATGACCCCGGAAACCCTCTCCCGGGGTCTGCGCAATCTGCAGAATCTGGGCATCCTACGCGTGGCCGGGACCACCCTTTCCCGGCCCCCGGAATCCTAGACTCCCGTTGATATATAAGGAATTTCCCTTGCAAAAATAAACGATGAACGTATCCTTAATTATCCAGGGGATGAGAAAATGCTGTTTTCTACGGCCACCGGGTACGCGCTTCGCGCATTAGCTGCAATGCCAGAGGATGGTACTTACAGTCTGGCCAAGGACCTGGCCAGCAAGCTGGGCCTGCCGGGTCCGTACCTGGCCAAGATCCTGCAGACCCTGGCCCAGGAAGGCATGTTGAATTCAGTCCGGGGCCCGCGGGGTGGGTTCCGGCTGTCCCGTCCGGCCCACCGCATCACCGTGGGTGAAGTGGTCAATGTCCTGGACGGCATGGACGCCATGACCGGCTGTGTGATGGGATTCGTCAACTGCGACGGCCGCGACAAGCCCTGCCCACTCCATGAAGCCTGGTGCGAAGTGAAAGCCCACCTGGACACCACCATGTCCATGGTCACCATCCGCGATCTGCAGCTCCTGGACCTGCGCAACCAGAGCGGGTCTCCCCGGGCCCGGTGCACGGCCGCCAAGAACCCGATCATCCTGCCCGCCAGCGTTCCCACCGGGAGCCTGGGCAAGTAATTAATTTTTTATCCATTCCAGGAAGGCCAACTGGGTCGGCGGGGCGGCCGACCTGTCCCTGGCCGGCCTGCCCGCGTGCGGTTCCTCATCCGCTATTCCGACGGCCTGAACCCGGTGGTGCGCATGACGCCGCGCCGGTAGGCCACAGCGCCCCAGGCCAGGAAGATCACCTCGGCCGCCGCCACCAGCAGCATCCACATCAGCACTGGGGTGTCGCCCATGGCGTAGGAGTGCTTGCCCGTGGTCAGCACGAAGTTCACCCCCAGGTAGGTCATGAGGATGGTCTGGAAGGCGGCGATGCTGATGGCCGCCACCCCGAACTTGCCGATGATCCGGTCCAGCCGGGCGTGCAGGATCGCCATGTAGGCCAGGAACGCCACCAGCGACCACACTTCCTTGGGATCCCAGCCCCAGTAGCGGCCCCAGCTTGAAGCCGCCCACATGGAGCCGGTGATGATCCCGGCAATGAGGAAGAGGGAGCCCACGAAGATGTACCAGTAGAGCAGGTCGTACATCCGGTCGATGAGTTCGACGCGCTCGGGCTTGAAGATGGTGAAGCCGATCTGCATGTGGGCCACCACCAGACCCAGCGCCAGGATGGAGTAGCTCACCATGATGATCGGCACGTGGATGGCCAGCCAGGGCGTGCCGGCCAGCACCGGCGCCACCGGGTGGATGAAGGAATCGATGGGCAGAAGATCCACCAGGACCATGGCCAGGGCGGCCATGCCCGCGGCGTTGAACACCACCACCCGGTTGCGCAGCACCGCGAAGGCGACGATGCCGAACAGGCCCACGCCCCAGGCCAGGAACAGCATGGACTCGTACATGTTGGCCGCCGGGATGCGCCCGCCGGAGACCCAGCGCAGCTGGATGCCCCAACTCATCATGGCGAAGCCGGCGACCAGGGTCCCGAAGGCGATCACGTCCAGGAGCCTGCTCTGCTTCCTCCAGGCGACGATGCACACCGCCAGGGAGGCCAGCAGGATGATCCAGGCCAGGCGGACCGGGTGCAGCCAGTTGTAGAGGACTTCCGTATCCATCCGGCCGGAATCTGGCCAGTCGGGCGACCGGGGGCCGGTGGCCAGGGTGGTGAAGACCTCCGCGCTCACCCCGGTGGGGATGTTCCAGGCAGCCTTGGGATTGCCCGGGACCGGGATGGGCCGCGCCATCTGCTGCTGGAGGGTGGTCTGCATGAGGCCCAGACGCTTGTCGATGTTCTCGCCGTCCACCAGGATTCCGGTGCGGGGGCGGTTCTCCGATTCCGCCTGGCGGGCGTCCTGTACGATCTCCAACAGCTTCGGAATCTTCACCAGGGCGTTGAAGGAGGCGTGAGTGGTGCCGGCGGGGAGGCCGAGTGCACGCGCGAAGGCGCCGGATCCCACCTTGATGACGGGCGCGTCGGCGCCGGCGTTGGGATTGAACAGCCAGCCGGTGAAGGTGGCCGTGGGATCCTCGCCCTTCCAGGAGGAGGCTCCGGTGATCTCCCACACGGTCTCCCGGGCCAGGGTGTCCAGGGGCATGACCCGGCCATCGTGCTGCACCGGGAGCGTGCGCACGGTATCGGCGACCGTGGCGGATGAAGCCGCCGCCGCCCCGCCGAGCAGGACCAGCACCAACAGAGCCTTGCGGCCCGCCCCGCGGACGGGACGGTCCGGCGCCCCGCCCTCCCGGGCCGCGGTGTCCCTGGCCTGGGCGATGCGGGTGGCGAGCACGATGATCATGCCCAGGAGGAGGGTGATGTAGCCGGCGAACACCAGGTTCTGGCCGGGATCCTTGGACACCGAGAGCACCGTGCCCTGGCGTCCCGCATCCTGGGTGTAGCTGGACTGGAACAGGGCGAACCCGCGGTAGTGCAGCTCGTGGTTCATCCAGATGGCCGCCGGGAAGGTCCGGCCGGTCTCATGGTCGGTGATCTCCACCTCGCTCCGGAAGCCGGCGGGGCGCCTGGTCCCCGGGTAGGTCTCCAGCTCGAACTTGTCCAGCTTCACGTCGAAGGGGAGCTGGTGCTGGGACAGGAGATTCTGCTCCTTGTCGCGGTTCTCGATGACCGAGGCGCGATCGCCCTCCCGGATGCTCATCATGCCTTCGATCTTGAGGAAATAGCTGGTGCACGCCCCGGCCAGGATCAGCAGCAGGGAGGCATGGGTCACCACGAAGCCGATGCGCTTCCTGGTCCAGGGGAACAGGTTCGCCAGGGACAACGCCAGGTTGATGGCCAGCAGGCCCTGCAGGCCCAGGAACCACCAGGAGTAGTAGACCTGCTGGCCGGCGATTTCGGCCCCCACCCGGGTCTCGACGATGGTCCCCGCCGACAGTCCCGCCAGGAGCAGGAGCAGCAGGATCACGGCGAGCTTCAGCGAAGCGAGGAATTCAAACAGCTTTTTCATGGCAGAAGCCCCACAGGCCTGACGCCCGGGAGGGCTGGACCTGAAAACGTGTGCGAAGCCGCAGATGGTGAAACTGAAGTCTTGCCGACAGGAGTAAAAGGCACCACTGCATTAAGATCCTAATCCTTTTTTCTAGCAGACGCGGCCGCCCCTGTCAATGGGACCGGCCGCCCTTGGGGATCCGCTGGCGGACGCTACTTCTTGGCCGGCAGGGTGGCGATGACGAAGATCCGGGTCCGGATCGCCTGGTAGGTCACCATGGGGATCACATTGTGGGTCACCAGGTTGGTTTTGCTGAGGTAGGGACGGCCGGCGATGATCTTGTCGGCCAGGTCCGCGCTGATCTGCGGCAGCTTCATCAGCTCCGCCTTGGAGGCCTTGTTGATGTCGATTTGTTTCACCTGCTTGGCCGGCTTCTTGGCCTTGGGCGCCGCAGCCTGGGCCGGCTGGGTCTGGGCGGCCAGGGAGAGGCTGGCCGCGCACAGGAGCGCGCCGACCAGGAGCCCGAAATTCTTGGAGCTTGACTTCATTCAGCACCTCAGAGGATCCCCGCTCGGGGGGGGAGAAAAAAGATGACCCAGATGTTATAGCACATCCGGGTCATCTGCCTGTCAGGAAGCAAGCCTCCGGGGCGGGATCGCTCCCGCCCCGGAGAGGGACATTAGTTGGCCGGATTGGCGCCAAAGAAGTTCAGGTGGACCGCCTGGATGTCCGCGGTGCCGTAGGCGCCGTGGCAATCAAGGCACAGTTCCTGGTTCTGCAGGACAGGATAGGGCGAGGCAACCTGCGACGCGCCCTTGTTGCCACCCACAGGAGCCAGGGGCACCATGTTGGCGGGCTGGTAGAACACGCCGCCGGCAACGGCACTGGTCATGTGGCTGATGGCGTCCTGGGTATCATGGCAGCCCGCGCAGGCGGCCGTGATGGGGGACGTGACCAGACGGCCGGGGTCAGGCTGCTGCAGGACGAACGCCGAGGGGGCGCTCGCGACCCACTGGCCGGCATAGAAGGTCGGAGCCGGGGTGGTGGTCACGCCATTCTTCGTGGTGTTGGCGCCCTGGATGGGGTTGAGCCCATAGAGGCCCGAACCCTGGGACATGCCCGCGTAGGCGGTGCTGACCGTGGTGGGCGTGGTGGTGGTGGTGACGGTGCCCGCAGGGGTGACCCAGGGGGCAACATAGCTGCCGTTGGTCGTGGGAAGGACGGTAGCCCCTGCCAGGATGGACGCGGCGCTCGCGGTGGGCGCGGGCTGGTAGTCAGGGAAGCTGCCGTTGCCGGAAGCGGCGCCGACGATGGTCTTGGTGACCGGGTAGTAGCCGACGGCGTTGGTGTCCCAGAGCATGTTGGAGATCTGCCCGTTGTTGGTGGCGGCACTGAAGTCGTAGGAGCCGGGAACGTGGCAGGCTTCGCAGTCGTTGAGCACGCCGGGGTAGTTGATCAGCGGGAAGTTCGGCTGAGCAGTGTAGGCGTTGGCTCGGAAAGCGGCGGAGTGCAGGCCGTGGATCCAGGTCTTGGCGTTGTAGCTCCAGCCGCCGGTGGTTCCAGCCACGGTGTGGCAGAAATCGCAGTGCTGGGGGTCGTTCATGAAGCCGTTGTGGAAGTTCGACGCGTAATTGTTGATAGCCGTGGTGTTGGGCGTGAAGATGCCCAGGTCGCCATGGCAGCTGCTGCAGGCGTTCTCTGCGATGATGGTGCGGCGCGGAGAGTAGCCGCCCTTGCTGGCGTCGAGCCAGACGTTCTGCGCGGGCAGCTGGAGGCCGCCGGTGCCGTTGGTCGCGTTGTAGGCGAAGTTGACCGCGCCTTCATTGTCCAGGTTGGCCAGGTCGGAGACCACGACGCCGAGGTTGGTCTGGATGAAGGGCGACCAGCCGAGCCCGATGCCCACCAGCGAGCAGGTGGCGGTGGAAGGCAGGGTGATGCCGTCCAGGGTGATCGTGTAGGTGTTGGTTCCGGCGGCGGCGGTGATGCCGTTGGTGGAGACCGGAATGGCGGAGGCGCCGGAGCCGATGGTGGCCGTCTTGGCCCAGAGGGTCTGCAGGGTCCAGTCGGTTTCCTTGGCGACGTTGTAGTCGCTGGGAGTGGCGGTGCCGTCCTGGGAGATGCCGGCCTGGATGCCGAGGGTCGGGCCGTTAACCAGCGGGAGGCTGCCCATCATCGTGGAACCGGCCGCGTAGGGAACCGTGATCGCCGCGGGGGTGCCAGGGTTGGCGGCGGTGATCGGCGATGCGCTGGTCAGGATCTGGAAGGTGACAACCGGGTGGCTGGCAACGACCGTCACGCTGGTGAGGTTGTAGGCGACATACAGGGCGCCGGCGGGCATGTTGGAGACCGAGGCGGCCTGCCAGGAGTCGGTGTTGGCCGCGGCGGCGTGGGAGTTGCTCCCGTTGCTGCCGTTCTCGGCCGGGCTCTGCAGCGGCGTGTGGTAGATAGTGATGTCGGCAGGCTTGTGGCACAGGGCGCAAAGCGTGTCGTCGGCCTGGGCGCCGCCATTGTGGGTACCAGGCGTGGCGGTGCCGTTGGCGGTGTTGCCCGTGACGAAGTTCACGGCGTCGTGGCAGGAGCCGCAGGCCTCACGGCTGGGAACGGTCTGGAAGTTGGACCACTGGGGATTCACCACCTTGCCGGCGACAGTGATCGGCTGGTGGCAGGTGTCGCAGCGGCGGATATCCTGGGGATACCAACCGGTGTTCATCAGGGTCTCGGAGTTGTTGGAATACTTGAGGTTGACATTCATGTGGAACTTGTGGATCCACATGGGCGTCGAGCCAACGGAGAAGCCGTTCATCTTCAGGGAAGACGTGGGGCTCTTCTCACCGGCGGCGCCGGTGTCCAGGACCATGCTGGCGATGTTGGTGGCGGGGTTGGGTAGGCAGTCGGCCGAACCGTACTTGTTCTGCTCATTGTGGCAGGCATAGCAGTAGTTGACTTCGTTGCGCTGGCCGCTGTGGAACGCCAGGCCCTGCTGGCCGGTGCCGCCGGAGGCGTTGCTCAGGGTGCCGGTGCCGCCGAGGACGGTGTGGCAGTTAAGGCAGACCTGCGTGCTGACGACCTGCCGCCCGGTGGTGATGGGGGTGGCGTTGGGCGCGATCTGGGTGGGGCCGGGGACGAAGTCGTAGACGACGTTCGCGGTCTTGGCCGGAAGGGCGGAGGGACCGGCGGTGGACGAAGCGACCAGCGAGCCCGCGAGCGGGGTGCTGCCGGTGCCGGGGAAGGCGCCGCCGATCATGATGCCGACCCGGTGGGTCAGGGTGGGATCGTAGCTCACGTTGCCCAGGTCAGAGGCGAGGTTGTTGCCGGTGAAATAGCCGTTGGCCACTTGGGTGGCCAGCCAGGCGGCTTCGCCCTTGATGTTGCGCCGGAACGTGTAGGTGTAGTTGCCATAGCCGTCTTCGGTCATGGTCCCGGTGGTGTCGGTGGTGGGATGAGCCGGGGTGGCCGGAGTGGTGATGGTGGGATTGCTGTCGATCAGGTAGCCGACCCAGGTGGTGGTGTTGCTGCCGTCAGGCGCGGTGCCGGCGGCATTGAGGGTCGGAGCCAGCTTCAGGAGGGTGAACGCGAAGAGAGGATACGACGGGTACACAGCCGTGGCGGACTGGGACTGGATGGTGGAGAGCCCGGCAATGGGAACGCCGGCGCTGTTGGCCACGCTGAACTTGACCACCGGGGTGGTGCCAGTCAGGTCGACCGAAGTGAGCGAACCGGTCAGGGCCGTGCCCGTCCAGTCGGACGAGGTCATGTTGGCGATGTTGAGGGGAGCCTGGGCGCCGGGGGTGCCGTTGGTACCGTTGGTCCCATTGGTCCCGTTAGTGCCGTTGGTGCCGGCGGGGCCGGTGGCGCCGGCGGGGCCGGTAGCTCCAGTCGCGCCTGAAGAGCCATTACAGCTGATCAGGGCGAGGGCCGTAGCGGCTGCCAGTACCAGGCCGCTCAACCTCATGAGAGGTTTGTGTTGCATGCTATTTCCTCCTCGTGAAGAATTGATTGTTATTTTTTCGGATGTCCTGTTCTGCTTTTGAGTAACTAGGATCGAAGTTCGCAACAAGTCGGGCACCTCCCTGGAGATATGGGCGAGACCCGTGGGGGTCCTGAGCCTGGTGAGTGAGACATTGGAGACATCGCCCTAGAAGCTGGCGTTGTGGCAGAGCGTGCCGTTGAAACAGCCGGGCGCGGTGCCGGGAGCGGCGGGGGACACGGGGGTGATGGTGCTGTTGCCTCCGCCGGTATGGCACTTGGCGCACTCGGGAGCGTTGCTGACATCGACCAGGTCATGCCTGGGCTGGGTGGCCGGGAGACCCAGTCCGGCGCCCCAGGGTTTCGGGGGATGCGGCGCGGTGGTGTGGCAGGAGTAGCAGGAGGGCGCGTAGCCGTTGGCGGGATTGTTGTACAGGGCGCCGTGGCAGGGGGTGCAGGAGGCGAAGCCCTGGTTGGGGAACACCGGCGCGGTGGGATCGAAAGCCGGGCCGGCGGGGGCCATGGCGGCTAGGCCGTGGTCGGGGGTGGGCACCGCGAGGTTCCAGGTGTCCGGGTGGTTGGGCCCCTGGGGGTGATGGCAGCCGAAACAGGTCACGCCCGACGGGACTGCGGTGGCGGGTTGGACCGCGGCGGATCCATGGCAGGTGGTGCATGACCCGGGATTCTGGAGGTAGCCGGACCAGTGGGTGGTCAACCAGGTGGCCGGGTGCTGGCCGGTGATGGGGCTCACGGCAGGGGCCGACCCGCCGCCGGAGGTGCAGGCCATGACCATGAGGGCCGCCGCCGTGGCGAGGAAGGTTCTGACAATCAAGCTGGTTTTCATGATCAGTCCCCTACCGGTGGCAAGCGGTGCACGTTTCGTTGTTGGAGCGGCCATGGCACTTGAAGCAGCTGGTGGGGTCGATCTTCCCTTCGATGCGGTGCAAGGTCATGTAGTCGCCCCGGTGCGGCGACACGCGGTCCGGACGGTTGCCCAGCTTGGTGGAGGGCAGCAGGGCGGTCTTGCCGCCGTGGCAGTCCGCGCAGAAGGACTGGGCGTGGCAGGCGGCGCAGGTGGCGGGATCCTGGTTGGCCTGGATCTTGTGGTTGGAGATGAAGGCCTCGGTGTGGTTGAAGGAGGCGAAGGTCTTGTCGGTGCTCGCCACCCGGTCGGTGCCGTGGCAGTCGGAGCAGGTGGGCCGGCCCTGCTCCAGCGCCTGGGGATGGGTGGGCGCGAAGCTGCCCTTGGGCGAGATCCAGGAACAGGCCACCATCAGCCCGAGGCCGAGGGCGACAGAAAGGAGCGCGAATTTCTTCAACATCTACTTGTCTCCTTTTCCGGCCAGGCCGAACCGGTATTCGAGGCGCAGGAGTGCGATGGTCTGCTTCCCGAAGATGGGGCTGTCCTCCAGGGTCAGGTCTCCGGAGACCTTGGCGCCGTTCTTGGCCTTGTAGCCCACGGAGCCGACGATGGCCGATTCGATGCTCTGGCCGTTCAGGCTCGGGTTGAGGTAGGGGTCGGCATAGTGCAGCCGGATGGCGTCCAGGCTCGCCGAGTAGGCGCCCTTTTCGGCCATGATCCAGGCCCGGGCTTCGCTGTGGCTGAGGCTGTAGGCCGGCACCAGGAGGTCCACGGCCTGCACCTGGGCGGCATTCACCTTGTGGAAGCCGACCCCGGCGAGGATGTGCGATTCGGGGAGGGTGTAGCGGAGATCTGCGCCGCCCCGGGTGGTGGTGCCGTAGCTTTCGCGGTCGGTGCGGCGCACGTCGCCCACCACCTGCAGGTTCCCCGGCGCCTGCCAGGTGAGCTTGGCGCCGGTGGCCTTGAACATGCCCTGCTCGTTCTGGTTGAACAGGGACGGCAGGGTGGAGCCCGCGAAGTAGGAGAACAGGTTGCGCTCCACGAAGGTGCCGGCGAGGGAGAACGTCTGGAGGAACTTGAGGGTGGCGGTGTAGTCGTCCTCGGCGAGCCTGGAAATGTTGATGCCGGCCGCCGGCGCGAGGAGGGGCGCAACATCCGTCACCGTGCGTCCGCTGAAATCGAAGCTGTCGCAGGGGGTGAGTTTCATGTCCACACCCAGCAGCCTGCGGGTGTAGACCATCGCGGTCGGGTTGGTCGCGGGGGCCGGAGCGGTCTGGGTGGCGGGAGAACTGCCGTCCTCCAGGTAGTCCACGCCGATCTCGCCCACCTTGGCCGCATGCCAGGCCAGGCGTCCGCCGAACATGAAGTCCCGCTGGGAGGCCGCCACGCTCTGGTTCTGGTTGCTGTAGTTCTTGAAGATCACCGGCGTGCCGGCGAAGGCGGACACGGTGAACCCGCAACGCAGGTCGGTGCTGGCGCTGACGCCGTCCACCGGCTCGTTGCCGATGCCCTGGGTGACGCTGAACCGGCCGGCCTTGAGCTGGGCGTTGGCCTGGGCGAAGTTGTACTGCAGGTATCCGTAGGTGAAGTCGCCGGTGCTCTTGCCGCCGATGTAGGACTGGTCCGCCAGGTCCGCCATGCCCCAGCCGTAGAAGTGGAGGGAGAGAGCGTCCTTGCCGCCGAGCTTGACGGCGTCGATGCCCACGTACTCGGTGGCGGGGGTGAAGGTGCCAGTGCTGAACCCGGGCGTGTTCTGCTTCCAGGTCTGGGCGATGGTGGTGGTGGAGACGGACACATCCTGGGCCATGGCCGTGCCGGCGACCAGAGTGGCGAGGAGGGCCAATGGGGTGCGGTGCTTCATGACTGGCCTCCACCCGCCAAACACCGCGCCGTTGCGGTCGGCAGGATCATGGATCGCGTTCGCATTGAGGACCTCCTGCATGGGGTTGACATGGGCTACTGCTCGCAATCGGTGGGTGGCAAAGGGTTAGAAAGACCTAGCCGATCCAAACCAGCTGATCGGCGAAGTCTCGAGGTGCGCAATTTGAAAAATCTAGTCTCTGGATTCTCGATTCAAATTAAGGACACGTCAATCTTTTATCTTCGGAACCTTCGGATTTCCGACCCGAACCAGCCCAAGAGGGGCCGGACGGATGGGCCAGCCCCCGGGAACAGAAATTGCTCCATTCAGGTGACTTGCACAAAAAACCCGTGCTCCGGGAAAGGCTAGCGCCACTCGGAACCAAGGAGTCCTTTATATAAGATCCGACCTTCCCTTCCCCGCGTCCGGCCTGCAGAACTGGAATTCCTTTTTGCTGATGCGGGTTTCCCTCAGACCAGGAAGATGCCTCTTTCAGAGATCAAGCTGCGACCTCCAAACGACTGAGTTTATTGAATGTACGGATCCGCCCAAGGCCCCGCAAGTGGAGATCATACTTGACTCGTCCACTAAGCATTGGGCCGCGGACCTGCTTCAGACTCCTCTGCCATGGCCTGACTGCGCCCCTAAGCGCTTATTCGATAACGAGATCCGAACATCCTTATTGGGATTTTCCCGGCATCAAAGCCAGAGGAAACCGGACTCCGAAAATCTGAAACACGTCTCCTCGTCCTCGCGAATTGTGATTTCCGTCCACCCGCAGAACGCCCCTGATAAATTAATTCTATTTGTGGTACGGGGTGCCCTTGAGGATGGCGAAGGCCCGGTAGAGCTGCTCCAGGAAGAGGACGCGGCTCAGGTCATGGGGAAAGGTCATGGGGCTGAGGCTCAGGTGTTCCCGCACCTCCGCCTTGAGCTCCGGGTCGAAACCATGGCTGGAGCCCACGGCGAAGGCGAGGCTCTCGCCCCGGTCCATGCGCGCCCCCAGCCACTGGGCGAACGCCTCGGAACTGCGCGGAGGCCCGTCGGCGCTCAGCAGAACCGGACAGCGAGCCGCCAAGAGGTGCGGCCGGATCCGCTCGGCTTCATCCTTCATCTGGCGCGACGGCTCGCCCCGGCCTTCGGGCAGTTCCACCACGGCCAGCCGGGCGAAGGCCTTCAGGAGCCCCTGGTAGTGGGTTTCCAGTTCCCGAACCGGCGCCAACTTGGGGCGCCCGATGGCGATGAGCCAGATCGGATACATGGGGGGCCGCTAGGGGACGATCTTCGCGTCCTCGACGATGACGGGATAGGCATAGCCCGCGCCGAAATCCTTGTCTACGTGGAGAACGCCCTTCACGGTCACCACATCGCCCACTTTGGCGCCCTCCTGGCTCGTGACGGCGAGGTCGAAGTCCTTGGACTGGGTCTGGCCGCTGCCATCGGCGAGGTGGATCCAGGTTCGCCCCATGATGCCGCCGATGCACCGCGTCACCCTCCCCTTCACCGTCACGGACCGGTCCTTGAGGTCTTTCCTCTTGGCGTACAGTTCAGCGATGGTGTAGGTGTCAGCGCCTTTCGCCTTCGCCACCTTCTCCTGGATGGGGGCGGCGGGGATGGTGCCGTACGAGGGGGCGCCTGGAGCGCCCGGAGCGGCCTGAACGCCCGGAGCGGCCGGCGCGGCGCCGGCCAGGGTGCCCATGTAGACGGCATCGAAGGTCCGGTGGAGGGAGGAGGACTGGAACTTGTCCATCCTCACCTGCACCTGCACGGTCACGGGGTCGCCCACCTTGACCTCAGCGGTGGGCACGGCGGCCCAGACCTCCCCCTGGGCGGCCTTGAGCCGGAGATAGGTGTAGGGCGAGGCGGGCAGGACCTCCAGGACCGAGCCCTGGATCGAGTTCGCCGGAGCCGGGGCGGTGGCCGCGGGGAGGTCCGCCTGGGAGCTGTGGCAGGCCAGGTACGCGCCGGCGGCCAGGGCCGCGACGGAAACGAGCAGGGTGGGGGCAAGGCGCATCGTCAGGACTCCTGAAGTGTTCAAGCCCAGGATACCGCATCGGCCGCCACGGACCGATCCTGCCCGCCGGTCTATCCTCATGGGTAACTTCTTGTTTTTTCTTGCGTTTGGCTGCAACCGGTCTGCGCCTGTCTCCGGAAATCCGCCACCGGCGGCCCTTCACTTGGTTCGGCAAGTGCCATTAGTCACGTATCGGCCGCATTCAAGGCTTTCAGCTATCAACTCGCGTCATAATCATGGAGTTAGGCTGTATCGCCTAGGAACCGTGGCCTGCGCATCAGGCACAATAAGCACAAAACCTTCAAGGAGTGGAGCTATGGCTGAGAAAGCCTTCAATCCGTTCGAAATGGCACAGAAGCAGTTCGATGCCGTCGCCGAGAAGCTGGGCCTCGATCAAGGCACCCGGGACCTGCTGCGCAATCCTTCCCGCGAGCTGCACTTCACCATCCCGGTCCGCATGGACACCGGGTCCGTGAAGATCTTCCGCGGTTTCCGCATCCAGCACAACGATTCCCGCGGCCCCGGCAAGGGCGGCATCCGCTTCCACCCGCACGAGACCATCGACACCGTCAAGGCTCTGGCCACCTGGATGACCTGGAAGTGCGCCGTGGTCGACATTCCCCTGGGCGGCGCCAAGGGCGGCGTCATCTGCGATCCCCGCGAACTGTCCGACCGCGAGCAGGAACAGATCTGCCGCGGCTGGATCCGCCAGGTCTCCAAGATGGTCGGGCCCTTCAACGACGTTCCGGCTCCGGACGTCATGACCCACGGCCAGCACATGCTCTGGATGATGGACGAGTATGAAGTCATCAGCGGCGGCAAGCGCCCCGGCTTCATCACCGGCAAGCCCGTGGGCATGGGCGGCTCCCTGGGCCGCACCGAGGCCACCGGCTACGGCGTCATCTATACCGTGCGCGAAGCCATGAAGCAACTGGGCATCGATATCAAGGGCGCCACCGCTGCCATCCAGGGCGCCGGCAACGTGGCCCAGTACTCCCTCGACCTGTTCACCCAGTACGGCGGCAAGGTCATCGCCATCGCCTGCTGGGACAACAACGACAAGGTGCCCTACACCTACCGCTGCAAGGACGGCATCGAGTTCGAGAAGCTCATGGGCTCCATCGACAAGTACGGCACCATCGATCCCGCCAAGGCCAAGAGCTACGGCTGGGAGAAGCTGCCCGGCGACGCCTGGATCGAGCAGGACGTGACCGTGCTCATCCCGGCGGCCCAGGAGAACATGATCAACTCCGAGAACGTCAACAAGATCCGCCCCTCGGTCAAGCTCATCGCCGAAGGCGCCAACGGCCCCACCACCCCCGAAGCCGACATCGTCATCCAGCAGAAGGGCATCTTCCTGATCCCCGACTTCCTCTGCAACGCCGGCGGCGTGACCTGCTCCTACTTCGAGCAGGTGCAGTGCAACATGAACTACTTCTGGGAAAAGGAAGAAGTCCTGACCAAGCTCGACCAGAAGATGACCGCCGGGTTCAAGGCCGTTTCCTCCCTGGCCCGGGACAAGAAAATCTACATGCGCGATGCCGCCTACATGATCTCCATCAAGCGCGTCGCCGAAGCCAGCCACCTGCGCGGCTGGGTCTAGACCCCGCGCTGCGGCGCGTTTCCCCAACGGCCCGCCTTCCGGCGGGCCGTTTTTCGATACACTGCCAATACTTCAGATAAGGATCCGGCAGAATGGAAAACAACACCTTCGGACAGTCCCTAGAGCTGCAGACCATTTTCGAGATCGCCGCAATCCTGAGCCGGGAGGACCTTTCCCTGACCCAGATCCTCCAGGCGGTGGCCGAAGTGCTGCCCCAGGGCTTCAAGTACCGTGAGGTGTGCCAGGCCCGGATCCACTTCTGGGGCGAGTGCTTCGAGACCAAAGGCTTCACCCCCAGCACCTGGACCCTGCGCGCGCCGATCCTGGTCAAGGGCGAGACCCTGGGCGAGGTGGAGGTGGTCTACCTGGAGAACCGCTCGTCCCGGGCGCCCAGCAGCCCCTTCCACCTGGACCAGAAGAAGCTGGTGGACCTGACCGCCCAGAAGCTGGGGCACCTGGCGGAGGTGCGCATCGCCCAGCGCAGCGGCGAGATGGACCATGCGCCCGCCCAGGCTCCGACCCAGGAGCGCAAGCCCGAGTGGCGGGCCATCCTGGACCTGCTGGGGGAGATCGATCCGCCCATGCACCACCGCATCATCCGCCGGCTCATGAACCACGCCACCAAGCTGGGGGTGCCCGGGGTGCACAAGATGATCGCCCAGTTCGATCCGGCCATCTACGCCCAGGGCGACGCCTCCTCCCACGGCTCCAACGCGCCGCTGCCCAAGCGCGACATCGAGATGCTGCGCAAGACCTTCGCCGAGATCCAGGACGTGGCCTCCATGGTGTTCGAGGACGCGCCCCTCACCAGCCTGCTCAAGATGTGGATGCGCCAGGACAAGCTGGGCTACCTGGCCATCGCCACCGAGAAGCGCGACATCCCGCTGGTGGAGATCACCGAACTGGTGGACCGGTTCTGCCGGGACACCGCCGGGGACGAGATGACCGGCCTGTCCCTGCCGGACGACCTGAACGTCCGGGTGGCGCTGATCCGCCGGTTCCTCACCGAGAACCTGAAGTTCATCGGCATCGCCAAGAAGCACCTGTTCATCCCCGATTTCGGCCAGATCCTGTCCCATGTGGCCGGACCGGCCCAGGGCAATGGCAAGCTGGGCGGCAAGGCCGCCGGCCTGATCCTGGCCAAGCGGATCCTGCGCCGCAACGGCAAGGGCAACCCGCTCATCGAGAGCGTCCGCACCCCCAAGACCTGGTACATTTCCTCGGACGGCATGTGGAATTTCCTCCGGCACAACAGCCTGGAGGACCTCTGGAGCCTCAAGTTCGCGCCCCTGGAGGAGATCCGCCAGACCCACCCGTACCTGGAGCAGGTCTTCAAGAATTCCTTCTTCTCCCACGAGATGTACCAGCAGATCCAGTTCGCCATGGACGACCTGGGCGAAGGGCCGCTGATCGTGCGCTCCTCCAGCCTGCTGGAGGACAGCGAGGGCATGGCCTTCTCCGGCAAGTACCGCAGCCTGTTCCTGGCCAACACCGGCAGCCGCGAGGACCGCATCGAAGCCCTCATCGACGCGGTGGCCGAGGTGTACGCCTCGGTGTTCGGGCCCGACCCCATGCAGTACCGCGCCGAGCGCGGCCTGCTGGACTTCGTGGAGGAGATGGGCATCATCATCCAGAAGGTGGTGGGCANNCTGGGCACCCGGGCGGTGGACCGCATGGGCCGGGACTTCCCGTTCATGATCAGCCCCGGCCAGCCCAACCTGCGGGTCAACGTCATGCCGGACCAGGTGGAGCACTACGCCCAGAGTTCCATGGACGTCATCAACCTGGAGACCGGGCGCTTCGAGTCGCTGAGCGTGCGGGACATCTTCAAGCAGGCCGGGGACGACTTCCCCATGCTGGAACAGATCGTGTCCCTGCTGGAGGACGGGTTCCTGAAGAAGCCCATGAAGGGGATGTTCCGGCCCGGCGAGGACGACCTGCTGGTCACCTTCTCCGGCCTGGTGGAGCGCACCCCGTTCATCGCGCAGATGAAGGCCATGCTGACCATCCTCCAGGACGCCCTGGGCATGCCGGTGGACCTGGAGTTCGCCCATGATGGCGAGCGCCTCTACCTGCTGCAGTGCCGGCCCCAGAGCAGCATGGGCGACGAGGGCCACATGTCCATTCCCAGCAAGGTCCCCTTCGACCACAAGCTGTTCTCCGCGAGCAAGTTCGTCACCAACGGCTTCGTCGAGGGGATCCGCTACATCGTCTACGTGGACCCGGAGGAGTACCGCAAGATCCCGGACCTGGCCGACCTGCTGGGCATCGCCGAGGCGGTGAGCCACCTCAACCAGGTCCTGCCGCGCCGGCAGTTCATCCTCATGGGGCCCGGCCGCTGGGGCAGCCGCGGCGACGTCACCCTGGGCGTGGGCATCACCTACTCCGGCATCAACAATACCTCACTGCTGGTGGAGATCGCCCGGAAGAAGGGCAACTACGTGCCCGACCTGTCCTTCGGCACCCACTTCTTCCAGGACCTGGTGGAGGCCAAGATCCACTACCTGGCCCTGTACCCCGACGAGGAGGGCAACCTGTTCAACGAGGCCTTCTTCCGGGACAGCCCCAGCGTGCTGCTGCAGCTCCTGCCCGAGCACGGCCGGCTGGAGAAGGCGGTGCGGGTCATCGACGTGGAGCAGGTGTTCCCGGGGTGCGAGTTCAACGTGGTCATGGACGCGGAGAAGGACCGGGCGCTGGGGTTCGTGCTGGCGCACCCGCATCACTAGCAACCGTTGCGGAGCCTGCTCCGCTACGGTTGCTAGTGCAGTTTGGACATTCCGTCCCATTCCATCATGACCTGCCGGTGGCTCTGGAATGGTCCGTCCGGGTCCCTCGGCTTGGCGCCGCCTCAACTCGGGTCCCCCGGCCAGGCGCCGCCACACACTTTCGCTTCGGACTTTCCGTACTCGCAAGCAGCGGGCGGAAAGAGCGAAGCGTTTGCCGTCCTCCAAA
>PLUC01000008.1 GCA_003165415.1 Holophagaceae bacterium
TGGCCACGCCCATGACGTTGTAGTTGGGGATGACCCGGGTGCTGCCCAGGTAGGTGAGGGCGATGATGGAACCGCCTTCACCCATGAGCGGCTGGGCCGAGTTGGCCAGCGCGGCCAGGGAGTAGGCGCTGATGTCGTGGGCGATGCGGAAGTCCTCCCGGCTGGTGGCGACGTACTGGCCATCCAGGGCCTCGCGGGGCGCGAAGGCCACGGCGTGCACCAGGAAGTCCAGGTGGCCCCAGACCCGTTTCAGCAGCTCGAAGGTCATGATGATTTGCTTGTCGGAAGTGACATCCATGGGGATGAGCAGCGGTTTTTCCAGGGTCTCCGCCAGTTCCCGCACATTCTTGCCCAGCCGTTCGTTCTGGTAGGTGAAGGCCAGTTCCGCACCCTCCGCCGCCAGTTTCTGGGCGATGCCCCAGGCGATGGACCACTTGTTGGCGACCCCGACCACCAACCCCCGCTTTCCCTGCATGAGCATGCTTGTCTCCCTCAATGATCTGAGACATCTTCTCAGGGTTTTGCTTCCAGGGCGAGCATCCTGGCCCATCCTATACTCAGGAAGGATTAACCATCATGAAAATCTTCCCGGCCATCGCGCTCGTGCTCACCCTCCCCGCCTGGGGCGCGGACTACAACCCGCGCCTGGATCTGGACGCGGGCCGCTACCTCAAGGCCCTGGCCGAAGCGGACACGGTGATCCAGCACCAGCCCGGCAACGCCTTGGCCTGGGCCGCCCGGTCCCAGGCGCTCACCGCCCTGGTGCGGCTGCCGGAGGCGCTGGCCGCCGGGCAGAAGGCGGTGGCGCTGAAAGCCAACCTGGCCGACGCGCTCCTGGCCCGGGGCCTGGCCCTGGGCGGCGTGGCCATGCAGCAGAAGAACCTCGGCAGCATCACCAAGGTCACCGACGCCATGGACGACCTGAGGGCCGCGGTGAAGGCCGATCCCACCCTGGTCGCGGGCTGGATGACCCTGGCCCTGGCCTATGAGCACATTCCCGGCTTTTTCGGCGGCTCCACCCGCAAGGCCCTGGACTGCGCCGAAAGCCTGAAGCGGGTGGACGGCCCGCGCGGGAACCTGCTGCAGGGCACCGTCCTCACCCTGGACGGGCGCTGGGGCGAGGCCACGGCCTGCTTCAACCGGGCCCTGGCCGCCGCCCCCGGCGACCCGGAAGTGATCTACGCCTACCTGGACGCCCTGGGCAGCCGGGAGGCCCGCAAGGTCCTGGGCGACAAGCCGCAGGAACGGCTGCAGGCCCAGGAGGCCATGCGCCTGCTCCCGGCGGCCCGGAACCGGGCCCGGCCGCTCACCGCCATCTGCGACGCCCTGCTGGACGCCGACCGGCCCGAGGACGCCTGGCGCATCGCCCGGGAGGCCCTGCCCGGAACCGACGCGCCCAGCCTGCTCCGGCTGCAGCTGGGCAAGATCGCCGCCCGCTCCGGGCGGCACCTGGAAGAGGGCCTGGCCGCCCTCGACCAGGTCCTGCGGGAACCGCTGGAGGGCGGCACCGGCGGCTACGGCACCGCCCACTGGCGCCGGGGCCAGGTGCTGAAGGAGCTGGGCCGCAAGGGCGAGGCCCGGGCCGCGGCGCAGGCGGCGCTGGCGCTGGATCCCAAGGATTCCAAGGCGCAGCGGCTGATGAAGGACCTTTCATGAGCAGTTAAGTATCATATTGTAGCTAAATATGAACACGTTTAGCATGGAACCATGCCGTTCCAGAGAACAAGACTGTTTTACCCATTATCACATCGGTTCTGCTTGGCTAAAGCATGCCAACTAACGCTGTTGGCCATCGGCCTTGCCTGGGTGTTCGCCTATCACCACGATGATGCATATATAACCTATCGGTACGTGGAGCGCTTCCTGGCGGGCAAGGGCCTGAACTGGACTTCCGGGCCGCCCGTGGAAGGCTATACCCACCCGGCCTGGCTGGCCATGCTCATCGTCGCGCGGAGCCTCGGCGTGCCCCTGGCGGTTTCGGCCCGATTCGCAGGGATCCTAGCGCTTCTGGCCATTCCCTGCACGCTCCCGGCCCGGCATCGCCAGAACGGGATATTGTTCCTGTCCTGTCTTTCTCTAGCTGCGCTCTGCGGGTCGATCAGCGGGCTCGAAACCGTGGGCTTCTCCTGGGCGGCCTGGAGCGCCTGTGTGGTCTATGCCCGTCCGTCCGCGGATCCGCGGCGCAAGTTCCTGCTGCCGATCATCCTTGCCCTGGTCGCCCTGCTGCGCCCCGAAGGCATGGGCATCCTCTTCCTGGTTTCGGCCCTGGAACTGTTCCGCCATGGCGCGCAAACCCGCTGGGGCGCCAGGGTCAGGCCGCTGCTGTTGCCGTTTGCCCTGGTCATCGGCTACCAGGCATTCCGGTGGTTCTACTTCGGGGGACTGGTCAGCAACAGCGCCTTGGCCAAGCTGACCCACGAGCCGGCCAGCACGGTCATCCTCAGGGGCCTGGACGACTTGTTCGCCTCGTACCCTGCCTACGCGCCGGTGCTGGCCGGCGCGCTGCTGCTGGCCATCCACCATCTGCTCACCCGGGGCCGGGCGGGCGCCGGTCTGGCCCCGGAAGACCGCTCGCTGGACATGGTCTCAGGCCTTTCCGGGCTCATGCTCCTGCTGGCCATGCTGTGGGTGGGAGGGGACCACATGGTCCCCCACGGCCGCATGCTGGTCCCGGTCATGGTGCTGCTGGGCGGCTCCCTGAACACCCTCGGCCAGGACGCCATGGCCAACGGGAAAGGGCTGCGCGCCGCGCTCATGGGCACCGCGGTGCTCGCCCTGGCCGCCGCCATGCTGGGCTACCGTGAGATTCCCAGGGAGGACCCGGCCTGCGTTTATGGCCAGTGGACCGGCCGCTTCCTCGAGAGCCATCTGCCCCCGGGCACCGTCGTCGCGGTCGCCACCGCCGGATCCACGGCCTATTTCGCGCCGGACCTCGAGTTCATCGACACCTTGGGACTCAACAGCAAGGCCATCGCCATGACCCCGGTCCGGCCGCCCTTGACCCGATGGAACTCGATCTCCGGCCACCAGCGGGGCAACGGCCCGTATGTGCTGGCCCAGCGGCCGGATGTGATCATCCTCGGGCCGAGCATCGGCTACCTCGGGAATGACTGCAATTACTGGTTCCTTACGGATTACGAACTGATCCGCAGCCCCGCGTTCCGGGCCGCCTACTCGCCGTTCCTCTTTCCCATCCAGGAGCACCTGGATCTGGCCGTCCTGCGCCCTGAGCTGCTGTCCACGGTCGAGCAGAAACTCTATTCGCTGGGTTTCCCGGCGCCTCCGGCGGTCCGTGCGGCCATCGACCAGGGGGGAGGGGTCCTGGTCGCCTTCTTCCGCAACGACAGCTCCAGGGTCGCGGCGGCACGGCGGCAGGGCATCCCGGCCAGCGGCCTGCTCCTGCCCATCGCCCAGCTGCGCAGTCCGCCCCTATAGCTTCATGCCCTTGAACACGCGTTCGGGAATGGCCCGGATCAGGGCCATGATGATGCGCCAGAAGGCGGGGAAGTAGACGATGTCCGGGCCGCCGTCCAGGGCTCGCGCCAGCGCCGCCCCGGCGGCTTCGGGTGCGGCCACCAGGAACAGCCCAGGCTTGCCGAAGGTCATGGTGGTGTCCACGAACCCCGGCTTGAAGGTCACCACCCGCACGCCCGAAGCGTGCAACCGGTTGCGCAGGCCCTGGAGCCAGAGGGCGAAGCCGCCCTTGGCCGCGCCGTAGACGAAATTGCTCTGCCGGCCCCGGTCTCCGGCCACCGAGCCGATCCCCAGGATGACCCCCCGGCCTTGGCGCTGGAAATGGTCGGCACATAAGCCAACCATCGGCAGCAGCCCGGTGAAATTGATCGCCAGGATGCGCGCGGGCTCCTCCCCGCCCAGGGCCCGGGGGTCGGGCCCCAGGTAGCCCGAAGCCACCAGGACCTGGTCCAGGCCGCCCAGTTGCTCCAGCACCTGGGCGAACAGCCCCGGGTGGCCGGCCGGATCCAGCGCGTCGAACCGGCCCACGGCCACCTTGGCGCCGCAACGGATCCGCAGGTCCGAGGCGAGCCGCTGCAGCTCAAGGGGCTCATGCCCGGCCAGGAACAAGGCGTCGCCCCGCTCCGCGAGGATGCGTGCCGCCGCCCCCGCCATGGCCGAGCCTGCTCCGAGGATCAGTACGCTTCGACTCATGGTTCCTCCGTCAGGCCCAGCCGGGATGAAAGGCCCGAGGCCAGGCGCCCCTCGGGGTCCACCCGGCGCTTCACCGCCCGCCAGCGATCCAGGCGCGGGTACATCGACTGGAAGGCCTCCCGGCCGAGGTGGGCGTCCTTGCACAGGTTGACCCGGCCGTCATGGGCCAGGACCAGCTGGTCCAGAAGCCGCAGCAGCGCCAGGGTCGCTTCCCCGCGAAAGGGCATGTCCAGGGCCAGGGTGAAGCCCGGACGCGGGAAGGACAGGAACCCGCGGCCTTCGGCGCCGAGCTTCTTGAGCACCGCCAGGAACGAAGCCGCGCCGGCGGCGCTGATCGCCTCCAGGATGCGCAGCAGGCCCTCCCGGGCGGAGGCCTCGGGCAGGACGCACTGGTACTGGACGAACCCGCGGGCGCCGTAGGCCCGGTTCCAGTGGCCCAGCGCATCGAGGGGATAGAAGAAAGGGTCCAGGCCCGAACGGAACGGCCGGGTCTTGCCGGCGTTGATCCGGTAGTAGACCTCGTTGAACAGCCGGACGCTGGCGGTGCCCAGGCAGAAGGCCGGAAGCTCGAAGGGCAGGTTGAAGCGCGGCGCGAGGGGAAAGGGCGAGGCGCCTTCCTCCCCCTCCAGGTGCCGGCCGAGCATGAGCACGCTCCGGCCCAGGCGCGGGCCCCGGGCCAGGCAATCGATCCAGGCCACCGAGTAGGGCGCGTCCAGATGCGGATCCGCGAGCAGCTCCAGGATCTGGTCCAGGTCC
>PLUC01000026.1:0-550 GCA_003165415.1 Holophagaceae bacterium
GTCTGCTGGATGTTCATGCGGGCCTGCTCCCGGCTCAGGACGGCGAAGGCCTCCACCCGCAGGTCCTCCAGGCCGAAGGCCTGCACCACCCGTTCCCCGGAGATGGTCTCGTGGCTGTAGGTGTTCAGCCGGGAGGTGACGATCTGGATCCGCTGCTGCAGCCGGTGGCTGACCCGGCCGATGAAGTAGTAGCCCACAGCCAGCAGCGAGAACGGCATCAGCACCGCCACGGTCAGGCGCAGGCTGGCGTGGGCCATCAGAGCCAGGGTCATGGGCAGGAGGGTGACGGTCTGGAGCAGGCTCATGAGGCCCGGCCCGGTGGCCATGCGCACCGTGTTCACGTCGTCGCCGATGCGGCTCATGAGGTCGCCGATCAGGTTGCGTTCATAGAAGGCGTAGGGCATGCACAGGAGGAAATCGTAGATCTCCTCCCGCTGCAGCTTCTCCACCGCCCGGCTGAGGCCGATGAGGGTGTTGCGCATCAGGTAGCGCCCGATCCCGGCCACCAGGGTGAAGGCCAGCATCCAGGCGAGGTTGTGCCGGCTCACCG
>PLUC01000026.1:614-15400 GCA_003165415.1 Holophagaceae bacterium
GTAACCTGTGCAGTTCAGGTTATTCAGCTACGGCTCCCCTGGCGACGCATGCGTCGCCAGGGGTCTAAGGAGATTATGCCGGGGCCGCAACGACCTGTTCAGGTTGATTCTAAACGACGGCGCAGCCTACCTGACCGCCGCCGGTGATAGGCTTGGGCAGTACTCCGGAGGCTCCATGAGTCTGATCGGCAAGCCCATCCCCCCCTTCTCCCTGAGCGACGACCAGGGTCATATCGTGACCCCCACGACCCTGGCCGGGGCCTGGACCGTGCTCTACGCCTACCCCAAGGACGCGACCCCGGGCTGCACCACCGAGGCCTGCGACTTCCGGGACAACTGGGCCCGGGTCCAGGCCGCCGGCGCCAAGGTCTACGGCATCTCCAAGGACTCGGTGGCCTCCCACCAGAAGTTCCGGGCCAACCAGGAACTGCCCTTCCCGCTGCTGTCCGATCCCGACAAGACCCTCCTGGCGCCCCTGGGGGCTTTCGGAAAGAAGGTCATGTACGGCAAGGAGGTGGAAGGGATCATCCGCTCCACCTTCCTCATCGATCCCAAGGGGATCATCCGGAAAGTCTGGCCCAAGGTGAGCGTCAAGGGGCACGTGCAGGAGGTGCTGGACGCGCTGGAAACCCTGAAACGGGGCTGAAGCCTACTTCCTTGGCAGCCGGCCGATCCACAGATCCCCGCCCACCAGGTGCCATTCCAGGCCGAACTGGCCGGCGCCGGGCTCGCCGCTGCGGGTGAGCAGGCGGTCCTGGGGGCGCATCTTGGCGATCCAGGGCTTCATGGTGGCCGGATCCCGGGGGTCCAGGAGGATGCGCCGGTAGATCGCAAAATCCTCCACGGGCATCATGGACGGCTCGAACCCCACCATGTAACGCCAGGGGGCGTGCGGGTTCTTGAAATAGGTCTCGAAGAAGGCTTCCATGCCCCGGGAATAGATGATGCCGCCCGGCTCCGGGAGCCAGCCTGCCATCCCGGGATGGTCGGCGGTCAGGAAGACCTTGTTCCTGAATCCAGTCCACCGGTTGGCGAGATTCGCCGTGATGGCGAACACCGCCGCCAGGCAGAGGCCGGCCGTGAGCCCAAGCCGCAGCAGGGGCGCCCGGGCCCGGAGCCTCGCCAGGACGGGCTCGAACTGGAAGGCCAGCCAGAGTGCCGTGCACGGGTAGCCCCAATCCAGCCAGAACCGCGAGACCCTCAGGCCCAGAAGCCAGCCGACGATGGCCAGCAGGAAGACCGGGTCCCGCACGAGACGCTCCTCGGTGCCCTCCCACAGCCGGTAGAAGAGGATGCCCACGAGGGTCAAGGAGATGGGTCCCACGGCCGGGGACGGGTTGAGCTCCCCCACCAGGGTCCCGGGTTCCATGGCCCCGGACATGGTATGGCCCATGTGGATCAGCTGGCCCCAGAGGAACTGCCCCGGGTGGCCGGTGGCCAGGGCGGCCAGCACGGATCCGGCCGCCCACGCCAGGAGCAGGGCCCGCCCCTCGGGCCAGCGCCTCGCCAGCAGGAAGCTGGCCGGGACCATCACCAGGAGGTACCAGCTCCCATGCAGGAGGGCCGCAACGCCGAACAGCAGGATGCTCAGCACCAGCCGGAACTGTGTGCCCCGGGCGCTGCGGGTCCACAGAGCCATCAGCGCCAGCATGGCCGCCACCGGGACCAGGAAAGGACGCCCCAGCATCAGCCGGACCTGGGGACCCCAGCCCAGCCAGAGGAACAGCCAGCCGGCGATCCACGCCTCGGGCGCGCTCAGCCAGGGCAGCGGGGCAATGAACATCAGCACGAACAGTCCCGCCACCGTCAGAGTCACGAGCCCCTCCGGCCCCCAGCCGGTGACCAGGTGCACCCCCCGCAGGAGGAAGTGCCAGGCGGCGTGCGGATCATCCAGGATGCCCGGACGGAGCACCAGGATCTCCCCCCAGGGGCGTCCATCCACCGCCTTGGCCGCGTGACGCAGGCAGTCGTCCCCGGGCAGGTAGCCCTGGGCCAGGATCAGGAAGGGGATGAGCACGATGGCCTGGAGCACCAGCACCCAGACGATCAGGTCGACCCTCCGGATCAGGGTGCCGGTGATCTTATCAATAAAATCTCGCATAGCGAGATCATACACGCGCGCGGATCAGTCGCCCATGATGCAGTATCCGCCGTCCACATAGAGCACCTGGCCGGTGACGCCCCGGGACATGGGGCTCAGCAGGAACAGGGAGGCGTCGGCCACCTCCTCGGTCTCCGTGTCCCGGCGCAGGGGCGCCCGGTCGCGGTGGTGGCGCATCTTGCTGCCGAACCCGGCGATGCCCGAGGCGGCCAGGGTCTTGATGGGCCCGGCGGACACGGCGTTGACCCGGATGCCCTGGGGGCCCAGGTCCGCGGCCAGGTATCGGACGCTGGCCTCCAGGGCGGCTTTGGCCACGCCCATGACGTTGTAGTTGGGGATGACCCGGGTGCTGCCCAGGTAGGTGAGGGCGATGATGCTTCCGCCTTCGCCCATGAGCGGCTGGGCCGAGTTGGCCAGGGCCGTCAGGGAATAGGCGCTCACATCGTGGGCGATGCGGAAGTCCTCCCGGCTGGTGGCCACGAACTGCCCGTCCAGGGCCTCCCGGGGCGCGAAGGCCACCGCGTGCACCAGGAAGTCCAGGTGGCCCCAGACCCGCTTGAGCAGTTCAAAGGTCATGATGACTTGCTTGTCGGAGGTCACATCCATGGGAATGAGCAGCGGCTTCTCCAGGGTCTCCGCCAGCTCCCGCACATTGCGTCCCATCCGCTCGTTCTGGTAGGTGAGGGCCAGTTCCGCGCCCTCCGCCGCCAGCTTCTGGGTGATGCCCCAGGCGATGGACCACTTGTTGGCGACCCCCACCACCAGTCCCCGCTTCCCCTGCATCAGCATGCCTGTCTCCTTCCATGATCTGCGATAATTTCCCAGAGTATCACCAGCGGGGCGCGCCTCCCCAGGGCACCCTAACCTCAGAGCGGAAGGATTGCCATGCATCTTTTCCCCACCATCGCCCTCATCGCCACCCTCCCCGCCTTCGGCGCCGGCTACGCCCCCCGTCCCGATCTGGACGCGGGGCGCTACCTCAAGGCCCTGGCCGACGCGGAGGCCGTGCTCAAGGGCGACCCCGGCAACGCCCTGGCCTGGGCCGCCAAGTCCCAGGCGCTCACGGCCCTGGTGCGGATGCCCGAAGCCCTGGCGGCCGCCCGGCGGGCCGTGGAGCTCAAGCCGGCCCTGGCCGACGCCCTGCTGGCCCGGGGCGTGGCCCTGGGCGGCGTGGCGGTGCAGCAGAGAAATTTCGGCAGCCTGGGGAAAGTCTCCGGCGCCATGGACGACCTGAGGGCGGCGGTGCAGGCCGACCCCAGCCTCGCGGCCGCCTGGATGACCCTGGGGGTGGCCTACGAGCAGCTCCCGGGCCTCCTCGGCGGATCCACCCGCAGCGCCCTGGCCTGCGCCGAGAGCCTNNCTGGGCAGCCGTGAGACCCGCAAGGCCCTGGGCGAGAAGCCCCAGGAGCGGCTGCAGGCCCAGGAAGCCAAGCGGCTGCTCCCGGCGGCCGGGAACCGGGCCCGGCCCCTGACCGCCATCTGCGACGCCCTGCTGGATGCCGACCAGGCCGACGAGGCCTGGCGCATCGCCCAGGAAGCCCTGCCCGCCAGCGACGCCCCCAGCCTGCTGCGGCTGCAGCTGGGCAAGATCGCCGCCCGCTCCGGCCGGCACCTGGAACCCGGCCTGGCCGCCCTGGACCAGGTGCTGCGCGAACCCCTGGAGGGGGGCACCGGCGGCTACGGCACCGCCCACTGGCGCCGGGGCCAGGTGCTCAAGGCCCTGGGCCGCAAGGCCGAGGCCCGGGCCGCGGCGGAGGCGGCCCTGCGGATTGATCCCAAGGATTCCAAGGCGGCGCGTCTGCTGAAGGAGTTGTCCTGAACCGGAGCAAGGCTATGGGCGCGCGCCGGTGGCGCCGGGGTCCAGCAGCCTCTGGAAGGCACGCCGGGGATCCGCGCCGGCCACCCACTTCTGCGCATCCTCCGTGTCCCGGAGCGAGCCCGCGGCGAACTGAAAGGGCGGGAAGGTGGCGAACCGGCCCAGGAGACTGACATTGAGCTTGAGATGCGGGAGCGGGCTCAGGTTGTAGCGCGGCGTGGTGAACTCGAGATAGCGGTTCCGGTCCGTATTGATGACCAGGGGCAGGGCCCGGACCATTCTGGAAACATCCTCGGCGGCCAGGAGCCGGCTTTCCAGAAGGGTCTTGAGGTAGGCCTGCTCGCTGCCCGGGGGGATCTCCAGGCCTTGCCCCGCCCTGGCCGAGAACCTCGCCAGGGCCGCCGGGTTGAGGGTGATCGGTGATTCGGAAGCCACCAGGATGCCCTGACCGCCGAACACCCAGAACTCCACCTGGGGATAGACGCTGCGCACGGTGGCCAGCACCGATCCCAGTTCAAAGGGACCGATATGGTGCAGCTGGATCCATTGTTGGAAAATACCCCCTGGACGGAGGCGGGATCGGGTCAGTTCGAAGAACTCCCGGCAGTACAGGCTGGTCGAGCCGGCGAACCAGACACTGGTGATCTCCATCGCGATGAGGTCATAGCGGCGCTCAGGGTGCAGGAGCAGAAGATTCCGGCCATCCTCGAGGAAGAGGCTGACATTGGGCTGATCCAGCACATGATGATTGATCGGCGTGAAGAAGCCGCGGGCCGCCTGGGGAATGCCCGGCGCGATCTCGGCGATGTGGATGGAGGAGAAGCCCATGGCATTCACCGCCTGGGCGGTGCGGCCGGTGCCCAGGCCGATGACGCAGGCAGTGTCGAAGGCATGGGCGTGCAGCATCGGAATCAGGGCGAACCCGGTCTGGGCATCCACCTCTTCGGAATCGTTGCCCTGGAACTTGCCGTTGGTGAGCAGGGTCAGGTAGGGCTTGGGCTTGTCCCTGGACCCTGCCAGGTTTCGCACCACCGTCGTCATGCCCCCGCTGGTGTCCTCCTGGAAGAACAGCAGCTTGGTGCCGGGAAAGACCTGGAAGGGCCGGAAATAGACGTGCTCGCCAGAGGTGAGGGCCAGCTGGTTCCATGGGGCGGCGAAGAACCACAGCCCGGCCATACCGAGCGCCGCAGTGCTTGCCAGGATCCTTGCCCGAAGGCCGGAGGAGGCGAAGCAGAGCAGCCAGCCAGCCACCACGCAGCCCGCTCCGATGAGGGTCAGGCCCGTCTCGGATCCGAGCCACGGAATGAGCAGGAATCCGGTAAACAGGGCTCCGGTGATGCACCCCACCGAGTTGGCCGCCGCCAGAAGGCCGGCGAAGGCCGCGCGGCTGTGCCCGGGAAATCCCTCCAGCCTGAACAGGAGGGGGTAGACCGTGCCCATGAGCACGGCCAGGGGCAGGATCTGGATTCCCGCCTGGATCCAACACAGGACCTGGCTCTGGGCGAAGGTGGTGAGCCCGGCTCCCCAGATGGTGAACTGGTGCGGGATTCCGTCCCAGCGCCCGAACTGCCAGAGCAGGGTGGCGGAAGCCGCCAGGTAGATGGCTCCGGGCAGCCATCCCGGCACCTGGCGTCTCCTGGGCAGGAGCGCGGTGGCGATCATGCCCCCCAGCAGCAGCCCGGTGAGCACCAGCGTGAGCATGGCCGCGAACGCATACACGCTGTTGCCCAGGACTGCGGAAATCAGGTGGACCCAGAACACTTCCAGGGAAAAGAAGCTGAATCCGGAGAGGGCCGCGATGCCGATCAGGACCCAGGCTGCCGGGGGCAGTTCCTTCAGCGGCCGGGCCAGGGCGGCTGGAGCCTGGATCCTTGGCGCCCCGGTCCGGGCGACTGCCTGGCCCAACCAGAGCACAGCCAGGCAGACCAGGCCGTCGACCAGGAAGGTGAAAAGGATCGTGCCGTCCACGCCCCACCTGGGGAAGGCGAGGTAGGGCCCGAACAGGGCGCCGGCCACCGCCCCCAGCAGATTGAGGGTGTAGAACCGGGCCATGGCCCGGTGCGGCTGGGGCGCCCGCATGGCCTCCAAGGCCGCCACGATGGCCGGGAAGCTCGCGCCCATGAGGAAGGTGGGCGGCAGGATCCAGCAGACCGCCACCAGGAACCGGGCCGCCTGCAGGGACGGGAAGGACCCGGCGGCCAAGCGCAGGAGCGGCGCGAAGGCCGGCACCAGCCAGCCAAAGCCCAGGAAGAGCAGCAGGGACCACAGGGCGACCCCACCTTCCAGGAATGCGTAGACCCGCAGCGGATCCCTGACCCCGCGGAAGATCCTGGCATAGCCGGCGGCGCCCAGGGAAAGGCCCAGGAAGTACACCGACAGCACCACCGCCGCAGCGGGGGTTGAGGCTCCCAGCAGGGTGCCGAGCAGCTTCTCGAAAGCCTGTTCGGCCAGCAGGCCGGTGCAACCGGTCATGACGAACAGCGTTCCCAGGATGACCAGGCGCGCCCGGAGCCGTCCCCGGGGGATGGCCAGCGCAGGCAGGCGGAGGATCCGCGGCTTTGGAATGGCGGTATTCTCCCCAGATTTCCCCTGCATGGGCATCCTTGCCTCCCGAAAGATCTTCCACATATCCGCTAGAGTTTCATTTTTTTGAAGAGCCCTTCAGGAATGGCGCGGATGAGGGCCATGATCCCGCGCCAGAAGGCTGGGAAGTAGACCACATCCGGACCACCGTCCAGGGCCCGGACCAGGGCGGCCCCAGCGGCTTCGGGGGTGGCCACCAGGAACAGCCCCGGCTTGCCGAAGGTCATGGCGGTGTCCACAAAGCCGGGCTTGAAAGTCACCACCCGCACCCCCGCGGGGTACAGGCGGTTGCGCAGGCCCTGGAGCCAGAGGGCGAACCCTCCCTTGGCCGCGCCGTACACGAAGTTGCTCTGCCGGCCGCGGTCCCCGGCCACGGAGGCGACGCCCAGGATCACGCCGGAACCCCGGCGCTCGAAATGGGTGGCACAGAGCCCGAGCATGGGCAGGAGCCCGGAAAAGTTCAGGGCCAGGATCCGCTGGGGCCCTTCACCCTCCAGCGCCCGGGGGTCGGGCCCCAGATGGCCCGAGGCCACCAGCACCTGGTCCAGGTCACCGAACTCCTCCAGCACCTGGGCGAACAGCCCCGGGTGGCTGGCCGGGTCCAGCGCGTCGAAGCGTCCCACCCCCACCTTGCCCCCCCACCTGATCCGCAGGTCCGCGGCCAGCCTATGCAGCTCGTCGGGTTCGTGGCCTGCCAGGAAGACCGCATCCCCGCGCCGCGCCAGGAGGTGGGCCGCCGCCCGCGCCATGGGCGAACCCGCCCCGAGGATCAGAACGGTTCTGCTCATGGCCCCTCCGTGAGGCCCAGGCGGGCCGAGAGGCTGGAGGCCAGGCGCCCCTCGGGATCCACCCGCCGCTTCACCGCCAGCCAGCGGGACAGCCGAGGGTACATCGCCTGGAAGCTCTCCCGGCCCAGGTGGGCATCCTTGCACAGGTTGACCCGGCCGCCATGTTCCAGGACCAGCTGGTCCAGGTGGCCCAGCAGCGCGAGCGTCGCCTTGCCGCGGAAGGGCATGTCCAGGGCCAGGGTGAAGCCCGGGCGCGGGAAGGACAGGAACCCGCGGCCCTGGCCGCCCAGCTTCTTGAGCACCGCCAAGAACGATGCCGCGCCGGCCGAACTGATCGCTTCCAGGATGCGGCGCATACCCTTCCGGGTCTCATCTTCGGGCAGGACGCACTGGTACTGCACGAACCCACGGGAACCATAGGCCTTGTTCCAATACCCCACGGCGTCCAGCGGATAGAAGAAGGGATCCAGGCCCGAACGGAACGGCTGGGTCTTGCCCGCGTTCAGCCGGTAGTAGGCTTCGTTGAACAGCCGGACGTTGAAGCTGCCCAGGCAGAAGGCCGGAAGATCGCACGGCAGGTCGACCCGGGGCGTCAGGGGGAACGGCGGCGCCGGGTCTCCCCCCTCCACGTGGCGGCCCAGCATGAGCACGCTGCGGCCCAGGCGGGCGCCCCTGGCCAGGCAGTCGATCCAGGCCACGGAGTACGGCGCGTCCAGGGCCGGGTCCGAAAACAGCTCCAGGATCTGGTCCAGGTCCCGGGCCGGATGGTGCACCACCTTCAGCCAGGGTCCGGGGACCGGCTTCAGGCGCAGGGCCACGGTGCCGATGATGCCGGTGAGCCCCAGGCCCCCCGCCGTGGCCCAGAACAGCTCCGGATCCTCGTCCGGCCCGCACCGCCGCATCCCCTGCCCAGGGGTGAACAACTCCAGCCAGGGCACATGCTCGCTGATGCAGCCGTCCAGGTGATGGTTCTTGCCGTGCACGTCCGCAGCCACAGCCCCGCCCAGGGTCACGAACTTGGTGCCGGGGGTGACCGGGAGGAACCAGCCCCTGGGCAGGAAGCAGGACGCGATCTCCGCCAGGCTCAGGCCCGCTTCGGCCACCAGCACCCCGGTCGCAGGGTCGAACGAGAGCATGCGGTTCAGCCGCAACATGGAGCAGAGGGTGCCGTCCCGGCGCAGGGCGGCGTCCCCGTAGCTCCGGCCGAGGCCGCGGGCCAGGGCGCCGGGCAGGCGGTCCAGATCGCCGTACCGCTCCGGACGCACCATGTGCCCGTCCAGGACAGGGTGCCTGCCCCAGCCGGATAGCCTCGCCGCTGACGTCCCCAGATCCATGTTGTTCCTTCGGGAATCTTGTCCCAGTCTAGCCGAGGTCCATGCCGGCCCAGCCATCCCAGATCAACCCCGCCAGGGCCAGCAGGGCGGTGAGGAGCGAAGCCGCCGCCCAGCCCCAGGGCACGCCGCCGGGGGTCCCGACCCACGAGCCCTGCGGATCCCGCTGCCACGCGACCGGCCGGGGGGTCAACAGCCCCGGAGGCTGCGGTGATCCCGGAGCGCGCAGCACGCCAGAGGCCGTGAGGGCGAGGGCCTGTCCTGGACCTGCCGGGTAGGGCCCCGCCGGCGCATCCGGGACCGGAATCACCCAGAGGGACCGGCCGAGCCGGTCGGTGTAGCCGCGGGAACCCGGGAGGGAAGCGGCCTCCGGGGCCACGGTGACGACCGCCTGGACGCCGATGCGGCCCAGGGCCCGCCACACTTCGGCGGGATGGTCCAGGAGCACCTGGGCCGGCAGGAACACCCGCCACGGGAGGGAAAGGCCCAGGTGGGCGCGGCTGACCCACCCGGGCTCCATCGGCTCATAGACATGGGCGGTGCCCAATCCCGAGAGGATCGGCGCATTGCCCACCAGCCCCAGCACAGGGAGCGGCAGGGGCTGGATCATGTCGAAGGGGCCCAGGAGGACCACCCGGGTGCCCGGCCGGAGCCCAGTCTCCCTTGCCATCTGCCGGGTTTCCGCCACCAGGCCGGTGGCCCCGAGCGGATGAGCCGCGGCGAGGCTGGGCCAGATTTCAAAGGCCAACCCTCGGAACGCCACCACCAGGCACAGGGCTGCGGTCAGCCAGGCCACGGCCGCCCCGCGCCGCGGCAGGGCCGAGCGGAGCCGGGGCAGCAGGCTGGCCAGGGCCAGTGGCCCCACGAACACGCTGATCTTCCAGGTCCAGCGGAAGCCCTCCAGCGGCCCAAAGCCCAGGAAACGGATCCAGGGATAGCTCGCCGCCCCCATGAAGACCAGGCAGGCTATGAAGAACAGACCCAGGGCCCAGCGCCGCTCCAGCCACAGGGGCCGGGCCAGGAGCACCAGGCACGGGGAGAAGAACATCCCCACGCCGGTCCACGAGATGTTGGCCCAGAGCTGGAAATCCCCGGTGTAGAGGAGGTTCCCGAACAGCGTGCCGTGCAGCACGGTGCCCATGGTCTGAGCGTGGCGCAGCAGGTAGTCCGCGTCGCTGCGATCCGCCATCCAGTCGGCCGTGCCGTTCATGGCGAGCAGTTTCATGAAGATCAGCGGGACCAGGGCGAGTAGCTGCGCCAGCAGGAAGGGCAGCAGGGTGCGCAAGGTGCCCCGCCGCGGCGCCTCCGCCAGGGTCCAGAGCACGAGGATGCCGATGCCCAGGACATACATCTGGGCGTGGGCGCTCAGGAAGAACCCCAGGCTGAGCCCTCCCATGAGCAGCCGATCGCCCCGGCCGGGAGCGGCGGTGCCGGCGCAGGCGCCCCGGCGCAGCAGGAACGCCAGCCCCAGGAACCAGGGATAGCAGCTCAGGTAGTTGTGCCAGTTCAAGCCCAGCAGAAGTGGCGCCGGCATGAGCATGGCCCCGACGGCCCAGCCCAGGCGCTCTCCGGGCTCCAGTTCAGCGGGCGCGAAGGCATGGGTCACCAAGCCCGCGGCGGCCAGGTGAAGCCAGGCGCTGACCTCCAGGATGGCCAGGGGCCGCCCCACCGCCCGGGCCAACAGGTTCGCCAGATGGTAGGGGAAGTACAGCACCCCCACCTGGGCATTCTCCCAGGGCACCCAACCGGAGCCGAGCCCCCACAGCACCCGCAGCAGGTGGCCCCCCAGCAGCGCATCCGTATGGCTCTTGATGAGGGGGAGGAAGTACATCCAGTTATCGTCGGTGGTGGAGAAAGGATAGGGACGCACCCCGTTCGCCGACAGCACCAGCACCGCCGCCAGAACAAGGCAGGACGCCTGGGATAGGTATCTTGAGCGGAATTTCATGGCTGGTCCGTTCTATGCGTCGGATTGGGTCGGAGCAGGACAGGGCTTGGTGCTATTCTCCTGCAAGTACGGCCGGGCGAGACAGATCATTAGCTCCGCCTTCATCCAGGAGACAGGGTTGACCGCTACCCGCCCCCCTCTTCCAACCCGGGCATGCTACGTGAGGGCGACCCGATGGCTTTTCTGGCTCCTGTCGGCGTTCGCCGTGCTTGTGCTGGGCCTCCAGGCGGCCGCCACCGGAGTGTTCGATATCAGGCGGGTGTTCTACGGCGTCATCGGCACCCTCCTCTGGTTCGGCCTGATGGCAGCCTCGAGCACGGCTTCCCTCGTCCTGCTGTGCATCATCCGGAAAAAGGAGTGGCTTCCCCTCGCCGTCGGCTGGGCCGGCTGCGCCCTGCTCCTGGACCGTGTGGATCCAGGCATGGCCATGTGGTGGAAGCTGTCGGTGGCCAGTTTCCTGGTCCTGCTGGCCCGCCTCGCGATCTTCAGGTTCCAGCGAAGGCCGCACCGGTTCCCCCAGGAAGTGGTAAGAACGGCGCTGCTCCCGGCCATCGGCTGCCTGCCCGTGGGCTATGTGCTGTTCTGCTCCGGCCTGATCCGCAGTGAGGCCCATGACCTGAAGGCCATGCTGATCGACATCGCGCTCGGAGGACAGTCCTTCCAGATATGCCACTGGGTGAGGTCATCGCCAAGCCTCGCGCTGGTCCTCTTCTATGCTTATCAACTGGTTCCATTGGGCCTGTTTGGCCTGTTCTGGCTGGGATACCGCAAGGGGCGCATGGGCGCGGAGGTCATTTTCCATTTCTGCCTGGCTTCGTTCATCGGGGCTGTCTTCTATGGACTGGTCCCGATCGTCGGTCCCATCTACACCTTCGCCAATTACGCCCAGCACCTTCCCCGGGTTGACCTCATTCTCCTGAACCTGAATCAAACCCTGCTGCTGCCGCCGTCATACCCGCGCAACTGCATGCCTTCCCTGCACCTGACCTGGGCGCTCCTGTTTTGTCTGCACGCTCGCCGCCATGGCCGATGGGTGCAGGGTGCCGCGGTCCTGTTTGCCCTGGTGACGGTGCTGACGACGCTGGGACTGGGCTTCCATTACGCGGTGGACCTCATTCCCTCCTTCCCCTTCGCCCTGCTGATCTACGGGGTGGTGCCCGATAGGCGCTGGCGGCCGGACCGTACGATGCTCATCCAGCTTGCCCTGTTCCTGTTCTGGGATTTCAGCCCCTTGTTCCTGGCTGCCTCCATGTACCAGTTCCCGTGGGTCACGCGGTTCCTGGCCATGGGCACGATCGCGGCCTTCTTCATCGTCCAGGGAAGATTCCGGACCTGTTCCGAAATCAGCAAGGCCAAGGCCGTTCCCCTGCCCCTGCAAGCGATGTCATCTCATCCATAGATGAAGAAAGCCATGAAACAGACCATGGCAATGACCGTGACAGGATCGAGAAAGAACCCGCGCGACTGCTCTTTCCCATGATGCTTGTCGAAACTGGCGAAAGCCACCCGGTGCATGCCCACCAGGCAGAGCAGAGGCGGCATTTCCGGCAGGGCCATCGTTCCTTCCACGCCCCGTTTCAGGCAGATGGCCACCAGGGAGGCCAGGGCCAGGCTGCCGGCCAGGCCGGCTCCCAGGCCCATGGCGAACCGGTAGCCCCGGTGCTCAGGTTGCTCGTACCCGGCGAGCCCCTTCAGGCTGTTGAGGTAGTAGGCCAGGCCCAGGGTGAACAGAGAGGCCCATGGGGTGAGCGGGATCGCCGCCACCGGAAAAGCTCCGGTCTGCAGCCTCAGCCAGAAGCCGATGGCGATGATGGCCTGCCGGGGCCCCAGTATTTTTTTCAGGCCCAGCGAATAGAGTAGGTTGAGCGCTCCATAGATGCCGATCAGGAGGGCTGCGCGGCCCGGGAGTTGGCCCAGGGTGCCGAGCAGGGCCGCAAGCAGGCCCGAGGCCAGCACCAGGGCCTCCCATGGGGCCAGCGCCCCACTGGCGAGGGGGCGGTGGCAGCGGTCCGGGGCCAGCCGGTCCTTGGGCGCATCCACCAGGTCATTCAGGATATAGACGATGCCGCTGGCCAGCAACCAGGCCAGGCAGGCCAGGGCCAGGGTCCGGGCCTGGGTGCGCAGGCTGGCGTGGCCGTAGAACATGGCGGGAAGCCAGACGATGCACGCCTTGTAGGCCTGGACGGGCCGGACCATGGCGACAAGGGCACGACCTTTCTTCCACATGTGTCCGACCACCCAAGAAAAAAAACCTCGTTTCAGGAAATTAGGGAAGCATTACAGGGACTCTATCATTTCGCCGAAGGCGGCGCCGCTGCAACCTTCCCCCTTTCCAGGAACACCATGACGCCCTCTCCGGCACCCATAGCCCTGTTCGACTTCGACGGAACCCTCACCCGGCGGGATTCCCTGCCGAGGTTCCTGCACTACTGCATGGGCTCCGCCGTCTTCTGGAAGACCATGGCAACCCAATGGAAAGCCCTGCTGGCACTGAAGACCGGGCGCATGCCCAGGGGCCTGGTCAAGCAGCAGGTGCTGGGATCCTTCTTCGCCGGCTGGCCCATGGAGCGGCTGGAAAGCCTCGGGGCCGCCTTCGCCCGGGACATCATCCCCGGCATGCTGCGCGGCCCATCCATGCCTGCCCTGAAGCAGCATCTGCACCAGGGGCACACCTGCTACCTGGTGAGCGCCAGCCTGGACCTCTACCTGCGCCCCTGGAGCCAGTCCCAGGGCATGGCCGGCGCGCTCTGCACCCGGCTGGAAGTCTCGCCCGCGGGGATCCTCACCGGGCGGCTGCAGGGGTTGAACGTGTACGGTCCCGAGAAGGTCGCGCGGATCAAGGAGGCCCTGGGGGAATCCCCGGACATCGAGTGCGCCTACGGCGACAGCCGGGGCGACCTGGAGATGCTGGACCTGGCCCGCCACGCCTGGATGCGCGGCAGGGTGTGGAAGAATGACCGGGACAGTCTATGCTGAGTGCCATCGCCATCAACCACCACCCAAGGAAACCGGCATGATCCTCGGCAAGAAGCTCATCGTCGTGATGCCCGCCTACAACGCGGCCAGGACCCTGCTCCAGACCCACCGCGAGGTCCTGGAACAGGGAATGGTGGACCTGGTGATTCTCGTGGACGACGCCAGCCAGGACGAGACTGTGACCATCGCCCGGACCCTGCCCAGCACGCTGGTGCACGCGCACCCGGAGAACCGGGGCTACGGCGCCAACCAGAAGACTTGCTACAGGCTGGCGCTGGACCAGGGCGCCGACATCGTGGTCATGGTCCACCCGGACTACCAGTACACCCCGAAGCTGATCCCCTCCATGGCCTTCATGATCGCCAACGACCTCTATCCCTGCGCCCTGGGTTCCCGCATCCTCGGCGGCCGGGCCATGGCCCAGGGGATGCCCTGGTGGAAGTACGCGGCCAACCGCTTCCTCACGTTGGCCGAAAACCTGCTGGTGGGCGCCAAGCTTTCGGAGTACCACACGGGCTACCGCGCCTTTTCCAGGGAGATCCTGGAGCACCTGGACCTGGACCGCAACAGCGACGATTTCATCTTCGACAACCAGATGCTGGCCCAGATCCTGTGGCGGGGCTACCCCATCGCCGAACTCACCTGCCCCGCCAAGTACTTCGCCGAGGCCTCCTCCATCAACTTCCGGCGCAGCGTCAGGTACGGGTTCGGCTGCCTCGCCACCGGCCTGAGGTTCCGGCTGGCGCGCCTGGGCTGGCTCCGGTCGCCCCAGTTCCCCCCGCCATGCGGCTAGGCTGGTCCCGGCCCGGGCTCTGGGCCGCTCTGGGCCTGGCAGCCCTGGTCTGGGCCATCTATTTCCAGACCCGGGGCTTCCCGTTCATCCGCCTGGACGACCCGCTCTACGTGGCGGACAATCCCTGGGTCCGCTCGGGGCTGTGCTGGAACTCGGTGCGGTGGGCCTTCACCACCGGCTGGTCCGCCAACTGGCACCCGCTCACCTGGCTCTCGCACATGCTGGACGTGTCCCTGTTCGGGCCGGCCCCGGGCCCCCAGCACCTGGTCAGCGCGGCCATCCACGCCGCCAACGCGTTGCTGCTGTTCCGGCTGCTGCGGGTCATGACCCGGGACCTGTGGCCCAGCGCCCTGGTGGCCGCCCTGTTCGCGGTTCACCCCCTGCATGTGGAAAGCGTCGCCTGGGTCGCGGAGCGCAAGGACGTACTGAGCACCCTGTTCGCCTTCCTCA
>PLUC01000037.1 GCA_003165415.1 Holophagaceae bacterium
TGGCGGCGGCGTTCAAGGCGGCCGGCGTGTAGTTCACTCCATCCTCTAGGCTTTTTCCGCGGTCATGTTCAGGCTGATGGGGATGCCCTTGTAGACCATCGTGCTGGTGTCCTGGAAGAGACCGAAACCCTCCACCCGCTTGATGTTGACGAACCCGGACCCCTGGAGAAAGGCAGTGAGGAACACATCGTTGAGTCCGACCGCATGGTAGTCGTAGCGGTCCATGTGGCCCCCGAACATCATGCGCATGACGAAGAACCGCTCGTCGCCGCACAGCCTGTCCTTCTCCAGGAAGAGCGCGGCGAGGATGTCCATATCGGGAACGCTGACGTAGAGCTTGCCTCCGGGGGCCAACACGCGGTTCCACGTCTTCAGAACCTCGCCCAGTTCACCCGCGTAATCGAAATGCTCGACCACATGCGAGGCGTAGAGTTCCGAGAAGGTCCCGTCCGGGAACTGCGACAGGTCGTTCGCGTTGCAGACATGGTCGACGCACGGGCCGGGCAGGGCATCCAGGATCTCCCAGCCTTCCGCCTTCGTCTTGCCGCCGATGTGGAGTTTCCGCAAGGGGGCAGGAGCGGGAACCGGGGCGGGAACCGGGGCGGCGGTTTTCTTTCGCATGGCAGGTGTGCTCCCATGGGTGGCTGGCTGGTTGAAAGGGTCGCTGGACGATCCCAAGGATACCCCCCATCAGCTTTGGGTTGGCATAAAAGCATCCAGGGCTTCGCACATCAGGGCGACCACTTCCGTCATCCGGTACCGGGCTTCCCAGCCCAGGGCAGCAAGGGTCGCCGAGGGATCACCCGCGCTGTGCAGAATGTCGTCGGGACGGTAGAGCGCCGGGGACGTGTCGACGTGCTGGCGCCAGTCCAGGTTGTAGTATCCGAAGGCCGCTGCCACGAAGTCCTCCAGCCGATGGGATTCTCCCGTGGCGACCAGGAAGTCCTCCGGCTGGTCCCGCTGCACCATCGCCCACATCGGCATCACGTAGTCCGGTCCCCAGCCCCAGTCCCGGCTGATGTCCAGCCTTCCCAGGGTCAGGCGTTCTCCGCTGCCTCGTGCGATGCGCTGGGCTGCGCGCACGATCTTCTGGGTGACGAAACGCTGGGGCCGGAGGGGGGATTCATGATTGAAGAGGATGCCGTTGCAGGCCCACAGCCCATAGGCGGCCCGATAGTTGGCCACCAGCCAGTGCGCGGACGCCTTGGCCACGGCATAGGGGCTGCGCGGCCGGAAGGGCGTCAACCCGTTGGCCCGCGTCTCGCCAGTGTCACCGAAGGACTCGCTGGAACTGGCGTTGTACAAGCGGACCCGGGTCTTCCGCAGCCGCATCACTTCCAGTAGATTGAGGACGGCTGTGAGGATGCTGTCGAGGGTCTCCTTCGGTTGGTCGAAGGACAGGCCCACCGAGGTCTGTCCGGCCAAGTAGTAGATCTCGTCCGGTTCGCACCGCTCCACCGCGGTGAGCACACTGTGGAAATCGCTGGGGGCCATGGACAGGAAGTGGATCCGGTCGGCGATGCCGAGGGCTTTCGGCCCGGAGAGGGAGGCCGACTGGGCGTCCCGGGAGGTCCCCCAAACCTCGTAACCCTTGTCCAGGAGCAGGCGCGCGAGATAGGTGCCATCCTGGCCGGTGGCGCCGCAGACCAGGGCCCTCATTCGGGCACCGACCAGCGGACCAGGGCGCTTTCCACCTGGTCGGCCATCCTGCGCCATGAGAAGAGGGCGGCCCGCGCGTGCCCCTTGCGCAGGAGTTCCTGCCGGACCGCGGCCTGCTGCACGGCCAGGAGGGCCTCGCACATCCCCCCTGGATCGTCGGGATCGACGTAGAGCGCGGCATCCCCGGCCACCTCTCCGATGGAACTGTTGGCGCAGGTGATCACGGGACACGAGCAGGCCATGGCTTCCAGGACGGGCAGACCAAACCCTTCGTAGCGGGACGGGTAGGCCAGAGCCAGGGCGCCACTGTAGGCGCACTGCAGATCGGCGTCGCTCAGGACCACGAGATGCACCTGAGCACCACCCAGGTGTGCTGCGGACCCGGCATCGAGCGGGCGGTTGGCATTGGTGCAGACGATCGCGTACTCGGACCGTGCCTCGCCCAGGAGACCGAAGGCCTTGAAGAACAGTTCCCCGTTCTTGTGGCCCTCGCGCATGCCGGAGAGCATGAAATAGGGGCGCTCGATGCCATGGCGGGCCTTGAAACCGGCGACCTCCTCGGCGGAGGCCGCACGGAAGTCGGTGCCGCAATGGGCGGTGACCACCCGGTCCCGGGGGATGCCAGGGAAGAAACGCACCAGATCGTTGGCCGTGGAGTTGGAGATGGCCAGGAAGTTGGAACAGTACCGGATCGCATCCTGCTTTTCCTGCCATTGCGCGTCCTGAAGGTTGAAGCCAAGGACCTCCGGGATCATGTCGGGAACCATCAGGACGCCAGGGATCATCAGCGGCGTCGTGTAGTAGGTGGATGTGAACAGTGAGATGCGCTCCCGGGTGCAGACTTCCTCCAGCATGGCCCGGTCCGCCTGGCGATCGGCGTAGGAATGGGGCGGAACGTCCACATAGGTGATTCCCCCGTAGCGCGGCGCCGTCCTGCCGCGATCCAGGACCACCAGGAACTCCCCGAAGCCGTTGGCCGACCATTCAGCCAGCAGGCTCCGCCAGAGTCGGGCGATGCCGGTGCTGAACCGGAAGAAGATGCCGTCGATGGCGATCCGGGCTCCGGCGCGGCGCATCCGCTGATGGTCCGCGGCGCGGCGGTCGTCCGCGCGGGCGGCTTCCAGTGGATTGGCCAGCCAGGTCTGCAGGCTGGCATGGCAGGCTTCACCAGGGTCCTGGCACCAGGCCCCCAGCTCCGCGCCGGCCTGGGCGGACAAGGGCGAACGGGCAAGCAGGAAGTAGCTGCCCAGCATGTAAGCGAACCAGCCATGCTTCGTGGCAAGATGCGAAAGGGCACCCTGGGTGTAGAAGAAGAGGTGGAGGCCCGACTCGGGGGACAAGGGGGTCCAGTCCGCCCCTTGGCCGTCATACAGGTTCACGGTGCCAAGAATGAAATCCGGGGTCGCGGCGAAGAGCGTCTCCCAGTCGGCGGCCGGGTTGACGAACTGTTCCGCCCGGTCGAGCAGGGTCACCAGTTTCAGGGGCCGATCGAAGGTCTCCAGGCAAAGCCCGGCGCACAAGGTTCCGCTGCCCTGGGGATCATGACTGAAGAAGTTGTAACCCAGGTCGCGCATTAGACGCGCGAACAACCCGGTGCCGCCCCCGAAATCGGCGCACCGGTCAGCCTTGAGGATGCCCAGGATTTCAAGCAGCCTTCCCAGGTTCAAGAAGTGGGACAAGGTGCGAGAGGCCTTGCCGCTGTCGATGGCTTCGGAGCTGCCACGGGCTTCCATCAACCAGTGGGGGTCATCCGTCTGCAGGGATCCGCAATTGCCGCATTTGAAATAGGTGACCAGGTGGCGCGAGAGAACCTTCCGGGAGAACGCCGGCTTGGCCGAACCTCCGCACAGGCGGCAGGAGGCCTTGGGTTCCCGGGCGCGGTTATGCAGGAAAAGGTTGTGGGAGCGTCCGTTCCACTCGCCGAACAGGAAGAGGAAGCCCTGTGCCCAGGTGCGCATGGACGTGATGGCCAGGGAGACGTTCGATTCCCGGTTGCCCAGGAAGTAGTCGCAGCGTGCCGCCAGCAAGGTATCCAGGAAGACCTCTTCCCCGACGGCGGGACCATCGTGGCCGCCATGGTGCACGCCGACCCTGGAGTCGGTCCGGATCGCCTGGGTGCAGAGCAGGCGATCCGGATAGCGCTCCCGGAAGGCCTCCAGGATCGGCGTGGAATCGGTCAGCAGGAAAACGCCGATGGCCGGGTTCAGCTCCGCGATCCGGTCGATGAAGCCGAAGTAGGTAGCATTGCTCTGGTTGAGGTTCGGCGACTCGAGGATCTTGTCCGACCCCCGCATATGCACGCCCACCCAGGGGCGGCCCTGCATGTACTGGAGGAAGAAGGCCTCGGCCTTCGCGGCGAGGCCCTGGACCGGCCGCAGGTATTTCTGGAACATCTCGCCGTACAGCGCGTCATCCGTCTTGCCGTAGTAGCTCGAACTGCGCCCGATCCAGGGCTGGATGGTGCTGATGGTCGAGCAGAAGTCGCTGACGACCACCGGCTCCGGGCGGGTGAACAGGTACTGGGCGGCCAGACGTGAGCCTTCCCCCTCCCATTTGTTGACATTTTCCTCGAACAGGTTGTCCCAGGACCATTTGGGCGGATAGATCGCCCCCTGGCGCGGGATGTCCTCCAGGCGCGCCCCGGAAAGATCCTGGAAGAAGCGCCCGCTGGCATCGAGGTCGTCGGCGCCGCGGAAGAGGCAGTTCTTCCCCCACAGCACCACCGGCGTGCGCTGGGTGAGTTCGGCCAGAAGCAGCTGGCTCGCGAGATGATGCCCTTCGCTCCAGAACCCGTAGCCCCAGGCCTTGATGATCAGGAAGCGGTCCCGGCGCCGTTCGGCCATGGGTGCCCGTTCGGACAGGTCGAAACCTGGCGGTATCCCGTAGGCCCGGCCCAGTTCCCCGATCAGGCGGGAAGCGGCGGCACTGGCGCCGTCCCGGGCGAGGACCTCCCTCGCGCGCAGTTCCGCCTGGGGCAGATTCCCTTCCTGGAACAGCTGCCGCGCCAGGATCAGGAGCGGGTCGGAGGAGGGGGCTTCCGTGTCCGGAGGCGGGGCCGGCTCGACTGCCGGGCCTTCCTGGCGCAGGGGGACGGCCAGGGGTTCGAGCCCCTCCAGGGTCCTCTCCAGGGACCGGGTGAAGGATGGTCCGAGGAAGGGGTGGCCGCGCAGGGCCTCGGGGGCGAGGCGCCGCCTGAGCTCCCGCAGGCGCCCGGGATCGCGGGCCAGCCCATCGGCCAGTTCGAAGTAGGCCTCGAAGGAGGGTGCGACCAGGTCAGGGAAGCCGAGGGTCTCCAGCAGGCTCGCCGCGACACGGGAGGGAAAGGCGCCGCCCTTGTAGGTGACGACGGGCAGGCCCGCCAGGAGCGCGTCCGCCGTTGTGGTGTGGGCGTTGTAGGGCCAGGTGTCGAGGAAGAGATCGGCGGTGCGGTAGCGCGCCAGATGGTCCTCGACCCGGGGCACCCGCTGGGCGAACACCAGCCGGTCGCCGGAGACGCCCCGTTCTTCCGCGGCCGCGCGCAGGTTCCGCTGGGAGACTTCGTTGCGCGACATCAACCAGAGCACGCTGCCCGGATTGGCCCGGAGCAGCCGCATCCAGATGGCGAACAGGTCAGGATGGAGCTTGTAGTCGTGGCTGAACGCGCAGAAGACGAAGCCCTGCTCGGGCAGCCCGTAGGCGGTGCGCGGCAGCGGTTCCGCCACCTCGACTCCCGAGGCGATGGGCAGGTAGCAATGTTCGAGGTAGGCGGGCTTCTCGGTGTAGTAGTCCCGGTGCTCCTCGGGGATCACCGTGCGGTCGGTGAGGATGTAGTCGTAGCATGGCAGGCCCATCGTGCCGGCATAGCCGAGGTAGTTGACCTGGATCGGCGCGGGACGGTGGAGGAAGATCTCCGTGCGCGCGTCGGAGGTATAGCCGGCCAGATCGATGGCGATGTCCACCTCCATCAGCCGCAGCAGTTCGGCGATCTGGCGCGCGTGCATGTCCTTGGCGTCAATGAAGTGGTCGAAGGCCTTGATCATGCGGGCACGGATCCGGCTGCCGTCGTCCGCGCCCAGCGAGACGCCGATGAGGTCGAACCTTTCGTGGTCATGGCCTTCGATGACTCCGGCCATCAAGTGCCCGACGGGGTGTTCCCGCAGGTCCGGGGAGATGTAGGCGATGCGCTTGCGGGCGTGGTGGTAGACCTCGCCCCGCCACATGGGCTCCGGGCGGTAGGGATGGTAGGCGTCCGCGAAGATCCTGGCGCAGAGGTAGTGGTCGCTGGCCGAGTCCGACAGGGCCATGAACCCCAGCGTCTTGCAGGTCGTCCTGCCCTGCCGGATGCCCTCGGTGATCAGCCGGGTGGTCGCGGCCAGGTCCGTCCAGTCGCAGAGATGCATGCGCTCGTAGCAGAGCAACCCCAATATGAAGGGATAATCCGGATTCTTGCGCAGGAGGCGCTCGAAGATGGCCACAGCCTGCTCCCCGAGCTTGAACTCGGTGAGCAGGATGCCGCAGTTGCCCAGGGCGGTCTCGTACTCCGGATCGATCTCCAGGATGCGCTGGAAGCGCTCCAGCGCCTCCTTGTGGCGGCGCATGTCGCGCAGCAGGACGCCGCAGTTGATCAGCACTTCGAGGTAGGCCGGATTGAGGGCGAGGGCGCGGTCATAGCTGGCAATAGCCTCTTCCCGCCGGAACAGGGCGGACAGCACGGAACCCCGGGCGAACCAGAGCGGCGCGAAGCCTGGATTGGCCTCGACACCCGCCTCGGCGATCGGGAGAGCCTCGAGCGCGCTTCCGGCATGCAGGAGAAGGACCGCCAGGGAATAGGCCGCCGTGGCATTGCCCGGAGCGACGACCAGGATCCGCCGGAACAGGGCCTCCGCTTCCGCGACGCTGCCCTGCTGCTGCAGGGTGATGGCCGTCATCAATGGATCGGGCAGCGGCGCCGCAGCGTCCCCGGTCTGGCCTTGCTCGGCTTCAGGCACGGCGGTTTCACCCAAGGCATCACCCCTTCGCGCCAAGGAAGTCGCCATAGGTCAAGCGGATGCCTTCGGCCAGTGGCGTCTTCGGGCGCCAGCCCAGGGCGTTCAGACGTCCCACATCGAGCAGCTTGCGCGGGGTGCCATCGGGCTTGGAACGGTCGAAGGCCAGCCGCCCTTCATAGCCCACGACGGCGGCGACGGTCTCGGCCAGTTCGCGGATGGTCTGGTCCTCGCCGCACCCGATGTTGATGAGCGGGACCTTGTCCAACGCGAAAACGTCCTCGGCGGCGCTCCCCCCGAGGCTCATCAGGTGCACGCAGGCATCGGCCATGTCTTCGGAGTAGAGGAATTCCCTCCGGGGCGTGCCGCTGCCCCACAAGTCCACCTCGGGCCGGCCGTCCACCTTCGCCTCGTGCATCTTCCGGATCAGGGCCGGGAGCACATGGGAATTGGCCAAGTCGTAGTTGTCCCCCGGTCCGTAGAGATTGGTAGGCATGGCCGCGAGGTAGCGGGTGCCGTACTGCCGGTTGTAGGACCAGCACATCTCGATGCCCGCGATCTTCGCAAGGGCATAGGGGCGATTGGTGGCTTCCAGCGGCCCCGTGAGCAAGTAGTCCTCCAGTATCGGCTGGGGGCAGTCCCGCGGGTAGATGCAGCTCGAACCCAGGAAGATCATCGCCTTCACGCCGGCCAGCCATGCCCCATGGATGATATTGGTCTGGATGGCGAGGTTGTCGCGGATGAACTCGGCCGGATAGGTGCTGTTGGCGTAGATGCCGCCGACCTTGGCCGCCGCGACAAAGACGAACTCGGGCTGCTCGGCAGCGAGGAATTCCCGCGTATCAGCCTGGTCGGTAAGATCGAGTTCGGCATGGGTTCGAACCAGGAGGTTCTCGAACCCTGCCAGGCGGAGGCTCCGAACCAGCGCCGAGCCAACGAGGCCCCGGTGGCCGGCAACGTAGATTTTCGCGTCTGGGTGCATGGTTCCAACCCTCATCCTCAAATTGGCAACACGGCATGAGCAAAGCAAGACTCAAGCCATACTGACAGCTAAAGCCCCCGGTATCACGGTTGCAGGTAGTACCCCAACTGTGCGAGCGCGTCCCGGTACTTGTCGGATTCTTCGGTCAACCCCGCACGGGTCAAACGCTGCATGGAGGCCGCATAGAACTTGGCGGTGATGAGGTTGATATTCGCCTGGAGATCACCGGGGGCCGAAGGATCGCTGCAGAAAGCCCTGATGAAGGACGCTCTGCGGGCGATGCCCTCGACCAGAAGGCTCGGCTTCACGCTCAGGGCATTTTCATGAATTGAATATTTGGCGAAAACCACCGGCAAATACTTGATGTTGGCCGTCAAGCCCAGATAGGCCCAGGTGAAGAAGTCGTCCTTCAACAGCCCACGATCGTTGGGATAGGGCAACAGGCCTGCCTTCTCGAAGGCGGATCTCCTGAAAAAGCTCGCAGCCAGATGCATGGGCAACTGGTTCGACAAGTACTCGGCCAGATCGAAGTCCCTGGACGGGTTCCTGTTGTAGATGTTCCCAGCCAGGTCGGTGTTGTAGATATCGCCATGGAACACGTCCACCTCGGGGTGGGTGCGGAACTGCTCGACGATGAACGGGATGGCCTCGGGCTGAAGCTCCTCGTCGGAGAGCGAGGGAACCACGATATCGCCCCGGCAGCGGGACAGGGCCAGCCAGAACCCTTCCTCGCAGCAGGAATCGCGCATGGACAATAGTTTCAGCCTCTCCCCCAGGATCGGCCGGTATTCCTCGAAAATGCCCAGGGTCGCATCGGTGGATATGCCGTCCTGGACCACGTATTCGATGTTGTCGTAGCGCTGCTGGGCGGCGACCACCGCTTCGATGTGCCTGCGGATGGTGGCCTCGGCGTTCTTGCAGGTGCAGAAGATCGAGACCAGGGGCCGCTCGGCGGGCGCGTCCGGGCCCCCGGATGGCTCAGGCCCTGGCAGGTCCCGCGTTCTGGGTTTGATCTGCCCGAACACTTCCATGGTCAAGGGCTGAATGGCGAAACCGCCGGGAACCATGAGCCAGAAGTTGCCATGGTGGAAAACCCGAAGATCCTTTTCGCGGGCGACGGAGACCACGGCACCGGCGACGTTGTCCGGCTCTTTTTGCCAGGTCCAGTCGTCACCGCACATATACCCGCCCTCGTGCAGAAGCGTGGACCATCTCATGATATCGGACCGGGCGCCCACGGTGGTATGGTCACCGTCCACATAGATCAGGTCGAAGCCGATCCCGGCCCCGGCACAGTAGGCGGCGGCCGAATGGCTGTCCAGGCGCAGGGGGCAGGTGTTGCCGTCCGTTCCGCTGTGAACCGCGTTTGCCAAAAACTGCTCATACAGGTTGTTCATCATGTGTTCGGGATGAACCCCGGGCTTGAATTTTTCGATGCGATAGCGGTCCCAATGGTCCACGCAGACCAATCGCTTCACGGAGGCAGCGGCGGCGATGCACCGGGCGCTGGCCCCCATCCAGGTCCCGATTTCGCACACGTTCCCGGGCTGCAGAGTCTGCAGGAGGATCTGCAGCGGTTCGGCATTGCAGAAAAAACTGTGCGGGTCGAAAGCGAACCGCTCCCCGATGTTCCGGTAGCGGGGATCCTTTCCGACGATCTCACGCACCGTCCGGAGCGGACCCTGCTGGTCGAAATACAAAGGAGCGCCCGGACCGGCGCCGGCCGGCAGCCCGAAGCCATCCACGAAAGCAAGCTCGTGCCCGGCAAGTCCCCAATCGGCAGGGTTGGCGCCCATGATGAGCGGCTCCCGCGGAGCCTGGGCACCGCCATTCGATCCGGCGCCGTCCGGTGCATGTTCCGACTGGAAAAAGGTGAGGCCGTGGTTCTCCAGGTCGTCCCAGCGGTACTTCAGCATGAGCCGCCGGGTGAGATCGAGGTCCAGCGCGTCCTCGCTGCCCAGTTGCTGGTCCAGACCGGTCGCTTCGAACCACATCTCCCGGCTCATCAAAAGCCCTGCGCCGAGGCCTGAATAAGCTTCGGTGCATACCTGATCGTGCCGGAAGGATGTGAGGTTCTGCCGGATGTGTTCCTCCAGGTGTTCGCGGAAGGGCAAGTTCGCCACATAATCGGCGGGAATGCGGTATTTGGAACCCCAGAAAAAGGAATCTCTCAGGCTGAAGGAATGGAAATACCCAAGTTTCAGGAAATACACCATGCGGGCCATGGTCTCGAGGGGGATGAAGACATCCGAGTCCGCGACCATGACATTCCTGCCCCGGGCACGGCGCGCTATGGCATTCAGGGCATGCGGGCGCGAGGCGACCAGTTCCGGTGGAAACAGCAGGAACTTCACCAGCTGCCTGGCGTTTTCAGTCAGCTCCAGGGTGGCGTGCAGCGGCGCCGAACTCCCCCGGTCCGCCACCAGAATCTCAACCTCCCCCTGCAGACCGAGGGTCATGATGTTCTCGGCATGCTTGTTGAGCATGGTGGCAAGGCGCCATTTGGCCTGGTCCGCACCCTGGTCGTCGCCGCCCTGGCACAGCAGGGAAAGCAGGAGAGTCGGCTCGAAGGCGTCATTGGTCATGGGAAATCTCCAGGCACTTCACCAGGGGCGCCAGCACGGCGGGATGCAGGCCGAGCAGACCGGCCTGGTTCGCATCGACCCAGGCGCAGCCGTCATGGGATGGGTCCAAGGTGAAGGTGTCAAGGTTCTGGACGGAGAGCCGGCAGCAGACGTTCACGGTATGAAGGTCGAAGGGCATGTCGCCCTGTTGCGTGAAGAGGGTCTCTTCGATGGAGAGGGTCCCCTCGAAGGCGCATTCGAGACTGACCTCTTCCCGCGCCTTGCGCAGGGCCGCATCCTTGATCAGTTCCCCCTTGAACACCCTCCCCCCCGGGAACCAGAATTGACCCTTGGCAGGCTCATGGAGGCGCTTCAGCAACAGGCACTTTGCATCGTGAATGATCACACAGTCGACGCACAGGATTGGCAATACCTCCAGAATCCGCGTGTAGTCGGACTTCGGGATGAACATCAGGAACGACTCCCGAAGAAATCATGCATCAAGGGAAAAAGCACATCCAGGCGTTTCCCGTCCACGAACTGGTTGTTGCCGATATAAAAGGCATTGGTATGGATGAAATCGGCGTTGGGAAAGTCCTGGTCATTGTAGTAACAACTCAGGAAGGGCTGGCGCAGCAAATTCCCGCTGATGAGGGGGCGTGACTCGATGCCGCCTTCCCGGATGACGGCCTGGAAGGCTTCCTTGCGCTGCCGGTCCTTGAAGAAGAACGGGAGCACGAACGAGGACATCCCCGGACGGTCCAGGATGAGCAGTTCCTCCCGGTACTGACTACAGGCAGCCACGAAGGCGCGGAAATTCTTGTTCCGCTGCACGATGAAATCATCGATGCGCGCCAATTGGGCCAAGCCCAGCACGGCGTTGAACTCCGTGTTGCGCATGTTGAAACCGTCGGTGAGAAAAAGGAAGTTGAAGTCGATACCCGGGTGGGCTTCCTTGATGGCCCCGTGCTGGGCCGGCGGCAGCTCGCGAGCCAGACCGTGGGAGCGTTTCAGGCGGCATAATCTATACATTTCCTCGTCGTCGGTGCACAGCATGCCCCCTTCCACCGTGGTCATGTGGTGTCCCCAGTAGAAGCTGAAGGTTCCGGCCTCTCCGAGGTTGCCGACCTTGGTTCCTCCCAGGCACGCGCCCTGGGATTCGCAGCAGTCTTCCAGCACCACGATGTCGCGGCCGGCGATGATCGCCTTCAACCGGGTGACGTCGGCGGGAAACCCCAGCAGGTGCGCCACGAAGATGGCCCTGGTTTTCGGGGTGATCAGGGCCTCGATCCGGTCGTAATCCAGCGAAAGGTCCGAGAGGTTGGCATCGACGAACACCGGGGTCAGTCCCAGTTGCATGACCGGGGTGACGGTCGTGGGCCAGGTCACTGCGGGGACGATCACCTCGGAGCCGTTTTCCCAGCCGTGCAGTTCTTTGGCGGCGGCGACCAAGAGCAGGTTGGCGGCGCTTCCCGAATTGACGAAGACGCAGAACCGGCAACCCTGCCACTTGGCGAAGGCCTCTTCGAACTCAAGCACTTTTTCAAACTGGGTGAACCTCTTGGTTTCCCTGATGAAGGAGACCAGAAGATCCAGATCGGAATCGGTTACGACGTTTTCCTGGAGATGCCAAAACATGAACCTGTTCCTCCATAGGTGTTTTCAACAGCTTCTCACCCCGTCGAGTACAGGGCGCGCTGCCAGGCAATCGTTCTTTCCAGGCCGGCTCTGAATTCCAGGTAGCTGTTCTTGCCAAACTCAGTTTCGGTCCTGCTCAAATCCAGCCGCACTGCCGAAGGTGCGCCAGCGGAAGGGGAGACCACTTGCGGAAAGACGACAGGCTTTCCGGTCAGCTCGCCGACCATACGGGCCAGCTCCGCAATGGTGACCGTGGACCGGCCGCCCACGTTGTAGACGGTCTCCTTCCCCTTCAGCAGGATCTGCCATAAGAGCTCGACCGTATCAGCCACGTAGCAGTAGGTGCGCAGGGCTTCTCCGTTGTCCATGAGGTCGATTTTATCCCCGGACAGGGCCTTTTCGATGAAAGAGCTCATCACCCTGCCATCGTGCTTGCGGGTGCCGGGCCCGTATGCCAAGGCCACGCGGGCGATCCTGACCGCCTGCCCTTGGGCGGCGAAGGCATTGCAGATGGCCTCGCCGCATCGCTTCCCCTCGATGTACGCGGCGCGGGGATGGGACGGTGTCGTGACCCCGATATCGGTCTCGCGCAGGAGTTCCTTGTGGAGGCCGCTGTAGATCTCGCTGGAGCTGACGAACAGGAACCTGCCGCCAGGGCGCAGACGGCCCAACAACGCCGCCGTCGCCGAGGTGTTGACCTGGATGGCGGCCACCGGGTTGGCCATGAACAGGGAGGGTTGGGCGTATCCCGCGGCATGGATGATGAGGTCCGCGGCCGGCAGCCTGGGGTATTCCTCGCAGTCTGCGAGGTTGAGGGTCAGCACCTGGAATCCGCCGGCCGCGACGATCTCCGCCACGTGCGGCGGCGGCTCGGAAGAACAGAGCGCCAGGACGGTGACGCGGACCCCCAGGTTCTTGAGCTGGGCCAGGCTGGCCAGGACGCATGTGCCGATCAGCCCGGAAGCGCCGGTGACCAGGACGGTGCGATCCTGGAACAGCTCACCATCCAGCTTCCGGCAGATCGATTCGGCGTCCTCCATGATGATGCGGTCAGGCATGTACCAGTCCCTCCAGCCGTGCGGCTATGCCGGGCGTGGTAAGCCCGAACGCCTGGTCGAGTTCGGCACGCTTTCCATAGTTCCTGATGACCTGGTGCGGGATCCCCAAGGAATCAATGATGAGCGGCACGTGTCCCAGGGCTGTGTGGATATCAGCCGCCAGGGCGCCGGCATAGTAGGGCTCCACCACGAGTATCCTGCCGCTGCCGCAGTTGTCCCTCAGGGTGTCGCCATCGAAAGGGGCGAGCGTCGTGTAATAGAGGATGGTGACATCCATCCCTTCGGCCGCGGCTATGACCTTGCTGAGCGTAGGCCCGACCGCGATGACCGTGGCGCCCGCGCCGCGGCGGATGACGGTGGCCCGGCCGAACCGCACCTCCTGGTCCTGGTCGTTGGAACGCTCGCTCAAACGGAAATAGGTGAAGTTCCCGTCAGCGTAGGCCTCCCGGAACAGGGCATCGTATTCTGCGGCCGTGCCGGGGACGACGATCTCCAGACCGGGCAGCACCTTCAAAATGCCCACATCGCCGGGGCAGTGATGGGTGTATCCCAGTCCGGGGTAGTCGTAGGAGGAACCGACACTGACGATGTTCCCCTGCAGCCTCTGGTAGATGAAGTCGATTTTTATCTGTTCATAGCATCGTTCCACCACAAAGGGCGCAATGCTGTGGAGAACCGGGATGAAGCCTTCTTTGGCAAGGCCCGCTGCCAGACCGGTCATGGCCTGCTCGCAGATGCCGATGTTGTATATCCGGTCGGGATACGAATTGAAGGCGTTTCTGAACCCGAACACGCTGATATCGCCCAGCAGCACCGCCAGGCGGTCGTCCTTGGCGATGAGATCTTCCGTCGTGGTTACAAATTGTTTTCTCATGACAACGCCTCCAGGATTCCCGGAAGCTCGTCGGCAGTGGGAACGCGATGATGCCAGGCAGGGTTGTTTTCCATCGGCGCGCAGCCGAAACCCTTGATGGTCTCGGCGATGATGGCGCTGGGGTGGCCATCCGGGGTTCGGGTCAGTGCCCTGAAGAGGGCCTCCTGGTCGTGTCCGTTCACGGTGGCGACGTTCCAGCCGAAGGCGGCAAACTTGGCTTCCAGATTCCCGAGCGACAGCGCCCGATCCGTGGAGTGATTGAAATCGACGATGCAGGTGAGGTTGGCCAGGTTGTGATGGGCGGCCAAAAGTACCGCTTCCCACACGGATCCTTCATTGCACTCGGCGTCACCCACCACCACATAGACGTGCCGGGGATTATGCCGAATCCTCAGGCCGAGCGCCATACCGACACCCATCGGGAAACCGTGCCCCAGGGAACCCGTCGACGCTTCGACGCCCGGAGCTTTATTGCAGTCCGGATGCCCCCCGAAACGGCTGTGGAATTGGGTGAAGGTACTCAATTCCTCGGCGGGGAAAAAGCCCTTCCGGGCCAGCACCATGTAGAGAGCGGGCGAGCCATGCCCCTTGCTCAGGATGAAACGGTCCCGATCGGGGTCATCGGGCTGTTTGGGATTGATCTTCATGATGCGGTCGTAGAGAACCCAGACGATATCGAGAATAGACAGGGCACTGGGGATGTGCCCCTCTCCAGCATGGGTCGTCATGTGCACAATGGCTTTCCTCAGTTCTTTCACAACACCTCCCTGCTTAAGGCGTTTATAAACCAAGAAACCATACCCATCCGAGCCGCTTGCCAAGCCATCCCATTGTTACCGAAGAATGCCAAACTTTCGAGGCCTGAGGCTTATGCGCGGGGCCCAGGTTCACTGCCCGCGCCGGTTTCACGTGTGTTACATTACGGCATCATCGAGGTTTTCCAGCAAAACCGAGCTTTCAGGCAGGATCAGGATTGGCCGGAGTTCGGCCTCAAGGGAGTCCACCGTGGCGGCAGACCTCAACGCACTGTTTTCCTCACTGGAAGCATGCCCTCAGTACATCGCCCAGGTACAAACCTATATGCAATTGGGCCAGACCGAAGGGTTCTTCCATCTGGCCAGGATGAAGCAGCAGCGCATGGAAGGTCTGCGGGCGAAGTTCAGTGGCCGGCCCATCCAGCGCCTGTTCCTCGGGGCCCGGATGCAGTCCATGGAGTATGAACTTCCGGGCGTCGCGGTCAGCTGTCTGCCGGGGGATTTCTTCCGCGCCGAGGACCCCCAGGAGCGCTCGCGCAAGGTGGAAATGCTGGATGGCGCCCTGGTGCTCCTCAACAACAACGACCTGAGCACCGGCGAGAGCCGGAAGCACTACGCTGATCTCTATGCCAGGTGCGAGAATACCGGCTTCCTCGCCTGGGATTGGGACAACCACCACTGGATGGACTCGAGCCTGTTTTTCGCCGCCCACTCGGATCTGTTCTTCCCTTCCCACAACGAGAACATGTACATGCTTTCGCGTTTCAACTGGGTGATCGCGGGACCTGTGCCCTGCGGCACGATCCAGTGGTCCCGGTCCTTCCTGACCCGGCACCTCGCCTTCATGCTGCAGAGCGAGCGCAGCGACAAGCCCCTGGGCATGCATTTTTTCTACCCGCAAGCCAGTTTCCGCAACCAGATCGTCGTGACGCTGAAACAGCACTATGACACCGTCGGTTTCACCGATCCGGCCTTCCACCACCGGAGCCCGGACGACCGGCTCCAGGAATGGTGCTCACACAAGGCCCATTTCGCCATTCCGGTGCTCAACGACGTGCCGCTCCGGATCTTCGACGCGCTCGTGACCGGCGGCATTCCCATCGTGCCGGAGTCCCTGCGCTTCCTGGCGCCGGTGCACGCCATTCCCCGGCACCACATATGCTTTTATGGTCCGGAGGAGATCCTTGATCCTCGGGCTCTGGTGGCCCGGGCCAACGGGCTGTTTGATGCCGGTGGTGCGGACGGGTTGGTGGAACGCCACCGCTTCGCCCTGGCCTGGCATCACGGCGAAGCCCGCCTGGCCGAAATCCTGCGCTGCGCCCAGGAAAAACTGGAATTCAACCCACTTATCCCATGAGTCCTTCACCTCAAGGCAAAGGCGCCAGCCAGTGGCAGATGGCCGCCTCCACCTCGTCGGCCATGCGGCGCCAGGTGAAGCGCTCGGCCTGCCGCAGGCCTTTCCGGATCAGCCCGGCCCGCGGCTCCGGGTTCTCCAAGGACAGGAGCGCGGCATGCAGGGCAGCGGGATCGTCGGGGTCCACGAACAGGGCCGCGTCCCCCGCCACCTCGGGAATGGAACTGTTGCGGCAGGTCACGACCGGGCAGGAGCAGGCCATGGCCTCCAGGACNNCAGGACCGGCAGGCCGAAGCCCTCGTACCGGGAGGGGTAGACCAGGGCCTGGGCCCCGGCGTAGGCGCACTGGAGGTCCTCATCGGAGAGGACCAGGGGCAGGACCTTGCCCTCGCCCAGCAGGGCCAGGAGCTCGGGGTCGGTGATGGGCAGGGAATGGGTGCACACCAGGGCGAAGTCCTTCCGGCGGTCGCCCAGGAGGGCGAAGGCCTTGAAGGCCAGGATGCCGTTCTTGTAGCCGGACCGGTCCCCGGAGAGCAGGAAGTAGGTCCGTTCGATGCCGTGCCGGGCCTTGAAGTCCGCCACCTGGGCGGGCGCCGGGGTCCGGAAGTCCGTGCCGCAGTGGGTCCGCCGGATCTCCGCCCGGTCCACCTGGGGGAAGAAGCGGACCAGATCATCCGCGGTGGAATCCGAGATGGCCATGAAATGGCTGGCGCAGCGGATGGCCTCGTGCTTGTGGTCCCACTGGGGGTCGTCCCGATCAAAGCCCAGGACCTCTGGGATCATGTCGTAGGCCATGAGCAGGCTGGGCGTGGTGAGGGGGATGGTGTAGTAGCTGGACATGAAGGCCGTGATCCCGTGGGCGTCGCACACCTCCTGCAGCATCCTGCGGTCCGCCTCGCGGTCGGCCCAGCCCTCGGGGGCGATGTCCACGTAGGTCAGTCCCTGCAGCCGCGGGGCCGTGTGGCCCCGGTCCAGCACCACCAGGAAATCACCGAAGCCGTTGGCCGACCATTCGCTCAGAAGCTGCCGCCATAGGCGGCTGATGCCCGAGGTGAAGCGGAAGAAGGTCCCGTCCAGGGCGATCCTGGCGCCCGAGCCCCGGAGCCGGGCCAGCACTTGCTGGCGCTGGCTGTCGGCCGTGGCACATGCGTATGGGTTCTTCACCCAGCTTTCGAAGGTCTGCCGGACCGTGTCCACCGGGTTACTGATCCAAGGCTGGAGCGCCTGGACGGTGGCTGCGGCCAGGGGCCGCCGGCACAGGAGGAAATAGCCCCCGATGAGGTAGGCGCTCCAGCCGTGGCCCGCGGCCACATGGATCAGGGCCTGGGTGGAATGGAAAAAGATGTGCTGTCCGCCTTCGGGACAGAGGTAGAACCAGTCCGGATCCTGGTCCGCGTAGAGTCCCGTCGAGCCGATGATGTAGTCGGAGGTGGACCGGAACAGGATCTCCCACTCGGCGGCCGGATCGCTGAAGTGCTCGACGACCTCGAACACGGTGGTGGCCTTCACCGGGTGCTCGAAGGCCTTCCAGGTGAGTCCCGAGCAGAACTCGCCGCTGCCGTACTTGTCGTAGTTGAAGACGTTGAAGCCGGCGTCGCGCATGAGCCGGGCGAACAGCCCCGTGCCGCCGCCGAAATCGGCGCACCGGTCCCCGGGGCGGAGTTCGAGGATCTCGAACAGGCGCTTCATCAGCAGGAAGTTCACCAGGGTCCGGGATGCCTTGCCGGTGTCGAAACGCTCCGCCTGGGGCCCGTAGGCCTCCTCCAGCCAGTACGGAGCCTCGGTCTGGAGCGAGGCGCAGCCCAGGCAGCGGTAGTATTTCACGTCGTACTTGCCGAGCACCTTCCTGCTGAAGGCCTCCTGCAGGGGCCCGCCGCAGAGCCGGCAGGCGCGGGCTTCCGGCTGCTCCTGCGGATGCGGGGAGAGGCTGGTCTCGGCTCCGGCCAGGAGGAAGCAGAAGCCCTGGGCCCAGTCCTTGAGGCCCTGGATCGTCAGGGAGGCGTTGGATTCCTTGTTGCCGATGAAATAGTCGCACTTCAGGGCCAGGAGGGTGTCCACGGGGACCTCCTCGCCCAGCGGTACGCCCGGTTGTGCCCCGATGCGGTCGCCGGAGCGGGCCGCCGGCGCGCAGAGCAGGCGATCGCCGTACCTGGCGGTGTACTCGGCGATGGCGGGCGCGTCATCGGCGAGGAGGAAGACGCCGATGGTGGGGTTCAGCTCGATGATCCGTTCCACAAATCCGTGGTAGGCCGCGTACGGGGACCCGGAACCCTGGTGGGAGCCGCGCAGGTGGACGGCGACCCAGGGGCGCCCCGCCATGTGCTCCCGGTGAAAGGCCTCGGCCTCTTCCGCGGCGGTCGGCGCGGCCTGTGCGGGTTGGGCGGCGGGCTCGACCCGGGCGGGGGTCACGCTGTCCAGCGCCTTTTCCAGGGACCGGGTGAAGGCTGGGCCGAAGGCGGGGTGGCCATCCAGGGAGGCCAGGCGCTGGCGCAGCTTCTGGATGCGGCGCGGGCTGCGCGACAGGGAAAGGGCCAGGTCGAAGTAGGCCTCCAGGGAGGAGGTGACCAGTTCGGGCAGGCCGAAGGTCCGGAGCAGGCTGGCGGCGACCCGGGCGGGGAAGGCCTGGCCCTCGCAGGTGATGACGGGAAGGCCGGCCCGGAGCGCGTCCGCCGCGGTGGTGTGGGCGTTGTAGGGCCAGGTGTCCAGGAACAGATCGGCCACCAGGTACCGGGCCAGATGGTCCTCCACCCGGGGCACCCGGGTGGCGAAGACCAGCCGTTCCGGCGCGATCCCCGCGGCCTCGGCCGAAGCCCCGAGGTTGCGCATGGCTTCCTCGCTCCGGGACATGAGCCAGAGCACGCTCCCGGGCCTGGCCTTGAGCAGCCGCATCCAGACCGCGAACAGATCGGGATGGATCTTCTGGTCATGGCTGAAGGCGCAGAAGATGAACCCCTTTTCCGGAAGCCCGTACTCGGACCGGGGCCTGGGTTCGGAAAGCTCCAGGCCCGTGGGCAGGGGCAGGTAGCAATGGTCGAGGTAGAGGGGCTTTTCCGAGTAGCAGGACGCGTGCGCCTCGGGGATGATCGTGCGGTCCGCGAGAATGTAGTCGTAGCATTCCAAGGCCATGGTGCCGGGGTAGCCCAGGTAGTTGATCTGGACCGGAGCCGGGCGCCGGAGGAAGATGTCGGTCCGGGAATCCGTGGTGTAGCCCGCCAGGTCGATGGCCACATCCACCTCCAGGTTCCTGATGAGCTCGGCGATCTGGAGGGAAGTCATGTCCCTGGCGTCGATGAACTGGTCGAAGGCCTGGATGAAGCGGGTCCGGAGGCGGCTGCCGTCATCGATGCCGAGGGAGATGCCGATGGTCTCGAACCGGGCGCGGTCGTGAGCCTCCACCACGCCCGCCATCAGGTGTCCGACCGGATGCTCGCGCAGATCGGGAGATACGTAGGCCACCCGGGTCCGGGCGTGGCGGTAGGCCTCGCCCTGCCAGAGGGGCTGGAAGGACGGGTTGCGCAACCCGCTGGCGAAGATCCGGCCGCATAGGAAATGGTCCTCCGCCGAGTCGGAGAGGGACATGTAGCTCAGCGTCTTGCAGACCGGGCGGCCCGCCCGGATCCCCCTGGTGATGCGCTCCGTGGCCTCCTGCAGGCCGCTCCAGTCGCACAGGTGCAGCTTCTCGTAGGCGAGCAGGCCCAGGCCGTAGGGGTAATCCGGGTCCAGCTGCAGCAGCCGCTCGAAGGCGGCGATGCCCTGGGCGCGGAGCTTGAATTCGGTCAGGAGGATGCCGTAATTGCCCAGCGCCGTCGTGCTGTCGGGATTGATTTCCAGGGCTCGCTGGAAGTACAGGAGCGCCTCCTTGTGCCGGTGCAGGTCCCGGAGCAGGACGCCGGCGTGGATCAGGACCTCCCCGTAATGAGGGTCCAGCGCCAGGGCCTGCTCGTAGCTGGCAAGGGCGTCCATCCTGCGGTCGGCGGCCTTCAGGCACTCTGCCTGCAGGAACCACAAGGGGGCGAAGGCCGGGGCCGCCTGGAGGCCCTGGACTGCGCACGGCTGGGCCTCGGCCACACGCCCTGAGTTCAGGAGAATGGAGCCCAGGGAATAGAGCGCCGCCGGGTTGGCGGGCTGGGTTTCCAGGATGTTCCGGAACAGGGCCTCGGCCTCGGCCAGCCGGCCCTGCTGCTGGAGGGTGATGCCTTGAACCACAGGATCCGGTGGCGGTTCCAGTTTCTGCTTCGGGATCCCCCTCCGGCTTGGCTTGACGGCTTTTCCTTGGTCCATGCGCTAACCCTCGCCCCGGATCGGGAACCTGAACAGAGGAGTCAGCATCCGGTCATGGGCCGACTCCGCCATGACCGCAAGCAGATTCCATGCCGTGGGTTCCCAGGCACCCCCCGGCGAAGCCGGGGGGTGGGGCCGTCGGTCCTCAGCTATCAGTTGATGTTCAGATAGGAGGTCTGTGTGGTCGTGAATGCGGCGATCTGGCTCGTGGTGAAGGCCAGGACCTGGTTCACGGACAGCGCCTGGACCTGATAGGTGGTCAAGGCCACGATCTGGGAGGTGAGGAAGGCGTTCAAATCAGTGGTGGTGAGGTTGTTCACCTGGGTCGTGCCGAGGGCGGCGATCTGGCCCGTGGTCAGTGCCTGGGTCTGGGCCGTGTTCAGGGCGGCGATATCGTTGAGGTTCAGGGCGAACACCTGGCCGGTGTTCAGGCCTGCCACCTGGGCGGTGGTCAGCGCGGCCACCTGGGCGGTGCTGAGGGTGACCACCTGGCTGGTGGTCAAGGCGCCCACCTGGCTGGTGCTCAGCGCGGCCACCTGGGCCGTGTTCAGGGCGGCCACCTGGGCCGAGAGCAGGTTCGACACCTGGCTGGTGGTCAGCGCCTGCACCTGGGCGGTGCCCAGGGCCGCGAGGTCGCGGGAAAGAATGGCGGTGATCTGGTTGGTGCCAAGGTTGGACAACTGGGACGTGGTCAGCGCCTGGGCCTGGCCGATGTTCAGCACGGCGATGGCGCCCGTGGTCAGGTTGGCGGCCTGATCGGTGGTCAGGCTGCTCACCTGGGTCGTGGTCAGCGCGGCCACCTGGGCCGTCCGCAGGTTCGACACCTGGGTCGTGGTGAGGGCGGCTACCTGGGCGGTGCCCAGGGCGGCCACATCGGCGGTCAGCAGGGCGGTGATCTGGCTGGTGCCCAGGGCGCTGATTTGCGACGTGGTCAGGGCGCCGGCCTGCGCGGTGTTGAGGAGGGCGATGTCCGCCGTGTTCAGCACGCTCGCCTGGGAGGTGGTCAGCCCGGCGATCTGTGCCGTGGTCAGCGCGCGCACCTGTTGCGTGGTCAGGCTCGACACCTGGCCGGTGGTCAGGGCGCTCACCTGGTTCGTGGTCAGGTTGTTCACCTGGGTCGTGGTCAGCGCGGCCACCTGGGCCGTGAGCAGGTTCGACACCTGGGTGGTGGTCAGTGCGGCCACCTGGGCCGTGGCCAGGGCGGCCACGTCACGGGTCAGCAGGGCGGTGATCTGGCTGGTACCCAGGTTGGACAGCTGGGCCGTGGTCAGCGCCTGGGCTTGGCCGGCGTTCAGCACGCCGATGGCGCTGGTGGTCAGGTTGGCGGTCTGGTCCGTGGTCAGGTTGCTCACCTGGGCCGTGGTCAGCGCGGCCACCTGGGCCGTGAGCAGGTTCGACACCTGGGTGGTGGTCAGCGCGGCCACCTGGGCGGTGCCCAGGGCGGCCACATCGGCGGTGTGCAGGGCGGTGATCTGGCTGGTGCCCAAGGCGCTGATTTGCGACGTGGTCAGGGCGTCGGCCTGCGCGGTGTTGAGGAGGGCGATGTCCGACGTGTTCAGCACACTCGCCTGGGCAGTGGTCAACCCGGCGATCTGCGCCGTGGTCAGCGCGCGCACCTGGGAGGTGGTCAGGCTCGACACCTGGCCGGTGGTCAGGGCGCTCACCTGGGCGGTGGTCAGGTTGTTCACCTGCGCCGTGGTCAGCGCAGCCACTTGGGTCGTCAGCAGGTTCGAGACCTGGGTCGTGGTCAGCGCAGCCACCTGGGCGGTGCCCAGGGCGGCCACGTCACGGGTCAGCAGGGCGGTGATCTGACTGGTGCCGAGGTTGGACAGCTGGGCCGTGGTCAGCGCCTGGGCCTGGCCGGTGCTCAGCACGGCGATAGCGCCGGTGGTCAGGTTGGCGGCCTGATTGGTGGTCAGGTTGTTCACCTGCGCCGTGGTCAGCGCGGCCACCTGGGCCGTGAGCAGGTTCGCCACCTGGGTGGTGGTCAGCGCCGCCACCTGGGCGGTG
>PLUC01000021.1 GCA_003165415.1 Holophagaceae bacterium
GGTCAGCGCCGCCACCTGGGCGGTGGCCAGGGCGGCCACATCACGGGTCAGCAGGGCGGTGATCTGGCTGGTGCCCAGATTGGACAACTGGGCCGTGGTCAGCGCCCGGGCCTGGCCGACGTTCAGCACGGCGACGGCGCCGGTGGTCAGGTTGGCAGTCTGGTTCGTGGTCAGGTTGTTCACCTGCGCGGTGGTCAGCGCGGCCACCTGGGCCGTGAGCAGGCTCGACACCTGGGTGGTGGTCAGCGCGGCCACCTGGGCGGTGCCCAGGGCGGCTACGTCACGGGTGAGCAGGGCGGTGATCTGGCTGGTGCCCAGGTTGGACAGCTGGGCCGTGGTCAGCGCCTGGGCCTGGCTGGCGCTCAGCGCGGCGATGGCGCCGGTGGTCAGGTTGGCAGTCTGCCCCGTGGTCAGGTTGCTCACCTGGGCCGTGGTCAGTGCGGCCACCTGGGCCGTGAGCAGGTTCGCCACCTGGGTCGTGGTCAGGGCGGCCACCTGGGCGGTGCCCAGGGCGGCCACATCGGCGGTGTGCAGGGCGGTGATCTGGCTGGTGCCCAGGGCGCTGATTTGCGACGTGGTGAGGGCGTCGGCCTGCGCGGTGTTGAGGAGCGCGATGTCCGCCGTGTTCAGCACACTCGCCTGGGAGGTGGTCAACCCGGCGATCTGCGCCGTGGTCAGCGCGCGCACCTGGGCCGTGGTCAGGCTCGACACCTGGCCGGTGGTCAGGGCGCTCACCTGGTTCGTGGTCAGGTTGTTCACCTGGGCCGTGGTCAGCGCGGCCACCTGGGCCGTCAGCAGGTTCGACACCTGGGTGGTGGTCAGCGCAGCCACCTGGGCGGTGCCCAGGGCGGCCACGTCACGGGTCAGCAGGGCGGTGATCTGACTGGTGCCCAGGTTGGACAGCTGGGCCGTGGTCAGCGCCTGGGCCTGGCCGGTGCTCAGCACGGCGATGGCACCGGTGGTCAGGTTGGCGGTCTGATTGGTGGTCAGGTTGTTCACCTGCGCTGTGGTCAGCGCGGCCACCTGGGCCGTGAGCAGGTTCGCCACCTGGGTGGTGGTCAGCGCCGCCACCTGGGCGGTGCCCAGGGCGGCCACGTCACGGGTCAGCAGGGCGGTGATCTGGCTGGTGCCCAGATTGGACAGCTGGGCCGTGGTCAGAGCCTGGGCCTGGCCGACGTTCAGCACGGCGATGGCGCCGGTGGTCAGGTTGGCGGTCTGATTCGTGGTCAGGTTGTTCACCTGCGCGGTGGTCAGCGCGGCCACCTGGGCCGTCAGCAGGCTCGCCACCTGGGTGGTGGTCAGCGCGGCCACCTGGGCGGTGCCCAGGGCGGCCACGTCACGGGTGAGCAGGGCAGTGATCTGGCTGGTGCCCAGGTTGGACAGCTGGGACGTGGTCAGCGCCTGGGCCTGACCGGCGCTCAGCGCGGTGATGGCGCCGGTGGTCAGGTTGCTCACCTGGCCCGTGGTCAGGCTGTTAACCTGGGCCGTGGTCAGCGCGGCCACCTGGGCCGTCAGCAGGTTCGAAACCTGGGTGGTGGTCAGCGCAGCTACCTGGGCGGTGCCCAGGGCGGCCACGTCACGGGTGAGCAGGGCGATGATCTGGCTGGTGCCCAGGCTGGACAGCTGGGCCGTGGTCAGGGCCTGGGCCTGGCCGGCGCTCAGCCCGGCGATGCCGCCGGTGGTGAGGCTCGAAGCCTGGGCCGTGGTCAGGGTGTTCACCTGGGTCGTGGTCAAGGCCTGCACCTGACCCAGGGTCAGGTTGTTCACCTGGGCCGTGGTCAGCGCCTGCACTTGGTCGGTGCCCAGGGCAATGACCTGGCTGTTCTGCAGGGCGGCGACCTGGTTCGTGGCCAGGGCGGCGATCTGGCCCGTGTTCAGGGCCTGGACCTGGCTGGTGGCGAGGGCACGGATATCAATGGTGGACAGGGCTCCGATCTGGGCCGTGGTCAGCGCGGTGACTTCGGCCGTGGTCAGCCCGGCGATATCGGTGGTGGAAAGATAGGTGACCTGCCCGGTCCCGAGAGATGAGATCTGGCTTGAATTCAGGGCCGAAAACTGCGCGGCTAGCATGTTCTGGATCTGGGTGTTCGTGAGGCCGTAGCCGATCTGGGTGGTGGTGAAGGCCCCCACTTGCGTGGTGTTCAAATAGGCAATATCTACCGTGTCCAGCTCCCCGATCTGGGTCGTGGTCAGGGCCTGGATCTGGGCGGTGGTGAAGACGGCGATGTCGGTCGTCTTCAAATTATGGATCTGGGTGCTCGTCAAGACCGAGATCTGTGCCGGCAACATTCCAGAAATAATGGAAGACATGGTAGTACTCCCCAATCGCGAAGTGTTGTACAGCTACAATCCGCCTGGCTAGGCAGGATTTGCAGACCTAGCCGATTCCATGCGTCATGCCTATTTTGATCGACGTGCTTAGGCCAAACCTTTAACTTTTTTAAATTTGTCGGCCTTAACGCCCCGGTGAAAGACCAGTCAAATAGGGCAAATGACGAGCCTTGCCCCAGATCCGGGCGTCTATTCCAGCCCAGCCCGAATCTGCCGCGCCAGTTCGGCCAGGATCAGGGCCGAGCCCTTGACCGTCATCCGGCGCATGCCGGCCGGCTTCCAGGCCAGGGGGCTGAAGGGCCAGCGGGCATGGGGGGCGCTGGGCTTCACGTCCAGGCTCCCGGTGCGGGCGTGCACCAGGGCCTTCTGGTGCACCGCCAGCGCGTAGCTGGCCCCGGCGGCGGCCAGCTGGCCCTCCCGGCGCTCCAGGTCGTCGTGGGCCGGGGTCCACCCCTCCCCGTCCACCTGGCGGATCCGCTCGGCCAGGATGAGCTCCACCGCCTCCAGTTCCGCCAAACCGCCCAGGGCTTCCAGGTGCTGCAGTTTCTGTTGGATCGTGGCCAGGCTCATGGAATCCTCTGATACATATTTAATATAGTCAGGCCGGAGCCGGCACCTCCACCAGCTTTTTCCCGGTCCAATGGAAGCGGACGCTCCCCACCGGGCAGGTGGCGAGGACGAGACCCGCGGCCAGGAACCGGGCGACGCAGGTGCCGCCCCGGTGCCGGGCCGAAGCGTAGATGAGGCCGTCCATGCCGTCCTGGAAGGCCCTGAAGGCATAGAGCCGGGCCAGGGAATAGACGCCGGTGGCGGGGGTCTGGAGGCCCCTGGGGGCGTCCCGCCGGGCCCGGAGGTCATCGAAGGCTCCGGCGATGGGCACTTCCAGCAAGGTATAGGCGAAATCCTGGGGCCGGAGGCCGCGCTTGCGGTCGAGATAGTGGGCCCTGAGGTGATGGGCGATCTCGGCGGCGCAGGTGGCGGGAGCCGTGGCCGCGTACAGGACCGGGAACCCCGGAGAATCGAACCTCCCGGGAAACCTGCGGGCGGAACTGGCGCCTTCCACCCGCTCCCGGGACTGGACCCCGGGCAGTCCCAGGGCCTCCAACGGGTTCGTCGGCCGGCGGAGGGCCAGCCGGTAGCAGAGCGCGGCGAAGAACAGGACCCGGCGGCTCAAGTCCAGGCGCTGTGCAGGAAGTCCAGGTAGTCACGGACCAGCAGGAGCCCTTCGAAGCCAGAGGTCATGACCTCCAGCGGCGAGCGGCCGCCGAAGCCCGGAGCCTCCAGCGGCTCGTGGATCCAGGTGCGGGCGTCCCGGTCCTCATGGTGCAGGTCGGCCACCGCCTCGAAGATCCGCAGCAGAGCCAGCGCCCGGGTGCGCTGGTCCCCGGTCCACTGGATGTCCTTGCCGCCCTTCAGCGCGTCACACCAGCGGAACCAGGTGGACCGAGAGGTTCCCAGCAGGTTGGCGGCCACCTCGGCATCCAGTTTCCACAGCTCCTGAAGCCGCCGGCAGGCCCCCAGCAGGTCGGGGGCGCCAAGGTCCTCCAGGAGGACCGCCTTGGGCTCCACCCGCTTGGCCGGGGACGGATGCTGTTTTCTGGCACGCTGGGGTTCATGGAGCAGGATCACGACGGTCTCCCACACCCCAGTCTAATCCCATATGGGTCGCTCGCAAGTTTCATTTGGGATTATTGGCCTGGCACAGCCGGGTCCGGGCCTCGGCCAGGCGCAGGCCGTAGGCCCCCCGCAGCCCCGCCACCGCGCCCCGGCCGGCGGGCACCTGGGTGACCGGGGCATAGCCGGCGAGAACCTCGGGGAGTTCCCCGGGGTTGTCCACCAGCACCACGTCCGGGAAGGTCTGGACTCCGGAGCCCTTGACCAGCTCCAGCACCCGCACCTGGATCTGCTCGAGGGTGGGCTCCCCGGCGGCTCCCGACCTGGGCATGACCAGGGCCACGGGCTCCCCGGGCCGGAAGGCCAGGATGTAGCTCAGCAGCACCTCCGCCCACTCGGCCTTGGACCAGTCCGGGCGGTAGAAGAAGGCCTCCGGCTTGTCCTGGCCCACGGGATCGGGCGGGGCGTCGCGGCGCGGGCTGCGCCCGGCCAGGGCGGCCAGTCGTTCCAACATCAGGGCCACCGGCTTGTCCCAGCCCAGTTCCGCCCGGGCATGCTCCCGGCCCCGGGCGCCCTTGGCCCGGCGCTCCCCGGGATCGGCATAGGCCCGCTTCATCAGCTCGCCAAGGGCCGCGCCGTCCGGCTCCTCCAGCCAGAACCCGGCCCGGCTGGGGGTGAATCCGCCCGGATCGGGCGCGGCGACGGTGCGGCTGGGGATGAGGTAGGCCCATTCCTCCCGTACGAAATCCCGGGACGCGCCCCGACCGGTCACCAGCACCGGGAGCCCGCTGGCCATGCCCTCGGCGATGGGCAGGCCGAAGCCCTCGCCCCGGTACGGCAGCACCAGCACGTCGCAGGCCCGGTAGAGGGCCGCCATCTGCGGCTCGCTCAGGTCGTCCGGGCGGTACTCGATCTCGGGGGCCTGGGGGTCCGCCTCGCGCAGCTTGCGCAGGAGCTCCGGCAGGTCCGGGCCACCGTAGACCCCGCCTCCCTGGGCCTTGATGACCAGGCAGACGTCGTCGCTGGCGCGGAAGGTCTTCACGAAGGCGTCCAGGAGCAGATCGAAGCCTTTGCGCTGGATGGTCCCGCCCACGAAGAGGAACCTGCAGCCCTTGGAGGTGTTCAGCGGGAACCGCTCGCCCTCGGGACAGAACACCTTGCAGTCCACCCCGTTGGGCACCACCACCACCTTCCCGCCGGGGATGCCGCTCTGCACATAGCAGTCCTTCAGCCAGGTGGAGGGAACCCAGATCTCGTCCACCTGGTCGCGCATGGGCGCCACCCACTCGGCGGGGATCCCGCCGAACTCCCAGGGCTGGATCATGACCCAGGCCCCCTGGGCCGGCGGCTGGAAATGGGGCGGCCACTGGTGGCGCACATGCACCGCCGCCGGGCCGGCCAGGGCCTTGCGCACCCGGGCCGCCAGGGGCCGGAAGGCCGGGACGAAGACCCCCCCGAACTGGTCGGGCTCGTAGGGGAGGAGGCTCAAGTCCACCTTGCCGGAGGCCAGCAGCCCCAGGCAGAGCTGCCGGTTCACGTGGGCCAGGCTGTGGTACACGAACTGGGAGCCTTCCCAGATCACGGCGGTGGCCGGGGGGGCCGGCAGGGCCAGCCCCAAGGCCGCGGCCAGGGTGGGCGTGGGACCCGGGGGCAGCAGGCGGGTGTAGCCGCTGTCCAGCCAGGCGGCCAGTTCAGGCGGCACCTGCCGTTCCGGCGCCCGGAACGCCAGGCCGGCCACCGCGCCGGCCTCCATGGCCAGGATATCCCAGCTGGGCCGCCGCTCGGGATCGAGGTTGAGCACCAGGTCGGGGGCGAAATCCCGGAGCGCTGCCCCCAGTTCCTGCTGGTAGCGGCGATCGCCGGCCACCCGGACCAGGTCGACCATGGAACAGGAGACCCGCTCCCCGTCCGCCCCCGGCGGGGCCGGGGATCCCGAACTGCACAGCACCTTGAGTTCCGCCCGGGTATGGGCCTTCAGCAGCTCCAGCAGGGCGCCCAGGTCCTCGCCGACGGCCCGGGCGGTCATGATCAGCACCCTGCGGGAACCCCGGGTGATGAAACCCAGATCGGCCAGGCACAGGGCCTCCGCCTCCAGTTGCGAGGACGGGGTGTACCCGGGCCGGTGCATCTTCCCCGCCAGATCGTAGGCCGCGATGTCCAGGGCCGGGACGCCCGCCCACTGGAGCGGCTGCCAGGTCTTCTCCCAGGCCTCGCGGCTGGGGGCATAGTTCCAGAAATGGTGCAGCAGGTAGCTCTGGCGATTGCGGCGCAGGGGCCCCATGAACGCCTGCCTGAGTTCGATATCCCGTGGAAAGAACACCACGCCCAGGCGGAGCCAGCCCTGCAGGTCGGCCATGGCCCGGGCCCATGGATCAATTTTTTCATAACCGTCATTGCCGGCGGTGTTGATGAGGAGCACCTCCTCCACCACCCGCACCAGGCCCCGGGTGCGGATCATCTTCAGACCCCGGGCCACGTGGGGCCAGCCTTCGGCCTCGGCTTCCCGGAGGTCGGGGGCCGCCTCCAGCCAGGCCTCCCGATCGAACACCAGGACGCTGATGAAGGCGAACACCGCTGCCATGTACTGGGCATGATTGAGGTAATCCATGAGTGCGGACCGGTCCGACAGGTCCCAGTCCAGGGATGGCAGGTCCTGGAACCACTGCCGCACCACCAGCGGCTTCCCCTCGAGATCCACCTCCTGGCAGTGCAGCAGGTACAGATCCCGCGGGGTGGTCTGGATGAGGTCGACCACCTTGGCCAGGCCACCTGGTACCGGCGCGTCGTCATCCCCCATGAGCCATACGTATTGCCCCCGGGCCTCCCCCACGACGACATTGAAGTTCTCGGCGCGGACGTTCTCAGGGTTCCGGTGGATCTGGAGGCAGGGATGCAGCTCCGCCAGGTCCTGGAGCAGGTCCCAACTGCCGTCGGTGCCGGCGTTTTCCGATACCACCACTTCCACCAGGCCCGGGTCGAGGGCTTCCGTCTGGCCGATGCAGTGGTCCAGGCAGCGCCTGAGCCAATGGATCCGGTTGTAGGTCGGGATGCAGATGGACAGCAGCGGTGCCGATGGGCGGAGGGGAAATCGCGTGGATGAACCCATTCATGACTCCATAGCGCAGTTGAGCAAGACCGGTGCCACCTCGTTAGCGGGACGGAGGATCCGGGAAACCTCAGGAATAGCGGGCGACGATGCCTTCCCAGAACCCCTGGGCCTTCAGGATCAGCTCACCCGCGGCACGGAACACCCCTTCTCCTCCCCTCAGGGGCACGGCCCAATGGCAGGCCGCCCGGACCTCCGGCGCCGCATCCACCGGACAAACGCTTAGCCCGGCTCGAAGGAGAATCGGCAGATCATGAAGATCATCCCCCAGGTAGGCGACCTCCTGGGCCGCGAGGCCCCGGCGTTCAAGGATCGACTGGAAGATGGGCAGTTTCTCGCCACTGCCAAGATGGAGTTCCTCCACGCCCAGATCCCGGGCCCGGGCCCGGGTGCTGGGAGCGTCCAGGGCGGAGATGAAGCCCACGGGAATCCCGCTCTGGGCCAGCCAGTTCATGGCCGCCCCGTCCCGGGTGCTGAAACCGCGCAGGTGACTGCCCTCGACCCCGTAGAACAGATGGCTGCTGGTGAGCACCCCGTCCACATCCGTCAGCACGAGCCGGATGCGGCCGGCGCGGCCCCAAAGTTCGGGGCTGGTGTCCCTTTGAATCGAGGCACTCTTTTTGCTCACAACCTGGCTCCAAAGCAAATCTATACTAGTGCCTATTGTCTAGACCAACAATCAACGATGCCAGAGCAGTCCGGAGCCTCCCATGTGCAACCCATCCAAGCCGCTGGTGATCTTCGAGATGGCCAACAACCACATGGGCGACCTGGACCACGGCCTGGACCTGATCGAGGCTTTCGCCTCGGTGGCGGAGCCCTTCCGGGAGACCATGGATTTCGGGTTCAAGCTGCAGTACCGGGATCTTGACAGTTTTATTCACCCGGACTTTAAGAACCGGACGGACATCAAGCACATCAAGCGGTTCCTCGAAACCCGCCTGGACGAAACGGCCTTCCTGAAGCTGGTGGAGCGGATGGATAAGAAAGGGTTCATCAAGGTTTGCACGCCCTTCGACGAAAAGTCCGTGGACCTGGTGGAAAAGCACGGATTTCAGTGGCTAAAGATCGCCAGCTGTTCCCTGGGCGACTGGCCCCTCATGGAACGCGTGGCCGCCTCAACGCTCCCCATCATCGCCTCCACCGCCGGCAGCTCCCTGGAGACCCTGGACCGGGTGGTGGCCTTCTTCGAACACCGGGGCCGGCCCCTGAGCATCATGCACTGCGTGGGCGAATATCCCACCGCCACCCGCCACCAGCACCTGCACCAGATCGCCAGGCTGAAGGAACGCTACCCGGCCCATGGGGTCGGGTTCTCCTCCCACGAAGCGCCCGCCGATCTCCGGACCGTGCAGATGGCGGTGGCCAAGGGCGCCTGGATCCTGGAGCGGCACGTGGGCCTGCCCACGGAGAAGTACGCTTTGAACGCCTATTCCCTCGCCCCCGCCCAGTGCCGGGCCTGGCTCGAGGCCGCCCAGGAGGCCTTCGAGACCTGCGCCGACGAAGGCGGCCGGCACCAGTCCTCGGAAACCGAACTGGCGAGCCTGCAGGAACTCAGGCGCGGGCTCTTCGCCAGGCATGCCCTGCCCCGGGGCCGCCGGCTGGAGCCGGATGACCTGGTCCTGGCCATGCCCACGGTCCCCGGGCAGCTCACCGCCAACGATCTGGGCAAGTACGTGGAATACACCCTCCTGGAGCCGGTGGCGGCCCTGCAGCCCATCTTCCTGCCCCAGGTGACCCGGCGGGACAACCATGCCCGGGTGCGCTCCATCGTGGACCGGGTCCGGCAGATGCTGGAAGCGGGCCATGTCACCGTAGGCAACAAGTGCGACGTGGAGATCAGCCATCACTATGGCATCGACCGCTACGAGGAGGTCGGGGCCACCATCATCAGCGTGGTGAACCGGGCCTACTGCAAGAAGCTGATCATCATGCTCCCCGGCCAGGTGCATCCGGAGCAGTACCACAAGAAAAAAGAGGAGACCTTCCACATTCTCCACGGGACCCTCAACCTGCGCCTCAACGGCCAGGACCGGCTGGTGCAGGCGGGAGAGGTGGTCACGGTGGAGCGGGGCGTGCGCCACGAGTTCTCCTCCGGGGATGGCTGCATCCTGGAGGAGATCTCCTCCACCCACATCAAGGCGGATTCCTACTACACCGATGAATCCATCGGCAAGAACCCCCATCGCAAGACTTACGTGACCCACTTCTTCGGTTGACCATGAAACTTTCCGACTACGTCATGGAACGGGTGGCCCGGACCGGAGTGCGCCACGTGTTCATGCTGCCCGGCGGGGGCTGCATGCATCTGGTGGACAGCCTGGGGCGCTGTGCGGACCTGGAATACATCGTCAACCTCCATGAGCAGGGGTGTTCCGTGGCGGCGGAAGCCCACGCCCAGTTCACCGGTTCCATCGGGGCGGCCCTGGTGACCACCGGCCCGGGCGGCATCAATGCCCTCACCGGGGTGGCCGCGGCCTGGCTGGATTCCACGCCCTTGCTGATGATCTCCGGCCAAGTGAAGCGCGCGGATTTCGCCTCCCGCTGCGGGGTGCGGCAGATGGGTTTCCAGGAGATCGACATCGTCGCCATGGTCCGCCCCATCACCAAGTTCGCCGCGGTGGTGGACGACCCCGCCCAGATCCGCAGGATCATGGACCAGGCCATCCACGCCGCCACCACCGGCCGCCCCGGTCCCGTGTGGGTGGATGTGCCCCTGGACGTCCAGGCCGCGGACGTGGATCCGGACACCATGGAACCCTTCGTGCCGCCGCCTCCGGAAGGGATGGCGCCCGCCCAGCTGGAGCAGGCCGCCGCCGCGGCCCTGGACCTCCTGACCCGGTCCAGCCGCCCGGCCATCCTCGTGGGCAACGGCGTGCGCCACGCCGGGGCCCTCGACACCTTCCTGGCGGTGGCGGAAGCCCTGGGGGCCCCGGTGCTCACCACCTGGAAGGCCGCGGACTTTCTGCCGGAAACCCATCCCCTGTTCGCCGGCCGGCCGGGAGCCGCGGGGCAGCGGGCGGCCAACTTCACCCAGCAGAACGCCGACTGCCTCCTGGTGCTGGGGGCCCGCCTGGACTATGGCCAGCTGGCCTACATGCACGAGTACTTCGCCCGGGGCGCCCGGAAGATCATGGTCGACATCGACCCCGCCGAGATCGGCAAGATGCGCATGCCCATCGACGTGAAGGTGCCCGCCGACGCCGGGGTCTTCCTGCGGGCCCTGGCGACGCTCATCCCGGAACGGAACCTGGCCGCCCGGCCGGAGTGGATGGCCCGGATCCAGGCCTGGCGGGAAAAATACCCCGTGGTCCTTCCGGAATACTGGGACACCAAGGACTGCGTGGACAACTACGTGCTGGTGGAGGTCATCTCCCGGGCCCTGCGGGCGGGCGACGTCCTGGTTCCGGGGTCCAGCGGCGCCTGCAGCGAACTCACCTGCCAGGCGGTGCGCCTTCCGGCCGGGGTGCGCATGCTCAACAGCCAGGGCCTGGGTCCCATGGGGTTCGCCATCCCGGCGGCCCTGGGCGCCTGCGTGGCCTCGGGCCGGCACCGGACCATCTGCATCGACGGCGACGGCGGCTTCCAGATGAATCTCCAGGAGCTGGAGGTGATCCACCGCCTGGACCTGCCGGTGAAGTTCTTCGTGCTGGACAACCAGGGCTACGGCTCCATCCGCAGCAGCCAGCGCGGCTATTTCGGCGGCCGCTACGTGGCCAGCGATGCCGGCAGCGGCCTGACCCTGCCGGACTGCGCCAAGGTGGCCGAAGCCTTCGGCATCCCCACGGCCCGCCTGGATTCCCACCAGGATCTGGAGGCCCGGGTGGCGGAACTCCTGGACCGCCCCGGCCCCCTGGTCTGCGTGGTGCGCATCGCCCGGGACCAGCCCACCCAGCCCCGGGCCGGGTCGTACCAGAAGCCCGACGGCTCCATGGCCACCCGGCCCATGGAGGACCTCCTGCCCCTGCTGGACCGGGACGAACTGCGCGCCAACATGTGCATCCCCCTGACGGAGGACCTGTGACCCCAGCCCCCCTGGTCACCATCTGCATCTTCACCTGGAACCGGGAGGCGTACCTGAAGCTGGCCATCCAGGCCGCCCTGGCCCAGACGTTCACGGATTTCGAGATCCTGGTCATGGACAACGCCTCCGAGGACGGCACCGCGGCCATGGTCCGGTCCTTCACCGATCCGAGGATCCGCTTCCACCGCAATCCGTACAACCGGGGGGCCCCGGGGAACTATCACCTCGCCCTCAAGCAGGCCCGGGGCCGCTACATCCTCCTCAGCCACGACGACGACGTGATGGGTCCGGACCTGGTGGCCCGGCAGGTGGAGGCCTTCCGGCAACACCCCGCCCTGGTGGCGGTCACCACCAACGTCTCCATCATCGACGAGCACGGCAACCCGGTGCTGGCGCGCCGGAACGGCGAAACGGCGGACGAGATCTTCCCGCGCGGGGTCTACATCCACGCCTGGAACACCCGGCACCTGTGGCTGCCCTTCCCCACGCTCATGATCCGCCGGCCGCTGGTGCGGCGCCTGTGCCGGCCCATCGTCTGGTACTCGGTGAGCTGCCTGGCGGACATCTTCGCCATGGTCCGGCTCAACCGGGTCGGCGCCGTCGCCTACCTGGCCGACCCCCTCCTGGCCTACCGCCTGCACTCCCAGCAGGCCCAGTTCCGCTACGACCAGATCGTGCCGCCTTCTGCCCTTCATACCCAGATCGCGGTGCTGCTGAACAAGCGGCCGGAGTTCCGCAAGTACGTGCCCATGGCCATGCTCCTGCTGCTGAAATACCGTTTCCAGCTGGCGCTGCTCCGGAGCCGGGAGCCCCTGGACGGGCTCCGCCGCCTGCGCCGGGAAATCGGGGCCGTGGTGCGCAAGCATGCCCTGCGCGTGCACCGGGTGATGCGCAAGATCCGCCAGGACCGCCGGGATCCGGAGACCGCCGCCCTGGCCCGGGAATACGCCGCCAGCCCCTGGGGGCCCCAGATCTCGGTGGCCACCCTGCTGCTGGGCGCCGGCGAACCGGACCCCGCCGCCTGGGACATGACCACCGACAGCCCGTTCCATCGCTGGCTCCTGGCCCTGCGGTCCGGCAGCAGCCTGTGCGCGGGCCTCCCGGCCCGGGGCATCCGCCGGGTCGCGATCATGGGCAGCATGTTCAACGCCGACCTTCTGGCCATGGACGCGGCCCGGTCCGGGCTCACCGTGGTCTGCTTCCTGGATTCCAACAAGCTGAGGTGCAAGAAGACCCTGAACCGGATCCCCATCCTGCCGCCCCAATGGCTGGAGGAGCACCGGGGCGAGGTGGACGCGGCCATCATCAGTTCCGAGAACGGCATGGGGGAAGGCATCCTGAGGATGCTGATCTCCTTCCTGCCCGCCGGTTCGAGCCTGCCCGTGTTCTCCTGGAAGACCCTGGCCAATCAGGAACGCGGCGGCTGAAGCCCCTGGTGCTTTTCCCCATGGAGGAAGAAGAAGTTGGTGGCCGCCACGTCCTCGGTCATGCGCTCCAGTTCCGCCAGCCTGCCGTCCTGGACGAAGAAACAGCGGTAGCCCAGCTCCGCGAACAGGCCGAGGATGGCGTCGGGGTGGTAGCCGAACCGGGCCGCCCACTTGCGCAGCATCTCCGTGAACACCAGCGGGCGGTGGCGGCGCAGCGTCTCCAGCCCGCCCCGGAACACCGCCAGTTCCGCGCCCTCCACGTCCACCTTCAGGACGTCCGGGGCGATCCCCTCGGCCTGGACCAGGTCGTCCAGCCGGGTCACGGCACAGGCCACCGGAAGCGCGGCGGGATCGTCCGCCACATTGCGGGTGGAGGTGCGCCCGGAAATGCCGGGATCGAAGTAGAAGGCCACCTGGCCGGCCTCGTCCATGAAGCCCAGGTTGTGCGCCCGCACATTGGCCAGGCCGTTGACGGCCAGGTTCTTCTGCAGGTTCAGGAAGGTGGAAGGCACCGGCTCGAAGGCGTGGACCGCGGCGGCCGGGAAGCGCAAGGCCACGGACAGGGCGTACCAGCCCACGTTGGCGCCGATGTCCAGGAAGGTGAAGGGGCCGGTCCCGGCCAGGTCCGCCATGAGCCGGAACAGCATCCGCGAATCCTCCGGCTCGTAGCCGTCGAAGTTCAGAAGGGTCAGGGGCGTGACGTGCTGGTCCAGGGGGTCGTCGTACTGCAGCTTCAGGCCGCTGGCGCAGGTGAGCACCACCCGGCCCTCGGCGATCTCGATGCGGGTGACGTCCGTGGGCTGGATGAAGGCGGCGTAGTCGATCAGCTGCTTGTGGATGGCGTGCATGGCCTCCACGTAGTCGGCCTTGGTCATGGATCCGGACCGGAACTGGTTCTTGATGTCCTGCATGTTCATCGGAAACTCCGAATGGTCCGGCGGAAGCCCTCTTCGGGGCCGGTGCGGGGAGCCCAGCCCAAGGCGCGCAGCCGGGTGACATCAGGACACCCGCGCTGGATGGGACTTGCAAGATAGGTGCCTTCCTCCTGCGCCTCCCGCCTCACCCCGAGGCGGGCGCCGGGATCCAGGCCCGCCAGGAGGCCGGCCAGATCAAGGACGCTGAGTTCGGCCTGGTCATTGCCCACGTTGTAGGCACGGCCCGGGGCGCCCTTCAGGAGGATGGTGAAGAAGGCCTCCACCGCGTCCGCCAGATAGCAGAAAGCGCGGCTGGCGGTCCCGGCGCTGCGCATCACCAGATCCCGGCCGGCCAGGACATCCGCCACGAAATCGGTGAAGACCCGGCCGTCCGCCAGCGGCATGCCCGGGCCGTAGGTGTGGAAGATCCGGGCCATGGTCGCCGGAACGCCCCGCTGGGCCGCGTAGCAGGCGCAGAGGTTCTCCCCGGCCCGCTTGCCTTCGCCGTAGCACGAGCGCACCTGGGTCGGATCCAGGTAGCCGAACGCGTCCTCGTGGGTGGGGATCACCGTGTCGTTGCCCAGGCCGTACACTTCGCCGGAGCTCAGGAACAGGAAACCGTCCACGGGCTGGCTCGCGGCCCGCTCCAGGAGCCGGCCCGTGCCGAACACGTTGGCGGAGAAGGTGCCGATGGGGTCCCTGCCGAAGGCCCGGGGCGTGGCCGGGCTGGCCGCATGGACCATGAAGTGGATCGCGCCGGGCCAGACCAGGGGCTCGCAGACGTCCTGGAACAGGAACTCCAGGTCCCCGCGCCCCTGGTGGTGGGCGAACCGCGCCCGGGCCGCCTCCTCCCGGCGCACCAGGGCCAGCACCCGCACCGGCGCTCCCGCCCCCTTCTCGTTGAGGCGCAGGAGGGTCTCCACCACGTAGGCGGCCAGGAATCCGCTGGCGCCCGTCACCAGGACGGTCCTGCCCTGGAAGCGGTGCCAGGGCAGGGGCGCCGCGAGGATGTGGTCCAGGTCCTCGGCCAGGACCGGGTGACGGGGGGATGGGTTCATCCGGATATCTTGCGGCCTGGGTGGCCAGGGGGCAAGATCTAGGCATGCCGCTCCCCATCTTCTTGCATGTCCCCAAGACCGCCGGCAGTTCCATCCGGACGCTGCTCACCCTGAACTATCCCGCGGAGCAGGTGGTGAGCGTCTACGACTACGAGAGCATGTGGACCATCACCCAGGCGGCGGCCGCTTCCGGCCGGAGCTTCCAGCTGGTCCAGGGCCACCTGGGCTGGGGCGTCCATCTCTGGATGGGGATCGCCGATCCCTGGTACTTCACCTTCATGAGGGATCCCCTGGCGCGGCACCTGTCGGACGTGGCCCACGCCGTGCGCAACCGCACCCACAGCCTGCATGGGCTGCTGAACGCCCCGGGGGTCCGTGCCACCTCCTGGGCCGACACGGGCGGCCTCTACCTCTACTACCGGAACCCGGTCACCCAGCTGTTCGCGGACACCACCTTCGACCGTGAGGTGGGGGAAGCCGACTGCCTCAAGGCCCTGGAACGGGTCCGCCAGTGCCGGTTCGTGGGGCTCCAGGAGGCGTTCGACGCCTCCGTGCTGGTGCTGGCCCGCAAGCTGGGCTGGGCCCACCCGATCTACGAGCTGCGCAACACCTCGGGGGCGGAACCGCGCCAGCAGCCCACCCCCGACGAGGCCCTGGAGATCCGCCGGCACCTCCCGTTCGACAAGCGGATCTACGAGGCGTCCCAGGAGCTGTTCGAGGCGGCCTGCCGCCCCTACGGCGCCCAGCTCGCCGAGGCCACGGAGCAGTACCGGGAGTTGCAGGCCACCCGGGGTGAAGCGCCCGACACCACGGCGCGCAAAGGCTACCTGGTGGGCGATCCCCTGCCCGATCCCGGCCTCAACGAGGCCCAGGTGCCCGCCGACTCGCCCCTGGGACGGTGGATGGAGGCCTGCAGATCCGGCCCGACTTGGTAGAATGGAACCCCTTTCCGCCGGAGCCTGGATGGATCTCCACCGCCGTTTCCTGGAATGCCTCACCGAGCCCGAAACCGCGTTCCAGGAACGGAGCCGCCGGATCTGGCTGGAGCGCTGCCCGGATCCCGCGACGCCCCTGGTCCTGTTCGGCGCCGGCACCCTGGGCCGCAAGATCCAGCGGGTCCTGGAGGGATCCCGGTTCACCGTCCGGGCCTTTTCCGACAACGATCCGGCCAAGTGGGGCACGGAGATCGGCGGGCTTCCCGTGCTCTCCCCGCAGGAGGCCTGCGCCCGCCATGGCCTGGATGCCTGTTTCGTGGTCTCCATATGGCGCGCCGAGGGCTCGCCCCACCGCTTCCCCGAGACCGAGGCGAAGCTGCGCTCCCTGGGGGCGCGGCAGGTGGCCCATTTCTGCCATCTGGCCTGCGCCCATCCCGATGGGCTGGTTCCGCACTACGCCATGGACCTGCCGGCGCGGGTGCGGTCGGCCCGGGACCAGGTGCTGGGGGCCCTGGAGCTGTTCCCGGAGCCCCGCTCCCGGGAGATCTTCCTCCGCCATGCCCTGTGGCGGCTGACCCTCGACTTCAACCTGCTGCCCGCCACAGATCCCGAGGAGATCTACTTCCCCGAAGGCCTGTTCCGCTGCGGCGATGGCGAGACCCTAGTGGACGCCGGGGCCTTCGACGGCGACACCTGCCAGCGCATGCTGGAGGTGTGGGGCCCCCGCGCCCGCCGCATCCACGCCTTCGAACCCGACCCCGCCAGCGCCGGGAGGTTCCGGGCCTGGCTGGAGCGCACCCCGCACCGGGACCGGATCACCTTCCACCCGGTGGCCCTGGGCGACCGGGCCGGCACCGTGGCCTTCCAGGGCACGGGAACCCTGAACGCCACGCCCTCGGCCTCGGGCGGGACCCAGGTCCCATGCCTGCGCCTGGACGAGCTGCTCCGGGACGATCCCCCGGACTACATCAAGATGGACATCGAAGGGGCGGAACCGGAGGCCCTGCGGGGCGCCGAAGGCCTGATCCGCCGGGGTCCCCGCCTGGCCATCTGCCTCTACCACCGGCAGGATCATCTCTGGACGGTGCCCAACCTGCTCCAGGCCTGGATGCCCGGCCACACCTTCCACCTCCGCTACCATGGGACCGATGCCTGGGAGCTGGTGCTCTACTCGGTTCCGCCCGGATCCTGACCCCTTGGAAGGAACTCCCATGACCGTGCCCGCAGCCGTTCCAAGAACCTGTCCGGTATGCGCTGGCCCGGACCAGAGCCTCCTGCGCGACCACCGGCTCGCCCCCATTTCCGGGGTGAGCCTGCACGCCGGCTACCGGGTGGTGGCCTGCCCGGCCTGCGGCATGGTCTACGCGGACGGCATCCCCGCCCAGGCGGCGTTCGACCGCTACTACCAGGAGTGTTCCCGCTACGAGGACCCCACCCGCCGGGGACTGCCCAGCCCCGTGGACCAGCGCCGGTTCCAGGCCATCGCCGCCGAGCTCTGCGGCCAGCTTCCGGACCGGACCCTCTCCATCGCCGAGATCGGCAGCGCCACCGGAGGCCTCCTGGCGGAACTGGCCAGGCTCGGCTACACCCGGCTCCTGGGCGTAGATCCCTCGGCCCAGTGCGGCAGGAGCGCCCAGGAATGCCAGGGCGTGGCCGTGGCCCAGGGGACCATCTTCGATCCCATCGCCGGAGGCCCCCACGATCTGATGCTCGCCGTGGGTGTCATCGAGCACATCCGCGACCTGGACGCGGCCCTGGACAACCTCGGCGCCGCCCTGGCCCCGGGCGGCCTGCTCTACCTGGAGGTGCCCGACCTGGAAGGCTTCCACCGCACCAACGAGGCCCCGTTCCAGGAGTTCAGCACCGAGCACATCAACTTCTTCACCCGCGCGAGCCTGGAGAACCTCATGGCGCGCCTGGGCTTCGCGCCGGCCTTCGGCCACGTGGTGGACCGGATCCACAGCGGCGGCTCCTCCATGCAGGTGCTCGCCTTCGCCTTCCGCAAGGGCACCCCGGCGGCCTTCCGGCCCGACCTGGCGGGACCCGCCGCCGCCCTCGCCTACATCGCCCAGTGCGAGCGGCAGGCCGCCCCGGAGCGGGCCATGGCCGAGCAGCTGGCCCGGGCCGGCGCGCCCTTCGCCATCTGGGGCGCCGGAACCGTCGCCTGCCGCCTCCTGGCCACCACCGCGCTGCGGGAGGCCCCGGTGGCCGCCATCGTGGACTCCAACCCCCACCTGCAGGGCCGGACCCTGGGCGGGTTCAGCATCCATCCCCCCGTCTGGCTGCGGGGCTTCCAGGGCCCCATCCTGGTGGCGAGCCGGGGCTACGCCGCGGAGATCAAGCGCATGATCCGGGAGGACCTCCGGCTGGAGAACCCGATCCTGTCCATGGAATGATCAAGGCCAGAGCCGCTTCAGCGTGTCGGCGATGTGGTCCAGCATGGGCGGCGTGAGGCCGGGGTAGGTGCCCACCCAGAAGGTGTCGCGCATGACCCGGTCCGCCCCGGCCAAGGTCCCCGCCACCCGGTGGGCGATGCCCTGGTAGGCGGGCTGGCGCAGCAGGTTGCCGCCGAACAGCAGGCGGGTGCCGATGCGGGCCGCCTCCAGGGCCTGGATCACCTGGTTGCGGGTCAGGCCGCAGGTCTCCCGCAGGGTGATGGGGAAGCCGAACCAGCTGGGCGTGCCGCCGGGGGTCGCCTCGGGCAGGATCAGCTGCCCGGCGAGGGGCTCCAGCGCCTGGAGCAGATGGCTGAAATGGGCGTTGCGGCTCTGGATGAAGCCCGGCAGCTTCTGCAGCTGGGAGCAGCCCACGGCCGCCTGCATGTCGGTGAGCTTGAGGTTGTAGCCCAGGCGGCTGTAGGTGTACTTGTGGTCGTAGCCGAAGGGCAGCTCGCCCAGGCGCCACTGGAACCGCTTGCGGCAGGTGTTGTCGTGTCCGGGATCGCACCAGCAATCCCGGCCCCAGTCCCGGAAGGATTCCACCAGTTTCCTGAGCTGGGGGTCCGAGGTGAGCACCGCGCCGCCCTCGCCCNNCCATGGTGATGTGGTGGGCCGGATAGAAGCTCACCGTGGCCAGATCGCCGAAGGTGCCCACGGGCCGTCCCTGATAGAGGGCGCCCACGGCGTCGCAGCAGTCTTCCACCACCCAGAGGCGGTGGCGCCGGGCCACCTCCATCACCGTCCCCAGGTCGAAGGGGTTGCCCAGGGTGTGGGCCACCATGATCGCCCGGGTGCGCGGCCCCAAGGCCTGCTCCAGCCGGCTGGCGTCGAGGTTGTAGGTGGGGATGTGCACGTCCACGAACACCGGCACCAGCTGGTTCTGCAGGATCGGGTTGACGGTGGTGGGAAAGCCGGCGGCGCAGGTGATCACCTCGTCCCCGGGGCGCAGGGCCCGGTCCTTGAGGCTGGGGTCGGTGAGGGCGGTGAGGGCCAGCAGGTTGGCGGAGGAGCCCGAGTTCACCAGGCTGCAGCAGCGGGTGCCCATGAAGGCCGCGAAGTCCCGCTCGAACTGGGCGGCGAAGCGCCCGGTGGTGAGCCAGAAATCCAGGGAGGCGTCCACCAGGCTGCGCAGGTCCGCGCCGTCGAATACCTTGCCGCTCACCGGCACCGGGGTCTCACCCGGCACGAAGGGCTGCCCGGGCCAGTTGGCGGCGGTGTACTCCTCCACCAGGTCCAGGATCCGGGCGCGCAACTCGGCGGCGTTCACGCGTGGTCCCGCAGGAAGGTGCGGTACCAGGCCACCGTGGCCTCCAGGCCCTCCTCCAGCCCGTAGCGGGGCTCCCAGCCCAGCACCCGGGCGGCCTTGCCCGCGTCCAGGTACTGGTCCTTGATCTCGGCCCGGGCGCTGTCCAGGATCACCGGCTCCAGGTCGGAGCGGTCCATGGCCGCCAGCACCGCCCGGGTGATCTCCAGCACGGTGAGGGGGCGCTGGGGGCTGAAATTGAAGGCCTCGCCCCGCACCCCGGGGCGTCCCGCGGCTTCGGCCATGGCCATGTAGGCGTCCACCACGTCCTCCACGTAGACGTAGTCCCGGATGAAGCTGCCGTCGGAGCGCAGCACCGGGGCGCGGCCCTCCAGCACGCTGCGGATGGTGCCGGGCACGATCCGGCTCCAGTTCAGGTCGCCGCCGCCGTAGATGTTGCCGCACCGGGCCACCGCCAGGTTCATGCCGTAGCTGGCGGCGTAGGTGAGGGCCAGCAGGTCGGCGCAGCTCTTGGAGACGTCGTAGGGGTGGCGGCCGTTGGCGGGCATGGCCTCGGTGTAGGGCAGCACCTCGGAGGAGCCGTAGGCCTTGTCGCTGGAGGCGATGACCAGGCGCTCCACCAGGTCCCGGTGCACCCGGCAGGCCTCCAGCAGGTTGTAAGTGCCGCGGATGTTCGCCTCGAAGGTGGCCAGGGGGCTGATGAGCGCGGTGCCGACGATGGCCTGGGCGCCCAGGTGGAACACCGTGTCGATCTCGTGCTCGGCGATGGCCCGCACCAGGGCCGGGTAGTCCTCCAGGCGGCCGGAGACCACCGTGCAGCGCTGGATGTCGCCGCTGCGGATCAGCTCACTTTGCGGGTCCCAGTCCCGCACCAGGGCCACCACGTGGGCGCCGTCATCCAGCAGCCGCCGGCACAGCCAGGAGCCCACCAGCCCGGTGGCGCCGGTGACCAGGGCCCGGCGTTGCGCCCCGCTCACGGCCACACCTTCCAGGGCGCGCGCCCGCTCTGCCAGAGGGCCTCCAGCAGCTGCTTCTCGCGTAAGGTATCCATGGGCTGCCAGTAGCCCTCGTGGCGGTAGGCCATGAGCTGGCCTTCCGCGGTGAGCCGCTCCATGGGACCGTGCTCCCAGGGGGTCTGGTCCCCGTCGATGTAGTCCAGGACCTTGCGGTTCAGCACGAAGAAGCCGCCGTTGATCCAGCCCTCGCCCACCTGGGGCTTCTCCGCGAAGCTTGCCACCCGGTCACCTTTGAAAGTGATGCCGCCGAACCGGGCCGGGGGGCGCACCGCGGTCACCGTGGCCAGCTTGCCGTGCCGGCGGTGGAAGGCCAGAAGGGCGGTGATGTCCAGATCGGCCACGCCGTCGCCATAGGTCATCATGAATAATTCTTCATTTTCCAACCACTTGCGCAGTCGCAGCAGGCGCCCGCCGGTCTGGGTGTCCGGGCCGGTGTCGGCCAGGTGGACCTTCCACTTGGGGTGATGGCCGTCGTGGACGGTAGTGCCGCCGGTGGCCAGGTCCACCGTGAGGTCCATGGTCATGGCGTTGAACCGGAGGAAGTAGTCCTTCACCATCTCACCCCTGTAGCCCAGCGCCAGCACGAACTCGCTGACGCCGTGATGGGCGTATATGTTCATGATGTGCCAGAGGATGGGGTGGCCGCCGATCTCCACCATGGGCTTGGGCTTGACCACGGTCTCCTCGGAGAGTCTGGTGCCCAGGCCTCCTGCCAGGATGACGGTCTTGGGGAACGGGCTTGGGTTCATGTCGGAATCCACCTTTGCGCAACGGACTGGGGCAATAATTGTGCCTAGGGTTTTTATCGGCTTCAAACCCGCCGGCCGAAACTGCGTTCCAGTTCGCCGCGGGTCAGTTTCTTGATGACCGGGCGGCCGTGGGGGCAGGTGTGGGGCACCGCGCAGGCCATGAGGTCCTCGATGAGCTTCTGGGCAAGTTCTGCCGGAAGATGGTGATGCTTCTTGATGGCGGCCTTGCAGGACAGTTCGGCGTTGAGCTCACGGCGGAAGGCGTCCAGGTCCAGCCGGCCCTGGGTGTCCAGCCTGGCCAGGAAGTCCTCCAGCAGGGCCCGGGGATCGCGCTCCATGAGGAAATCCGGCATGCCGCGCACCACCAGGGCGTCCTCGCCGAAGGGCTCCAGCTCCAGCCCGGCCTGGATGAACTCGGCCAGGAACGGGCCCAGGCGGGCCAGGGCCTCGGGTCCCACCCGCACCACCTGGGGCGGCAGCAGGGGCTGCACGGCGGGCTGGTGGTGGCGCAGGAACAGCTGCTCGTAGAGGATCCGCTCGTGGGCCACATGCTGGTCCACGATCCAAAGTTCCGGCTCCTTCTCACCCTGGACTTCGGCCAGCAGGTAGGTGGCATCGAAGGACCCCAGGTAGCGCACGGTCTGGAACCCCTCCGCCACCCCGCGCTCCGCGGAGGGCTCCCAGGGGCGGTCGGCGCCGAAGGCGGCGGCCAAGGCCGGGAACGCGCCGCCGGCCTCCCGGGCCCACAGGTGGGGCTGGGCGGGGGCGGCGGGGGGCGGCGGGCGCAGGGGCTGGTCCAGCTCCAGTTCCAGGGGCCGGGGCGGCAGGTCCAGCACCGAGGGCAGTTCGCCCCGCATCTGGCTCCAGGCTTCGCGCAGGGCCCGGCTCACCCAGGGGAAGATGCGCTGGGGCTCGCGGAAGCGCACTTCGGCCTTGGTGGGGTGCACGTTCACGTCCACCGCCTCGGGCGGTATATCAAGGAACAGCAACGCGGCCGGGTAGGCGCCCTTGGGGAAGAAGCCCTCCCAGGCCTCGGCCAGGGCCGCCAGCAGCAGGCGGTCCCGCACCGCGCGGCCGTTGACGAACAGGTAGAGGTGGTTGCGGTCCCGGAAGCTCAGCTCCGGCGGTGACACATAGCCGTAGAGCGCCCAGGGCGGCTCCCCGGCCCGGAACGGCACCAGCCCGGCCATGCGCTCCCCCAGCAGCG
>PLUC01000118.1 GCA_003165415.1 Holophagaceae bacterium
AAGATGAACCGTGAGGAGCTTGCACAAACCCTCTGTGACCTTGACCTCAATCTCAGCCCTAAGGATGCCCTACGGGTACTTGATACCCTCTCTGGAGCCATCCGCGACACCCTGAAGGCCGGTCGTACGGTGTGCATCAGTGGCTTTGGGACGTTCGAGGCTGAACGGCTGATGGCCAGACGAGTGCGAAATCCTAGAGTCGCCAGTGGCCCCGATGCCTTCAAAGTTGTTGGGCCAAGGATTCGCTACAGATTCAGGGCCGGTGCCGGTTTCAATGGCAGCTAGGCTGTGCTAGGCTAGGGCTCTGCTGGCCCCTTGGCGAAATGGCAGACGCGAAGCACTCAAAATGCTTTTCCCTCCGGGAGTCTCGGTTCGAGTCCGAGAGGGGCTACCAAGAAAAATCAACCCCGCTTACCGAAGCGGGGTTTTTGTTTTTGTGGCAAGGGTGTGGCAAATTTTTGGGGTCTTTCCTATAAGTCCAAGTAAATCAATCTAGAACGACAGATTTTGAGTCTGTCGCGTCTGCCATTTCGCCACGCCGGCGGCGGAAACCAGCATAGCGGGAAAGGGCGTCCAGGCCCAGTCCTCCGGATGGGCCTTCGGGCGGGGCGGAAGGCTCCGGTCCACCGAAAAGATACCGATGGCGAAGCCTACCCTGCCATACGTTCACGCCGCTGGTGCTGAGCCCGGAGCAGATTGCCGAACTGAGGAGCCTGGACCTGGACGACCTGGAACTCTACCCGAGTGAGAAATGCAACCCATGCGCCATCCTGAGGGTCTGCCCGACCTGCTACGGATTGAACGACAAGGTGCGGGGGAAGCTTTCGGGAAGGGACCTGAAGATCGCCAGCCTGACGAAAGCCTTCATTTCGAATGAATTAGTATTTCATGTTGATAGCCAGCCTCCGGAACGTTTTCAGTAAGTTGTTAAATCCAGCCGAGGTTGCCTTGTGGCATGGGGAATGCTCTGAAACCCCCATGAGCGAAAAACCAAAGGCATTTCTCGTCGGCGGGGGCATCGGATCCCTGGCCGCGGCGGCATTCATGATCCGGGACGGTCATCTTCCCGGCGGTAACATCACGATCCTGGAGGCTTCGGCCATCATGGGCGGCAGTCTGGACGGCGCGCAGGTGCCGGTGGGCGGATACTCCATGCGCGGTGGCCGCATGATGACCACCGACAACTACGAGTGCACCTGGGACCTGTTCAAGTCGATCCCCTCCCTGGACAGCCGGGACCAGTCGGTGTTCCTGGAGACCCTGGCGTTCAACCAGCAGCACCCGTCCCATGCCCAGGCGAGGCTGGTGGACTGCCGCCGGGCGAAGGTGCCGGTGACCTCCATGGGCTTCTCCATGCAGGACCGCGTCGAGCTGCTCAGGCTCAGCCGGGCCGACGAGGACAAGCTGGACGGGGACCGCATCACCGACTGGATGTCGCCGGACTTCTTCGAATCGGAATTCTGGTACATGTGGTCCACCACCTTCGCCTTCCAGCCCTGGCACAGCGCCGTGGAATTCCGGCGCTACCTGCACCGCTTCATGCTCGAGTTCTCCCGGATCGAGACCCTGGCGGGGGTCAAGCGGACCATCTACAACCAGTACGACTCCCTGGTCCGGCCCCTGCAGGCCTGGCTCCTGGCCCAGGGGGTCCGGCTGGTGCCCGGCTGCGAGGTGACCGACTTCGACCACACGAAGGTGGACGGCAGGTTCACCGTGACCGGAATCCACTGCGTGCGCCAGGGCCGGCCCGAGGTCATCCCCGTCGCCGACGGCGGCCTGGTGTTCTTCCAGAACGGTTCCATGACCGACGCCTCCAGCCTGGGCACCATGACCAGCCCGCCCAAACGGCTGACCAAGGCCGAAAGCGGCGGCTGGAAACTCTGGGAAAAGCTGGCCGATGGCCGGCCCCAATTCGGCAATCCTTCGGCCTTCAACAGCTGCATCGCGGAGTCCTGCTGGGAATCGTTCACCGTCACCCTGCAGGACGCCAGCTTCTTCGACCAGATGAGCCGGTTCACCGGCAACGAGGCCGGCACCGGCGGGCTGGTGACGTTCGAGGACTCCAACTGGCTGATGTCCATCGTGCTGGCGCACCAGCCGCATTTCCCGGGCCAGCCGGCCGATGTGCAGGTGTTCTGGGGCTATTCCCTGTTTCCGGACCGGATCGGCAATTTCGTGGCCAAGCCCATGGCCGAGTGCAACGGCGCCGAAATTCTGCAGGAACTGCGCGGCCACCTGCGCCTGGACCCGGAGAGCTTCGGCACGGTCACCTGCGTTCCCTGCATGATGCCCTACATCACCAGCATGTTCATGCCCCGGGTGCGCGGCGACCGGCCTCTGCCGGTGCCGCCCGGCACGCGGAATTTCGCCTTCATCAGCCAGTTCGTGGAAATACCTGAAGATGTGGTCTTCACGGTGGAATACTCCGTGCGCGCGGCGCAGATGGCCGTCTACCAGCTGCTGGGCATCGACCGGGAGATCCCTCCGGTCACCGCCCACGACCGGTCGCTGCACACCCAGTTCGAGGCCCTGATCAAGGCGTTCGATTAGGGTTGGGGATGGGCAGGGTCGGGGAGCGGGCGTACTCGAAGATGATGTGGGTCTCCATCTGGCCCACCTCGGGCCGGGCGGTGAAGGCGTCCATGGCCAGATCGCGCAGGTGGTTGGAATCCTGGACGACCACGTGGACCACGAAATCGTAGCTGCCGCCCACGTGGAAGAGCGCCAGCACCTCGGGCAGGGCCAGCAGGTGGGCCCGGAAGGCCATCACGTCCCGGCGGGAATGGCGGCGCAGCCGGACGGTGATCATGGCCTGCAGGGCCTGCCCCAGCGCCGCGGGGTCCACCTCGGCGTGGAAGCCCCGGAACACCCCGGCGCCGGTCAGCCGCCGCACCCGCTCCAGGCAACTGGACGGCGCGAGATGCACCCGGTTGGCCAGCTCCTTGTTCGATAGCCGCGCATTATTCTGAAGATTCTCTAGAATGGCGAAATCAATTTGGTCCAAAGGTATTTTCACGGGGCAACTCCAAAATCAATTTGGTGGATTCCAGTATCCATGGATCCAAGATTAAGAGGCAAGCAGATTGGACAATCCGTTCGGAAGTTAAGGCTCTCCACCGCCGATTATTCGACTTCATCCAAGGAGCTCCCATGGGCCGCATCAAGCCACAGACCGCAATCTTCTCCACGGGCTACGATCCGCAGCGCTCCGAAGGCGCGGCGGTGCCGCCGGTGTTCAGGACGTCCACCTTCATCTTCAAGACCGCGGCGGAAGGCAAGCGGGCGTTCGAGATCGCCTACGGCCTGGATCCCATCAAGACCGGGGAGAGCCCGGCCCTCATCTACACCCGGGTGAACAACCCCAACTGCGAGATCCTGGAAGAGAAGATCACGGCCTGGGACGGCGCCGAGGCGGCCGCGCTGTTCTCCTCGGGCATGGGCGCCATCTCCAGCACCTGCCTGGCCTTCCTCAAGCCGGGCGACACCCTGGTGTTCGCCGACCCGGTCTACGGCGGCACGGAGTACCTGTTCCGCCACCTCCTGCCGTCCTTCAAGATCCGCACCGTGGCCTTCCCGGCCGGCAGCACCCAGGCGGAGATGGAGCGATTGCTGGTGGACGATCCCACCGTGAAGGTGATCTACATCGAGTCTCCGGCCAATCCCACCAACATCATCTCCGATGTGCCGGCCGCCCGGGCCCTGGCCGACAAGTACTCCACCCCGGCCAAGAAGATCCTGGTGATGGTCGACAACACCTTCATGGGCCCCATCTTCAGCAAGCCGCTGCAGCACGGGGCCGACATCCTGCTCTATTCGGCCACCAAGTTCTTCGGCGGCCACTCCGACGTGGTGGCCGGCATCGCCATGGGCAGCAAGGCCCTCATGGGCCAGGTCAAGGTCATGCGCACCATCCTGGGCTCCAACTCGGACCCTGATTCCGCCTGGCTGGTCCACCGTTCCCTGGGGACCCTGCAGCTGCGCATGGAAAAGCAGCAGGAATCCACCCTGCGCATCGTCGACTTCCTGCGCGGCCAGCCCAAGGTCACGTCCGTGGCCTACCCCGGCAGCCCCTCCATGGGCGACCGGCAGGTGGAACTGTGGCGCAAGCAGTGCACCGGCACCGGCAGCGTGATCTCCTTCTGCATCAAGGGCGGCGAGGCGGAGGCCTTCCGGGTGCTGGACGCCATCAGGCACATCAAGATGGCCGTGAGCCTGGGCGGGATCGAGAGCCTCATCGAACATCCGTCCACCATGACCCACTCGGACATGACCGCCGCGGAGAAGCAGCACACCGGCATCACCGAGAACCTGATCCGGCTTTCGGTGGGCCTGGAGGATGTGGAGGATCTCATCGAGGACCTCCGCCAGGCCCTGGCGACGATCTAATACTTGGTTCGTTCGTGGGTCTTGTTGTGCTTGTAGGGGCCGATCAGGAGGTTTGAACCCTGGTCGGCCGCCCCTGACTCCAGGGTCGCGGTACCGTGGTAGAACTTGTGGTGCAGGTAGAGCAGTTGTGGCTCACCAAGCTCGGGGAAGCTGCGCAGCACCGCGAACACCAGGTGGACGACGGCATCGGTGGCCTGGAGCTGAATGGCCACGGCCCGGTCCAGGAGCAGGTTGTCCTCGTACTTGTTCAGGGGGCGGGTGTAGAAGAGCACCTTGCCGTCGAAGGAGATGTGGGATCCGTCCGTATCGATGGTGAAGATCTTGCCGTTGGCGGTTATATCGAACTTGAATGCGGTGCCGTTTTTAAAGGCGGTGGTCAGGCTCTGGAATTTAGGGTGCTTGAGGAAGGAGGCGCCGAAATCGGTCTTCTTCGGGACGTTCTTCAATTCGCCCTCGGTCGGACCATACATCATATGGTTGTAGCGCATGGCTTCGAGGCGTTCCTGCGGCGTCTGTTTCTTTTCTTTTATTTTCTTGGGAGCTTTGTCGGAATTTCCAGTCATGGGGTTCCTTATCGCGAACAGACACAGGTCGAATGATCGCACAGACCAGTCCTTCTTCCCACTGGTCTGTTGGCGGCCGCCACCCCGGGCGGGCCAGGGGGCCTGGGCGGGGCGCTGACGGACGGGCCGGAGGCCGGGTGAAAAAAGAGCTGCGTCCGGGACAAATAAAGCGCCATGGACGTCATCCTATCCTGTAGCCCGGGGTCCATGGGCGTGGCGGGGAAGGCAATTAATTCATAATCGCCAAGGAAGGTTCAAGGTTATTTTATTGAAAACGCATATACCCTTCTTGTTCTTCCGGAAAACCATAACCCTCGGTCCGGAGCAGGCGCCCCTGCCTCCGGGTTACACCTTGTCGTTCTGGCGCCCGGGACGTTTCCGGATCCGGCCCGAGGGCTTTCCGGCCATGCCCTTCCTGGTGTGGGGCTGGTGCCATGCCCTCGGGGTCTTCGCGACCCGGGACTACGGGATCATGCTGATCTTCCGGCGGGGCAGGCTGGTGCACCGCACCTGCCTGCTTCCGGCCCATTTCCGGTTCCCCTTCATGGGGCCGGGGGACCTCCAGGCGGCCGGCATCTGGACCCATCCGGACCACCGCGGTACGGGGCTGGGCCTGGTGGCCCTGCGCGCCGTCTTTCACCAGCTCCATGGCTCCGGGCGGACGGTCTGGTACATGGTCCGGGAGGACAACAACGCTTCCATCCGCCTGGCGGAGAAGGCCGGGTTCCAACCCTGGGGCAGGGGAAGGAAGCTCGCCTCCCCGGGCCTGGGCATGCTGGGGGCCTTCCACATCACCGAGGGGCCATCCGGCCGGCCAAGTGCCATATGGCCAGGGTCCTGGTATGCCTGCTCTGCCCCCGTTCCGAAAGCGTCTGGGAGCGCTGCCGGCTTGGGTGCGGGTCCAGGCCGTGGGCGGCCTCCCAGCGGCTGCGGATGAGCCAGGACTGCGCGGCGGTGTCGAGCAGGGAGCGGGGCGCGCCCGCGTCCAGGAGCGGGTCCATGCAGGCCATGGCGCGGTCCAGGGTCGGCCTGGGATCCTGCCCCTGGGCGGCTTCCACCTGGGCCTTGAAGTTGAGGATTTCGCCCAGGTAGTCCCGGTCCAGGAAGGGGGTGTGGCCTGGGTCGCGCAGGGCCTCGGCCAGGGCCGGCTCCGGATCGACGCCCTGGCGGAAGGCCCACGCGGCTCGCAGCCAGTGGATCAGCATCCGGTCCGCCCGCAGCGGCGCGCTGAGGGGCGGGCGGGCCCAGGCGGTCATGAACCGGAGCGCCGAATCCAGCTCCGGCTCCGGGTCCATGCCCAGGTCCTCCATGCGCCTGGCTTTCAGGATCCCCAGCTGCAGCCGGTCGTCCTGGAGGTCCGGGTTGGCGGGGTTCAAGCCCAACGCCCGGTCGTTGAACAGCTGGAGGCTCTCCAGGAAGGGGCCCGAGAGCTGCTGCCGGTCCAGCCTGAGGGCGGCGAGGCTGAGGGCGGCCAGCAGGTAGGCATGGTGGAGGGCCTCGTCGCTGGGGCTCTGCTCCAGGCGGTCCCGGGCCAGGTCCATGGCCTCTTCGAAGCGGGCCTCGGCCAGCAGGGCGTCCCCCGCTTCGAGGCCCTGCCGGCCCAGCTCGGTGAGACTGAGGGCCGCCAGGACCGCGGGCCCGCGGCTCCAGGGCTGGTCCGCGCCGGCGTCCCGGGCGCGCTCGGCGGACTTGGCGAAGTCCTTGCGCAGGAACGCGACCAGGGCCTCGCCATACTCGTCCGTGGCGGTACCCGGGCGCTGGCCCTGCCGGAGCAGGGTTTCCACCCGGGCGGCCGCC
>PLUC01000007.1 GCA_003165415.1 Holophagaceae bacterium
GTTTTGAATCTTGAATTCAGCTACGCGGCCCCTTCCTCCTGCATGGCCTCCAGGAAGCGGCGGAACGATGGCGTTTCGCTGGGCGTCCGGATCGCACTGAAGAACCGGAGGTTCGGCACCACTCCCACGCCCTGCCTCTGCTTCTCCGCGTTCCGCCAAGCGCGGCGCAGGGAGAAGATCGCCACTTCCTCGAAGCCCGCCCGGGCCACGCGGCCCAGCACCACGCCCACCCCATGCCCCAATGGGTCAAGTTGCCCCGCCGGCATTTTGGACGGGGTGGTCAGATGGTCGCTGAGCGCGGTGGCCAGGATCCAGGCCTGGTCCAGTTGGCCCTCCAGGGGGACCTTGACGGATTCGGGGGCCTCCATCAGTTGCCTGGCCTCGGGCACCACATCAGCATGCTTCTGGAAGCTTCGGAAGAGTTGCGCCGCCTCTACCCCCACAATCCCCTGCATTAGCACCGACAGGAGGGCACCGGGAGCCTTGGGCAGCGCGAAACCCGCCCCGGCCCAGGTGCGTGGGGTGGGCTGCTGGGGGCTGGGGCTGGCCGGATCGAACCGGCAAAGATAACCCGGATGGCGGGCCAGGAAGGCCCGCACGATGGGGGAGAAGTCCTTCTGCTGCACGGCCCAGTCCATCCAGGCCTCGTGATCCACCAGAAGCTCGAAGTGGGCGCAGCGGTTGCTGAAGGCGGTGTCCATGCTTCTGACGCCCGCCCGGTCCTCCAGGCGATTGCCGGCCATGCACACCAACGAGCCCCGGGGCAGGCAGAAGCCGCCAGAGGTGGTGCGTCCGGTGATGAGTTGGAACAGCGCGTTTCGCACAGAGGGCTCGCAGCGGTTCGGCTCGTCGATGAANNTGACCTTGAATTTCCGGTCGGTGCCGTCGGGCAGCCGGCGGATGAGTTCCTCCACCGTGGGCACGCCCATGAGGTCCTCCACGTTGAGTTCCGGCGCGCTCAGGGTCACCACGGGCAGGGCGGCGAGCGTTTCCCCGCACTGGTCAGAAGCCCAGGCCACCAGGCGGAAATCGCAGCCCAGGCCCTGGAGCAGGGCGGTCTTGCCGATGCCGGGACTGCCGTAGAGCATCATCGCCAGACCGCTATGGGCCATGGCGACCGCCAGGTCGGGCAGGTCACCGGGCCTCACCTGAGGCAGGTAGTTGGGCTGGATCTTTTCAACCATGTCTTTCTCCAGAGTCGATCATCAGTGCGTCGTAGCCGAAGGTGGGATCCGGCAGCACGCCGCTGCACACCACCAGAAGGTCGAAGGGCCAGTCCGAAGCCTCGGGCCAGGGCACGTAGCCGTCAGTCAGGAGAACCCCGAAGCTCAGCGGCTGCAGGTCCATGGCTTCAGGTGCCTCGAGATGTTTTATGACGCAGCGCGGATCCGTGCCCCCGCCGCCCACCAGGGCCAGGGCCCCCTGGTGCAGGGCGGCCCGCATGTCCTCGGGATGCTCCATGTAGAGATCCTCCTGCACCGCGGCGTCCCAGGTGATGAGGCGTACCGGCAGGTCAGCGTTCTGCAGGATGCCCACCAGTTCGCCCATGAAAACGCCCAACTCGGCGGGTCCCACGCTACCGCTCACATCCACGAATACGCCCACGGGTCCCCGGTCCTTGATAGGGCCAGGCAGTATCGCACCCACCGCGTGGGACCGGCGTCCCGGTCGAGAGAAGGTTCGCCTCCGACCCTGGAGGTGCCCATGGACTTTCTGGGCCAGCTTCACCTGCCAGGGGATCTGCGGGTTCAGGAGGGGGCCGAGCAGTTTCTGGGCCCAGCCAGGAAGACTGCCGATGCCCTTTCCGCCCTGGAGCGCTTGTTCCGCCGCCTCCAGCAACTTATCGCGCCAGGACTCGCGCAGATTGTCCCGTTCGGCTTGGGTGAGGGCGGTCCAGGCATCGAACCACAAATCCCCGAAGGCCCCGCCGCCCGCCGTTCCCATGGGGAACAGCTTGCGCAGGCGATCCAGGCAGGCGCCTTCACACCCGGGAACGGCGTCCGGAAGGATGCCCCGGAGGCGCTCGGGAAGCCTCTGCGCCGCCCTGCGGGCCAGGTCCCATTCCTCCTGTTTCAGGGCGTCCTGGCTGAAATCGTGCAGGATGGCCTTGCCCAGGGCGGCCTTTTCGGCTCGGTCCATGGCTTCGATGGCGTCCCGCACACACTCCCCGTCGCCCAGGCCGATCTCTCCCAGATCATTGGGAAGCTGGTCGTAGATTTCCTCGGCGGCGATCCCCTTGAACATGGAATCCAGCAGCGGCTTGAAGGCCTCCGGAATGCTCAGGAAATCCGGACCGAATGAGCTTTCCTCGATCAGCAGGTTGATGGCGAAGTCGTGGGCCACGTTCCAACGGAGCGGCCTCCGGGATCCGCACCGGGGGAAGGCCTCCAGCGCCAGGTGCAGGGCCTCATGCAGCAGCACCGCGCGAAGGGCGGGAAGCGCCAGGGCCTCGAGGAAGGTCTTGCCGAAATAGCATATCCCCCGGCCGTCCACGCAGGCGGTCTCCACCCGGGGATCCTCGGTGATCAGGATGGGCACCTTCAGCACGAGGCTGCCCAGGAACGGGCTCTGCTCCACCAGCGTGGCCCGCGCCCGGAACAGGCGCGCCTTCAGCACCGCCAGGTCGCCGGAGCAACTCCTGGGCGGCTCGGGGGTATCGTTCACCGGATCCATGGTCATCCCTTCGCTAGGCGGAAAGCAGCAGGCCCCGGAACCATGCCAGGGGCAGATCGTCATCGGATTCATTCCAGTCGCAGCCCCAGGGATGCTCCTCGGCCCATAGTTCCTGGGATAGATCCCGCCAGACTTCCGAGGCTGTCCACAGCAGTTCCACCTCGATCCGGGGATTGACCAGGAGCTCGCCTTTCAGGCTCTCCAGCACGGCCTCCGCCCGTTCCCGCGCGACCGGCCGTTCCGCGGGCCTGGCCAGGTCGAGGAAGCTCAATCCCAGCAGCAGCGACCGCAGGACCGGATAAAGGTCCACGGGAACCTCCAGGAGCGGTTCCTGCGCCTCGAAGACCGCCCCTTGCCGGTGCAGGTGGGCCGGCAGGTACAAGGCCCCGCCCACCTTCACCCCGCGGGGCACGCCTTCCAGCCGCACGCAGGCCCTGAGATCCAGGTGCCTACCGACGACGGTGCCCGGCGCCAGCCGCCGGAGCCCGGACTCGCCCTCGACCCTCAGGCAGCCGTGGACCTCCAGCGCGGGCAGTTCCTCGATGTGAGGGCAGTCCTTGAGCCTCAGGTCGCCCCCCACGCGGAAATCCGACGGCCACCGGTGGATG
>PLUC01000011.1 GCA_003165415.1 Holophagaceae bacterium
GCGCACCGGCCCGAGCCTGGAGCGCATGCTCACCTCCTCCTGCCCGCACTGCGGCGGCTCCGGCCGCCGGCTCAGCGCCGAGACCGTGGTCCTGGGCGTCTACCGGGAAATGGCGCGCCAGGGAGAACGCCTGCGCGGCGCCCAGGTGCGCCTGACCCTGCACGTGGACCTCAAGAACGCGCTCCAGCCGGAGACCCGGGAGGGCCTCAACATGCTGGCCCGGGCCCTGGGCGCGCACGTGCTCTGGATGGAGCGGGCCGATGGACCGGTGCACGAGATCGGGATCGAGGTGGACCCGGCATAGAGATACAATGGCGGCAGGAGCTCCCATGACCGATCCAGGCAAGGCCCTCCGGGCCAGGTTGAAGGATGATGTCTTTCTGCGCATGGCGGTGGAGCTGAGCCGCCTGGGCACCTGCTGCCGGCTGAAGGTGGGCTGCGTCCTGCTGCGGCCGGACGGGGGCATCGCCTCGGGCGGCTACAACGGCGCCTTGCCGGGGATGCCGCACTGCACGCCGGAAAGCTGCGGGCCGGGCCAGCGCTGCCTGCACACCAGCCACGCGGAGGAGAACGCCCTGGGCTTCTGTGACGGACTGGTGGGCACCGCCTACGTGACCGACGAGCCCTGCCTGGTCTGCACCCGGGCGCTGGTGCGCCGGGGCATCCGGCGCGTGGTGTTCCTGCGCCCCTACGGCAGCATCGCCGACCAGGAGCGGCAGGAGCGCCAGGCCATCCTGCACCACTTCGGCGTGGAATGGGTGCACCTGCCCCTGGACTGAAATGACCAGGCGGGCCGCATGTTTCTTGCATACACTTGAACGGGAGTCCGCCATGATCCGCCATAAGAAAGACCGAGGGTTCAGCCTGGTCGAACTGCTGCTGGTGCTGGCCATCATCGGCATCATCTCCGGCATCGCCATTCCCGCCTTCGTCAGCCAGCGGCGCCGGGCCCGGGTGATCGGCGACGCCCAGTCCAACGCCCAGGTGCTGCGCATGGCCCTGGAGACCTACAAGGCCGATTCCGGGATCTACGGGACCGCCGGCAGCACCTATGTCTGGACCGCCTCGGGCACCGCGCCGGCCAGCGGCATCGGCACCGCCCTGCACTTCACCCCCAAGGGCAATTCGCAGATGAACTATTCGGTCGCGGTGACCGGCGCGGGCCTGCTCTACACCATCACCGTGACCGATCCCACCATGGGCGGCTATACCGTCTTCACCACCAACCAGAACGGGTCCGGCGTGGTGACCAAGTACTGAATCATTTGAGAGAATCCGCGATCAGGATCTGCTCCACGTCCTTCTTGGCCTTCTGGAAGGCCGGTTCGTCGATGGCGTGCTCCTCCACCAGATCGTAGCCCCGGTACGAGGATTCCATGGCGCCGCCCCCCACCAGCGGCTTGATGTAGGTGCTCAGGGACCCCACCGCATAGCCCACGCTGGCGTCCTTGGCCCGCTCTTGCGCGGATTTCTTGTAGCTGGTGAACCACAGCCCGCCGGGGCCCAGGTAGGTGCTGATGGCCAGGTCCTGCTCCGGCTCGGACCGGTAGTGGTAGGCCTCCGGGCCGAAGGCGTCGGTGGCCAGGGTGTGGTAGCGGAACGGGGCCTTGGGCGTGCGGGACTCCAGGAAGGCGGCATCGAACACCTTGCCCTTGAGCACCTGGTCGATGCCGTCCCGGAGCCCCAGGATGCTGACCGTGGCTTCCCTGGGGGCGGGGATGACCGCATCGCTGAAGCCGGGGCCGGCCATCAGCATGGTGGACCGGCACTCCCAGGGGTCCAGGTTGAAGCCATGCACGCCCTGGAGCTGGAACCCGCTGGTGACGAAGTGGAACCGTTCCCCATGGTCGGAAAACAGCACCCGGACCGCGCTCCGGTACTGGGGATCCTGGTCCAGGGTGTTCCAGATCGGCTTCCAGGCCTGGAGGATGCTGGCCATGCGGATCTGATAGGCCAGGAAGGGGTTGGTGCGGCGATCCGCCCGGAGCAGGTCCTTGGGCGTGACCTGGTCGATGGTGGCCCGCGGCTCGTAGTCGATGGGGGCGAGCGGCCACCAGCGGCCGGTCCGCGCCAGTTCCCGCCGGGTCAGGAAGATGGGCTGGTGCGCCAGGCAGCTGTGGAACATCACCCAGCCGCTGCCCCGGCCCAGGCGCAGGGCCTCCTTCACGCCCGCGTCCAGCGCGGCCCAGGGGTTGGTGGTGGGGAACGGCTTGAGGTTGTTCTCCCACACCGCATAGAGCGGGAAGTTCACCGCCAGGTTGGAGTTCACGAAGTTCTCCCAGCCCGTGGCCGGCATGAGGATGTCATCCAGGTCCAGGTGGCGCCCGGCGGTGCCGATGGTGCCGCCGTCATCGATGTAGAAGCGCGGTTTCAGGCCCTTCACCGTGGCCTCGCGCAGGAGCGTCAGATTGTGCGTCTGGGCGTACTCCTCCTTGGAGGGCGCGGCATGGCCGATGGTATAGGTCATGGGGTCGCCGCCCCACAGGATGTGCCAGAGCAGCCGGGTGGCCGGGATCACGGTATAGGCGTTCCGGTAGCGGATGCCCTTGTAGTTGTCCGCTTCCTGCAGGAAGGTGTCCGAGCGCAGCCCGTCGATGCCCAGGATCAGGACCTTGCACGGCTGGTCGCCGCCCCGGGCCTCGGATTTCAGCCGGGGCAGCCACTGGGGCACCAGGGCCAGGCCGGACCAGAGCAGCAGCCAGCAGACCAGCACAGCCCCCCGGCGTGGCGTTCCGGCCCCCTTGAGCCGCGACAACCAGAGGATGGGGTAGAACAGGGCCAGGGCCGCCAGACAGGGAAACAGCAAGACGAACGGGATGGTGCGCAGCCCCGGCAGCACCCAGAGGGCGGTGGGCACCTGCCACCAGAGCACCAGATGCGCCCAGAGCAGGGCCGAGCAGCCCAGGCCCAGCGCATCCCGGCCCCGCCATTCCCGCAGCAGGCCCGGCCGGGCCAGGGTGCCGGGGAGGATCGCGGTCAGCCAGGCCAGGATCCCGGCTCCGAAATAGATCGGCAGCAGAATCTGCAGCCCGAACTGCCACCCGAACTGGCGGATGGGCCTGAGCGCGAAAGCATCGGAGATGAAGCCGGAGATCCCGCCCTTGTCCAGCCTGAAATGGAGGAAGGCCAGGAGCCCCAGGGCCAGCAGGAACAGGGGCCCCACCAGAAGAAAACCGAGCACCCGGGTGGGGCGGACCTTGGCATCCACAAGCATCTTGAAGCTCTCCTACGCAGACACAAAAAAAGGGAGGGGGTCACCCCTCCCTTGGTGTTCCCTGTTTGAGGATATCTCAACTACTCGACGGCAGCAGCCTTGCGGTAGTTGAGGGAGCCGTTGGTGGTGCCATGGAGCAGCACCATTCCGCCCATGAAACCCGGAAGCGTGGAGGTGGAGGGCTGGCCATACAGTTTGACCTGGCCGAGGGATCCGGCCGCCAGCGTTCCGGTGAGGAAGGCACTGACGGTGGCCGCGTTGCCCGCAGCGACGGTCATGGATCCGTAGGCCGGGGAGGTCCCGTTCCAGGGGTTCACGTCCTTCGTGTGGCCCTTCTTGATGTAGCTCGCGACACTGTTCATGGCCGTGGTCGGGGACGCACCCTGCTCCCGATACTTGTCCCACTGGCCGATCCCGTCGGCGATGATCCCGTCCAGGTTCGACATGGAGGCCTTGTCCCGGGCCCGGGCCCGCTGTCCGAGCAGGGCGGGGATGGCGATGGCGCTGATGATGCCGATGATTGCCAGCACCAGCAGCAGTTCGATGAGGGTGAAGCCTGATTCTCTTTTCATGTTGTCTCCTTGACGGGGGTGCCGGTCCAGAAGTAAGCAAGTCTGGTACCAGAACGGGATGGATCGGAAGATATGCTACTTACCATAGCTCCGGGAAGCCATTCTGGGAAGTTGGATGAAAAAAATCAACAAATAGATCGTTCGAAACGCAACCAACCGCCGCGTTGCGTCACTCTTGGTGACGCAACGCGGCAGTCATTCGCCCCAAGGCTTGCCCTGCATCCAGGCCTGCCTGGCCAGGGCCAGCATCTCCAGGTCCCCTTTGCTGTCGCCGTAGGCGAATTCGATCGCCTGCCGGGGCAGGGCCGCCCGGATCCGGGCGACCTTTTCCGGACCATAGACGTTGCGGCCCTGGATCCGTCCGGTCAGCAGGCCGGCAGGCGACACTTCCAGTTGGGTGGCGAGGGTCCCGGCCAGTCCCTCCCGCAGGCTCCACGGACGCAGGTAGACCTCCAGGCTGGCGCTTACGAGGTAGCACCGGTGGCCCTGGTCCAGGTGCCGGTGCAGGGTATCGCGCGCGGACGGCCGGAGCAGGCCCGGGACGACGTCCCGCGCGAACGAGGCCCCGAGGGCCTCCAGGCGCGCCATGGGCCACCCGGCGAAGAACGCCGCCAGCACCCGCTGCTTGGCCACGTCGTTGGGGACGAGCCCCGCCAGCAGCCCCAGCAGGCTGGGCAGCTGGGGCGCGATGCGCCTGGCGAAGCACGCGGTGCCGACGCAGTGGCGGAGAAAGGGCAGCAGGCTGTCCCGGCGCGTGAGCGTGCCGTCGAAATCGAATAGCGCCACGGGTGGAGTCGAATGGGGCATGGGGTCCGGAAAAATGCTAGAGTCGCTGTAAATCATTCTTGATTGCTGGACTCAAGAGATTGTTGCTCGGGTGGCCGGAACCATGTGGAAGAAAATACGCTCGCTCATCGCCCTGGTCCGGCCTCTGCAGGCGTACAAGGCGGGCATCGTCTGGCTCCCCGCCCTGTTCCACGGCCACGCCAGCCTGCGCACCCAGGCCGGGACCCTGGCCCTGGTCAGCCTCGCCTGGTGGCTGGCGAGCGGCATCCTATACATCCTGAACGACCTGCATGACGCGCCCAAGGACCGGCTGCGCCCCGACCGCTGCCACCGGCCCCTGGCCAGCGGGGCGGTGACCCCTGGGGCGGCCCTGCTGCTGGCCCTGGGGCTGCTGGCGGCCCTGGCCGGCCTGCTGCAGCTGCTGCCGCTCCGGGTCGCGCTCCTGATCGGGCTCTATGGTGTCTTCAATCTGGCCTACTCCCTGGGGTTGAAGGAAACGGTCGGGGCCCGGCAGGCCATCATCGCCATCGGCTTCTGGTTCCGGCTGCAGAGCGGGGCCTTCCCGGTGGTGCCGATCCCGATCACCCCCTGGGCCTCCCTGTTCACCCTGGGCCTGGCCTACTACCTCAACTGCCTGAAAGGCCTCGCCAGCTTTGCCGGCGACCGGCACCGGGGCTACCGCTTCGCCCAGGGCATGGGGGCCGGCCTGGCCGGGAGCCTGGCCCTGGCCTCGCTGGTGGCGATCTGCCTGAAGCGCGGCCTCGACGGCACCATGACTTTCCCGGAGCTGCCGCCCCTGCTGTGCCTGGTGGGCATGCACCGGGTCGCTTTCGCCAGTTTCAGCGAGCGCCATGGGCAGGAGCAGGCCAGGTCGTTCCTGTTCGATCCGGTCACGGTCCTTGCCATGGTTTGTTTCATCGCCTTCTTTATCTATGCATGAGGCCGGGATGAACAGGAAACGCGTGGTTTGGGCGGGGGCCGTCCTGGCCTTCACGGTCCCCCTGCTGGCCATGGCCTGGCTGGCTCCGGGCTACCTGCTGCACCGGGGGTTCCCCCTGGACGATGTGTGGATCCACATGGTCTACGGGCGGTCCATCGCCCGCGAAGGCCTGCTGGCCTACAACCCGGGCATCTCCACCGTGGGCGAGACCAGCCCGCTCTGGGCCCTGCTGCTGGCCATCCCCCACGCGCTCGGACTGCCCCTGGCCGGGCGTGTCGCCTGGGTGAAGCTGGCCGGGTGGACCCTGCACGTCCTGGGCGCCTGGTGCATCGGCCGGGCCCTGCTGCCGGTCCACCGGGGCCTGGCCATCCTGGCCGGCCTGGCCATCCTGTTGCACCCGGAGCTGGCCGCCGCGGCCGTCAGCGGCATGGAGGTCCCTCTGGCCGAAGCGCTGGTGGGCCTGCTGGTCTGGGCCGTGTTCTGCGGGCCAGCCTGGCTGTTCGGCCTGGTGGNNCCCGTTCGGCCGGCCGGAAATCGGCATCCTCGCGCCCATGCTCGGCCTGCTCTGCGCCCCCGGGGGGACCTGGCCGGCGCGGCGCCGCTGGGGCGGGCTCGGTCTGGCCGGCGCCGCCCTGGGTTATGGCCTCATGTTCGGCCGCTGCTACTGGGTCTCGGGCGCCTTCATGCCGGCGACCTTTCACGCCAAGGTGCTTCCGGGGCTGATGCCGAAGCTGGTCTCCATGGGGGTGTCCCTGTCCGCCATGGTGCCCAGCATTGTGCCCGTCCCGCTGGTGGGCCTGGTGGCGATCATCGCTACTCTCGGCTGGATGGTCATCCGCCAGGCGCGCCAGGGCCAGGATGCCCGGCCCGCCCTGCTCGGCCTGACCGGGGTGCTGCTGTTCGCGGTCTGCGGGGCCCTGGTCTACCCGAGCGACATCCCCGCGTTCTATCACCGGCGTTACCTGCTGGTGGGGCTGCCGCTGTTCCTGGTGGGCGCCGNNTCCCGGCGCCTGCCCGCCCTGGCCAGGTGGGCCCTGGCCGCGGCCTGGGTGGGGTTCCTGCTGCTGCTTTGGCCGGCCCGGTTCCAGCACCTGGACAATGACGCGCACAACATCGACGATGTCCAGGTGGCCCTGGGCCGGACCCTCTCGGGCTTTCCCGCCAGCTCCAGCTTCTGGGCGGTGGACGCCGGCGCGGTGCGTTATTTCGGCAAGCCCTTCGTGGTCGATACGGTCGGCTTGAATACGCCTGAAATCAATGGCCCCGGGGCAGAGGCGTTCCTGGCGGCCCATCCCGCCGGCGCGCTGGAAGTGGTGCCCAGCTGGAACGACCTGGAACTCCCGCC
>PLUC01000239.1 GCA_003165415.1 Holophagaceae bacterium
AGCCTGGAGCGCCTGCTCACCACATCCTGCCCCCACTGCGCCGGCACCGGCCGCCGGCTCAGCGCCGAGACCGTGGTGCTGGGCGTCTACCGGGAGATGGCCCGCCAGGGGGAGCGCCTGCGCGGGGCCCAGGTGCGCCTGACCCTGCACCTGGACCTCAAGAACGCCCTCCAGCCCGAGACCCGGGAGGGCCTCAACCAGCTCGCCCGGGCCCTGGGGGCCCAGGTGCTCTGGGTGGAGCGGCCGGACGGGCCCATGCACGAGATCGGCATCGAGGTGCTGCCGGCGTGACGGGCATCCGGCCGAAAGAAACGGTACAATGGGGTAAGGAGCTTCCATGACCGATGCGGGACCGAGCTTGCGGGGCCGACTGAAGGACGACGTCTTCCTGCGCATGGCCATGGAATTGAGCCGCCTGGGCACCTGCTGCCGGCTGAAGGTGGGCTGCGTCCTGCTGCGGCCGGACGGGGGGATCGCCTCGGGGGGCTACAACGGGGCCCTGCCGGGGATGCCCCACTGCACCCCCGAGACCTGCGGCCCGGGGCAGCGGTGCCTGCACACCAGCCACGCCGAAGAGAACGCCCTGGGCTTCTGCGACGGACCCGTGGGCACCGCCTACGTCACCGACGAGCCCTGCCTCACCTGCACCCGGGCGCTGGTGCGCCGGGGCATCCGGCGGGTGGTGTTCCTGCGCCCCTACGCCAGCATCGGCGACCAGGAGCGGGTGGAGCGGAACGCCATTCTCGGGCACTTCGGGGTGCAGTGGGTGCATCTGTCCCTGGATTGAACCCGGGGCCGCACGATTCTTGCTTGGACTTGACGGGGAGCCATGCCATGAGCCGCAAACCCAACTCGGGATTCAGCCTGATCGAACTGCTGCTGGTGGTGGCCATCATGGGCATCATCTCCGGCATCGCCATCCCAGCCTTCCTCGGCCAGCGCCATCGCGCCCGCCTGATCGGGGACGCCCAGTCCAACGCCACGGTGCTGCGCATGCAGTTGGAGACCGTCAAGGCGGACGCGGGGGTCTACGGCACCAAGGGCACCACCTTCACCTGGACCTACCTGGGCTCCGTCAGCGCGGGGGCCTCCATCTTCAACTTCACCCCCAAGGGCAACAGCAGGATGAACTACGCCGTGTCGCTGCCGACGGCGGGCAGTGGACTCGCCTACAACATCTCGGTCACGGATCCCACCCTCGGGGGCGGCACCGTCATCTACACCACCAACCAGAATGGTTCAGGCGTCATAACGAAATACTAGCGAGCCTCCGGCACCGTGAACCGCCCTTCCAGCTCGGGAACATGATCGACTCTCATTTTCCGAAGGTCTTCTCCGGGGAGTGGGCCGCCAGGGCGACCTTCATCTTCTCCTTCTCGGCCTTGTAGGCGTCTTCGCTGATGGTGGTGATGGAGCGGAGGGCAAAGTCTTCGTAGCGGTAACGGTGGGCGCCCCCGGCCTTCAGCGGCTTGATCACGTCCAGGCCGGTGCCATGCCCCCAGGCGAGGCTCACGTCCTCGGCCCGTTCCTCCGCGGATTTTTCATACTTAGTGAACCAGATGCCGTTGGGGGCGATGCCGGTGCCGGCGACCAGGGAGGACATCTGCATGAGCCGGTACTCGGTGGGCTCCTGGGTGAACATGGACAGGTCCACGCACTGGTAGCGCATGGGCGCTTCGGGATAGGAGGTCTCCAGGTCCCGGGGGGAGATGGGCTGTCCGGTGCTGAGGGCGTGGGCGATGCCGTCCCGCAGGGAGAGCACGCTGATGGTGTCCAGCCTGGGCGGGGTTCCCGCCTGGGCGGCGAAGCCCGGTCCGGCGACCTTCAGCATGATCCGTGTCTCCCACGGGTCCAGGTTGTAGCCGTGGACCCCGCCCAGCTGGATCTGGTCGGTGACGTGGTAGAACCGCTCGCCGTGGTCCGAGAACAGGACCCGGGTGGCGCCTGCGTACTGGGGATCCTTGGCCAGCCCGTTCCAGATGGGCTCCCAGGCCTTGAGGATGGCTTCCATGCGGATGGTGTAGATGCGGAACGGATCCCGGCGCTGGTCATAGTGCGCCGCCCGCTCCGGGGTAACCTGGGACCGGACGTAGTAGGGCTCCAGTTCGTAGGGGGTCAGGGTCCACCAGCGGGGGATCCGGGCCAGCTCCTCCCGGCGGGGGAAGATGGGCACATGGGCCAGGCAGGAATGGAACATCACCCACTTGCTGCCCCGGCCCAGGCGGATGGCCTCCCGCAGGCCCGCGTCCAGCGGGGCCCAGGGGTTGGTGGTGGGGAAGGCCCGCCCCCAGTTTTCCCAGACCGCGAACATGGGGAAGGAGCCGCTCAGGTTGGAATTGACGAAGTTCTCCCAGCCCGGGGCAGGCATGAGGATGTCGTCGAAGTTCAGGTTGCGGCCCACCAGGCCGATGGTGCCGCCGTCGTCGATGTAGAAGCGCGGCTTCCACCCTAGGCGGCTGGCGGCGTCCACCAGGGGCAGCCGGGGGTCGCCGTTATACTCCTCCAGGGCTGGCGGGGCGTGGCCCACTGTGTAGTAGAGCGGGTCGCCCCCCCACAGGATGTGCCAGAGCAGGCGGGTGGCGGGGATGACCGTGTAGGCGTTGGTGTAGGAGGTGCCCACCCAGCTGGTGGTGGCGGCCTGACCCACATCCTCACGCAGCCCGTCCAGGCCGACGATCAGGATTTTAGTCTGGTCGCTGCCGCCCTCGGGGGTGCTGCGCAGCCGGGTGAGGAACTGGGGGGTCCAGGGCAGCGCGCACCACAGCAGCAGCCACCCCGCCACCAGGGCCGTCCCCCGGATCCAGCCCAGGCCCTTGCGCCGAGCCCAACGCACCGGGTAGGCCAGGATCGCCGCCAGCAGCAGGGGCAGGAGGATCCAGAAGGGAAGGCGGCGCAGACCGGGGAGCAGCCAAAGGGTGGAGGGCACCTCCCACCAGAGCACCAGGTGGACCCAGCCCAGGGCGGCCAGGGTGGTGAGGAACCCCTCCATGGCCGTCCAGGTATTGGAGAAATTCCGGACGAAGACGCTGGCCCAGATCAGGGCCAGGCACCAGAGGATGAAGGCCACAGCCAGGTAGAACGGCAGCAGGAGGGTCAGGACGAAGTGGGCGATGAACACCTTCACCGGGTGGACCAGGAAGCCCTGTCCCACCAGGGTGGCCAGGCCCGCCTCCGCGAACTTGTAGTGCAGGGTCAGGGCCAGCGCCAGGACCAGGAAGAAGCAGAGCCCGGCTCCCAACGGGGCGGCCCACCGCCCAAGCTTGTTTCGCATCATGCCGCCGGCTCCCGCGCAAAAAAAGGGAGGGGGTGCAGGACCCCCTCCCAGGCAATTTGCAGTCTACACCTATTCGATGGAGGTGACCTTGCTCACCTTGTTGGAGCCATTGACGATGCCGTCGATGAGGACCGCGCCGCCGATGAAGCCGGGGCCGGTGGAGCCGGGGTACTGGATCCCGAAGACGGCCTGGCCCTTGACCGAGGCCCCGCCCTTGACGCTGGCGATCGCGGCGCTCTGGGTGCTCAGCCCGGTCATGGACACGAACGTGGTGTTGAAGGCTGCCGAGGCGAGGTTCCAGGGGTTCTTGTCGGCGCCNNCCGGCTTCCCTGAGCTTGTCGTACTGGCCGACCAGGTCACCGATGCGGCCGTCCATGTTGCTGATGGCCGACTTGTCCCGGGCCCGGGCCCGCTGTCCGAGCAGGGCGGGGATGGCGATAGCGCTGATGATGCCGATGATGGCCA
>PLUC01000271.1 GCA_003165415.1 Holophagaceae bacterium
ATCATGCTGGTCTCGGTCACCGAGCGGACCCGGGAGATCGGCCTGCGCATGGCCGTGGGCGCCGAGCCCAACGACATCCTCCGCCAGTTCCTCACCGAGGCCATCGCCCTCTGCCTGCTGGGCGGCATCCTGGGCATCCTCATGGGCCGGGGCGCCTCCATGCTCGTTTCCCGGCTGCTCCATTGGCCCACCGAGCCTTCCCTGGGCGCCATCATCACCGCCGTGGTGGTGTCCGCCAGCGTGGGCGTGATCTTCGGTTTCTACCCGGCCTGGAAGGGCTCCCGGCTCGACCCCATCGACGCCCTGCGCTATGAGTGAGGCAACATGAAGATCAAGCTGACCACTGTCCTCGCCCTGCTGCTCCTCTGCGGGTGCAAGGTCGGCCCGGATTTCACCCCGCCCAAGCCAGCCCTGCCCGCCGCCTGGGTGGGCGCCACCGGGACCGCCGGCCCGTCCGCGGACCTCCGGCAGTGGTGGAAGCTGTTCCAGGATCCGGCCCTGACCGCGCTGGTGGATGAGGCGCTGAAGGCCAACCTCAGCCTCGCCAGCGCGGAGGCGAGCCTGAGGCAGGCCCGGGCCCTGAGGGGCGTCGCCGCCGGCGGGCTGTGGCCGTCCGCCACCGCCTCGGCCTCCGCGCTGCGCGAAGGGGGCCCCCTGTACGGCGGCGGCCCGGCCAACCTGTTCCAGACGGGCCTGGACGCCACCTGGGAGCTGGACATCTTCGGCGGCGTCCGCCGCAACCTGGAATCGGCGGAGGCCAACGTCACGGCCGCCGTGGAGAACCTCAGGGACGTCCAGGTGAGCATCACCGCCGAAGTGGCTCTGGACTACGTGCAACTCCGCGGCTACCAGCAGGAGATCGTCACCGCCCAGGAGAACCTGGAGATCCAGCGGCACACGGTGGAGATCACCAGCAAGCTCTACAAGGTAGGGTTCGACAGCGGCCTGGACATGGCCAACGCTGAGGAGACTGTGGCCACCACCGAGGCCCAGATCCCGGTCTACGAGACCGGAGCACGCCAATCCATCTACGCCCTGAGCGTGCTGCTGGGCCGGGAACCGGGCTACCTGGTGGAGCGCCTGGCGCCCACCGCCGCCCTGCCCCCCCTGCCCACCACCATTCCCGCCGTGCTGCCTTCCGACCTGCTCCGGCGCCGGCCCGACATCCGCCAGGCCGAGGCGCTGCTGCACAGCGCCACGGCGCAGATCGGCGTCGCGGTGGCCCAGCTGTTCCCCCAGTTCTCCCTCACCGGCGGTGTGGGCTTCGCCAGCAGCCAGTCCGGCACCTTGCTGCGCCGGGCCAACCGGTCCTACTTCCTCGGCCCGGCGGCCTCCTGGCCCATCTTCCAGGGCGGCGCCATCGTCTCCAACATCCGTGCCCAGGAGGCCCTCCGGGACGTGGCCTTCATCACCTACCGGCAGACCGTGCTCACCGCCCTGCAGGACGTGGAGAACGCCCTCGTCGCCTTCGATCAGGAGCAGAAGCATTTCAAGTCCCTGAGCACCGCGGTGGCCGCCGACCATCGGGCCGTGGACCTTTCCTTGCGCCTGTTCCATGAAGGGCAGACCGATTTCCTCAGCGTGATCACCGCCCAGCGCACGCTCTACACCGACGACGCCGCCCTCACCCAGAGCCGGGAGAACCTGGGCGCGGACCTGGTGGCGCTGTACAAGGCCCTGGGCGGCGGCTGGGACCTGGACTGAGGCCAACCCTGCGCAATACCGCTGGGCATAGACAGGATCTTCGTCACTTTTGGCCTGACTGGATCTTTCGAATTGAAGGAACGGTATTCCATTCTGATTGAATCGAAGATCAAATCCATTGGAATAAATTCCCCCAAGTAATTGAAAATTTTAATGATACCTTCACGGAATAAAAGTTGCTCGGTCTGGATTTCAGATGAGGGACCAGACCATCAGACCATCCACCTCAACCCACAAATTCGCCGTTTTCGCGGTCGTCGCACCATCGGTCGCGGAACCGGTTTGGAAGCGGTCTGAGGCTAGAAGGTCTCCATCACAGCAGACCCTGCGCGGTCTGGACTGGCTGAATTTTTTTCTTGCCGATGTCCAGACAGGGGTCGGGCCATTTCTCGCAATCTTCCTTGCAGGCTATGGGTGGAATGAACAGCGCGTTGGAATCATTCTCACCGCTGGTGGCATTGCCGGTTCCATCGTGCATCAATTCGGCTTCAACGCGGGCTTCCTCTTCCTGGCCGCAGTTGCCTCGGTTGCCTTCGGCATCCTATATTTCTTCGTGCCGGAGACGCACGGGGAAACCTTCGCCTGACCGCCTTTCGTTTCAAGGAAGCATCCTGTGTTTCTGCTCTTCCCGCTGTCGGAATCATGGAGAACGCTGCTCACCTCGATCATCGGTGCGCTGACGCTGGTCGGCATCATGGTTCGGCCCTTCCGCTGGAATGAGGCGCAAATTGCCATGGGAGGCGCTGCCGTCCTGCTGGTACTGGGATTGATCCGCCCTGGGGATGCCGCCCTCACCCTGATCCGGGACTGGAATACGTTTCTGTTCTTCCTGGGGATGATGACGTTGTCCGCGCTAGCGGAAACGGCGGGGTTGTTCGATTGGCTCGCGGTTCAGGCCGCGCGACTTGCCGGGGCCAGTGCCGCCAGATTGTTCCTGAATGTGTTCATCCTGGGCACGCTCATCTCGATGATCTTCTCCAACGACGCCACGGCGCTCATCCTCACCCCGGTGGTCTATGTGCTGGTTACCAAACTGCGGCTTCCCGTTCTGCCCTACCTGTTCGCCTGCACCTTCGTCGCCGATACCGCCTCGTTCCTGCTGCCCATCAGCAATCCGATCAATATCATCGTCATGTCGCGTTTTCCGCTCCCGCTTTCGACCTTCCTGAGAATGCTCCTGCTTCCCAGTCTGGTCGTGATCGCTATCAACCTGGGGGTTTTCTATCTTCTCTACCGCAGGCAACTGAAAGGCTCATTCAACATCAAGCACATGCCGACGTTGAACCAGGCGGTGAAGCACCCGCCATACTTCCGCTATACCCTATGGGTGCTTGCACTGGTGGCCCCCTCCTACGTGGTTGCCTCCGCTTTCCAGTTCCCGCTTTCCATGGTGTCGCTCGCGGGGGCGGTTCTCCTCCTTGCCGGAGCTTTGTGCTGGAAGCGGACAACCCTGCTGGGGACCTGCAAAACGATCTCGTGGTCGATTTTCGGTTTCATCGCGGGAATGTTCGTGGTCGTGCGGGCCATCGAGGACACCGGACTTACGGTCAAGTTGGGCAACCTGCTGCTGCATCTCTCCGGCGGCTCCAGCTTCGGGGCGGTGCTGGCAGGGACGGTGGGGTCCGCTCTGGGGACCAACCTGATCAACAACGTGCCCATGGCCGTGGTCATGAATTCCGCGCTCGGCAGTGTCCAGCATGCAACTCCGGCCATAAGGAACGGTTTCGTCGCGGCCACCATCTTCGGTTGCGATCTGGGGCCGAACCTCACGACCGTCGGGTCCCTGGCCACGATTCTATGGCTGCTCATTCTGCGGCAACGGAGGCTTGATGTTTCCGGACTGGACTACTTCAAGGTGGGAGTTATCGTGACGCCGTTGATGCTGCTCGCGGGTGCCTGCACCATCTGGCTGTGCCTGTGATCCGATTTGGGAAAGGAGGAGATGATGAAAATTCTTTGCTGCCTGGATGGCACCAATACCGACCCGGTGAGCCGTGCCGCACGGATGTTTGACGCGGCCCAGCCTCTGAGAATCGGCCTGCTGACAGTGATGGACGCTGGGCCGCGAAGAGATATCGATAGGACCCGGGAACGCTTCTGGAGACCGCCGATCCATCGCCAGCCGGTCATCCAGGAAATGTTGGCGGCGGAAAAGGAAGCTTCCGATGACATTTTGAGGGCGGGACTCGAACGCTTGCCGGAAGCAGAGTCCCTGTTGCGCCAGGGGTATCCTGAACTTGAGATTGTAAACACCGCGGCGGAATGGAAGGCAGATGTGATTCTCATCTGCCCACGGGCCGAATATGGTGCACCGCCGAATCTTGGTCCGCGCTCTGTTGGGCATGTTGCGCGCTTCGTGCTTGATCATGCACCCTGCCCAGTGCTACTGGTTCGACCGTCGGCTTGCGAGCTATTCCCAATAAAAGGGTGATACAAGTCATCAGCAAAGGGCTGGGACCCGACCTGGGAAATGCCCCCGCCGAGGTCGAGGATCTCCGGGCCAGGGGGATCATCCTGGAGGCTTGACCTGGATTTAATCGCAACAACCCCATGCTCGGGGCCACTTCCAGCTATGCTACTTGTCTGAAATATCAGCCGGATGGGGTTTCCCGAGCGACAGGCTCAGCTTCCCGAAACGGTTGAAGGTTCCTCTTCGGTTTGACGCTTTGTGACAAAAGTCCGGTTTCCCCAGTACAAAACGATGATCAGGCTTAAAATATAGGCTGCATTCGCGCATCCCGACTTTCTGAACCGCTGGCATGGAGGACAGGAACCATGAACGAACTCGAACCAGAAGGCAAAATCAGCGCCACGAGGCCGGCCCCGCCCGCGCCCACGCGCAGGGATCTCGTCTTCGGCATGGCCGGTTCGGGCGGGGACGGCATCGTCTCCGCCGGAGATTCCCTGCTCCAGGCCGCCGCGGCCGAGGGCTACCACGGCATCATGACCAAGAGCTTCGGCTCCCAGATCCGCGGCGGCGAGTCCTCCTGCCGGGTGCGCATCAGCACCGACCCGCTGCTGAACCCCGGCGGCAACCTGGACGTGGCCGTGGCCCTGAACTGGGACGACTTCCTCAAGTTCGGCGCCGAGCTGCCGGTGAGCGGCAACACCGTGGTGATCTACGAGGCCGCCACCAACATCCCGGTGGACCAGATCCCCCTGGTGGGCGTGACCCCGCTGCAGGTGATCGCCGTGCCCATCGCCGCCATGGCCAAGGCCACCGCCGGCACCGAGCGGGCCAAGAACACCGTGGTGCTGGGCCTCATCGCCGGCTGGTTCGGCATCGGCGCCGTGGCCGTGATGAAGGGCATCCGCAAGAAGCTGGCCAAGAAGGGCGAGGAGCTGGTGGAGGCCAACCAGCGCGCCTTCGACGCGGGCCGGACCTTCGCCATGGAGCACCCGCTCAAGACCAGCATGGCCGTGGTGTCCTCCCCGTCCAAGGGCATGGTCAAGCTCATCACCGACGGCAACGAGATGTGCGCCGCGGCGTCGATCTTCGCCGGCTGCCAGTTCTTCGGCGGCTACCCCATCACCCCCTCCACCGAGATCATGCAGTTCCTCACCGACCACATCTGGAAGTACGGCGGCTCCGTGCTCCAGGCCGAGGACGAGATCGCCGGCATCGGCGCCGCCGTGGGGGCGTCCTTCGCCGGCAAGAAGGCCATGACCGCCACCAGCGGCCCCGGCCTCTCCCTGAAGTGCGAGATGATGGGCCTGGCCAGCATCGCCGAACTGCCCCTGGTGATCGTGGACGTGCAGCGGGGCGGCCCCTCCACCGGCCTGCCCACCAAGAATGAGCAGTCCGACCTGTTCGCGGCGGTGTTCTCCGCCCACGGCGACGTGATCCGCCCGGTGCTGGCGCCCACCTCCGTGGCCGACACCTTCCGCACCACCATCGAAGCCTTCAACATCGCCGAGTACTACCAGACGCCGGTGATCATCCTTTCGGACCAGGAGATCGCCTCCCGCAAGGAGACCATGGATCCCATCGACACCAGCCAGTTCGAGATCATCGACCGGCTGGTGCCCACCGGCACCGAGCTGCGCGACTACAAGCGCTTCAAGCAGACCGAGAACAACATCAGCCCCATCAGCTACCCGGGGCTGTACGGCGGCACCTACCTGGCTTCCGGCATCGAGCACGTGGAGTCCGGGGCCCCCACCAACAGCGGCAACGTCCACCAGCGCATGAACGACAAGCGCACCAAGAAGTTCAATTCCCTGAAGAAGCGCAAGGACCTGTTCGAAATCCTCGGCAACGAGGACGCCCCCATCGCCATGGTGGCCTGGGGCAGCGTGGCGGGCGTGTGCCGGGAGGCCCTGGCCATGGCCAAGGCCCAGGGCCTGAACGTGAAGCTGCTGGTGCCCTACCTGCTGTATCCGGTGGCCGAGGGCACCTACCTGGACTTCTTCGCCTCGGTCCAGAAGGGCTTCATCATCGAGCAGTCCCATCTGGCCCAGTTCCATAAGCTTCTGCGCATGCACCTCGACCTGCCCAAGGGCGTGCGCTGCATGGCCCGCAGCGGCGCGAACCCGTTCCTGCCCGGCGAGATCGTCGTGGCCCTCCACCACCTCCTCTCGGAGCTGCAGCGCAGCCACGAGGGCAACCTTCAGCCCCAGGAGTGATGTCGACCATGAACGCGACCGGAACCTGCGAATACCAAGCCAAGGACTACAAGAGCAACCTCAAGCCCATCTGGTGCCCCGGATGCGGCGACTACACCGTGGTGCAGGCCATCTACCGGGCCCTGGCGGCCATCGGCCGGCCGCCCCACGAGATCGCCTTCGTCTCGGGCATCGGCTGCTCCAGCCGCATCCCCGGCTACACCACGGCCTACGGCTTCAACAGCGTCCATGGCCGGGCCCTGCCCATCGCCCAGGGCATCAAGATGGCCAACCCCGACCTGCTGGTGCTGGCGGCGGGCGGCGACGGCGACGGCTTCTCCATCGGCGGCGGCCACATCGCCCACATGATCCGCCGCAACATGGACATCGCCTACATCGTCATGGACAACCAGATCTACGGCCTGACCAAGGGCCAGCTCTCGCCCACCTCCCAGAAGGGCCGCATCACCGCCACCTCGCACTACGGCAGCCTGGAGGAGCCGGTGAACCCGCTGCTGTACGTGCTGGCCTACGGCGCCGGCTTCGTGGCCCAGGCCGCGCCTACCGACCTGCCAGGAATGGCCGCGGTCATCGAGGAGGCCATCCGCTACCCGGGCTTCGCCTTCGTGAACATCCAGTCGCCCTGCGTCACCTACGGCGAGGAGGCGCAGCAGGTGAAAGGACTCAAGGCCATCAGCCAGAACCTGGTGGACATCGGCCACAACCCCGCGGACCGCCTGGCGGCCATGGACCTGGCCCAGCACTATGGCAGCAAGCTCTACCTCGGCGTGTTCTACCGCAACCCCGAGCCGCCCCGGACCTACACCGACCTGGTGAAGGACCGGCAGGAGCTGCTGTCCAAGGACGCCCTGCCCAAGGAGCGCATCCTCGACCTTTTCATCAAGAAGTGAACCGGAGCCCCCCATGGCCATGACCGGCATCGATTTCAACGCCCTGTCCCTGATGGACGCCCTGGACCTGGCCATCCTGGTGGAGGACGAGGCCCAGGAGCGCTACGAGGAATTCTCGGAGCAGATGGAACAGCACCGCACCCCCGAGGCGGCCGCGTTCTTCCGCCACATGGCCGGGAACGAGGCCAAGCACGGGCGGGAGCTGTCCGCCCGCCGGACCCATATGTTCCGGGACGCGCCGCGGTCGGTCACCCGGGCCATGCTCTTCGACGTGGAGGCGCCGGACTATGACGCCGCCCGCGCCTTCATGAGCCCGCGCCGGGCCATGGAGGCCGCGCTGGCCTCCGAGACCAAGGCCCGCCGCTTCTTCGAGGCGGCCCTCAACGCGATCCGGGATGCCTCGGTCCACGCCCTGTTCCTGGAACTGCGCGACGAGGAGATCCAGCACCAGGAGCTGGTGCAGGCCGAGATCGCCAAGCTGCCGCCGGACAGCGGCCTGGCCGACGAGGACTTCGTGGATGAGCCCGCACCGCAGTAGCTGACCCCTGGAGGTGTTCCATGGAGACCCTCACCGGAACCGCGATCGGCCTGAAAACCAAGGCCGTGGCTTTGCTGTGGGCGGACGAGGCGCCGGAGGACGCGATCCGGTTCAAGTCCGGCCGCTGGGGCTGCGTGCTCAGTCTGTTCGCCGCGGCCGCCAGCAAGGGGCGGACCGGGGCCTTCGACCAGGAGACCTACGGCTGCTGGGGCGGCGGCACCGGCCTGGGCTTCGGCGACTGCTACCAGACCTTTCCCGGAGGGGTGGAGTGCTTCTGCCGGTTCCTGGCCGATGGCAATGATGTCTGCGAGCAGGGGCGGGCCATCGGCCAGCAGCTGGCCGCAGGCGGCGGCTCGTTCGCGGACGACTTCCTGCACGGCGAGAAGTACGTGAAGGACGCCGGCGTCACCGCCCAGCTGCTGCAGACCCTGCCCATGCGCCGGATCTCCGCCCCCTTCGTGGTGGTGAAGCCCCTGGAGCGGGTCGACCCCAAGTTGGAAGTGCCCAAGAGCGTCACCTTCTTCGTGGATCCGGACCAGCTGTCGGCCCTGGTGGTCCTGGCCAACCACACCGACCCCAAGGGCGAGCGCGTGGCCATCCCCTGGGGCGCCGCCTGCTGGGTGCTGGGCATCCTCGCCTACCGCGAACTGGACCGGGAGCATCCCCGCGGCCTGGTGGGACTCACCGACCTGTCCGCACGCCTGAACGTGCGCTTCCTCGGCAGCAACATCATGTCCTTCACCGCGCCCTGGCCGCTGTTCCTGGAAATGGAGAGTAACGCCGGGAACAGTTTCCTCCAGAGGGAGACCTGGCGCGCGCTCCGGCGCGAGCCTTCCGCGGCCGGGCCGGCGGGAGGTTGAACCCCCGCGGACAGGGCGCTCAGGGCCTCCTGGGCGCGAGCGCCACCGCCTGGCGGAGGGCCTCCAGCAGGCTGCGTTCGTCGGCCACCCCGGTTCCGGCGATATCGAAGGCGGTCCCGTGATCCACCGACGTGCGCACCACGGGCAGGCCCACCGTGATGTTCACCCCGGCCTCGATGCCCAGCACCTTCACCGGGCCGTGGCCCTGGTCGTGGTACATGGCGACCACCAGGTCGAAATCGCCCCGGCCGGCGCGGAAGAACAGGGTGTCGGCCGGCAGCGGGCCCTCCACCGCCCAGCCCTTGGCCCGGCAGGCGGCGATGGCGGGCGCGATCTTCTCGGCCTCTTCGTTGTTGCCGAACAGTCCGTGCTCGCCGGCGTGGGGGTTGATGGCGCATACCCCGATCCGGGGCTGGACGATGCCGGCCGTGACCAGCGTGTCGTGGCCGCGGCCGATGGTCCGTTCCACCAGTCCGGGGTTGATCCGGGCGATGGCATCCAGCAGGCCGAGGTGGGTGGTCACATGGATCACCCTTAGCCCGGGGGCCGTGAGCATCATGGAGACCTCGGGCGTCCCGGTGAGGTGGGCCAGCAGCTCCGTGTGGCCCGGATAGCGGTGGCCGGCGGCGTGCAGGGCCTCCTTGCTGATCGGGGCGGTGCAGATGGCGTCGGCCTGCCCCGCCACCACGTACTGGCAGGCACGCTCGATGCAGCGGTACGCCACCTCGCCCGCGATGGCGGAGACTTGCCCGAAGGGCAGGTCGGCGGGGACCAGGTCCAGGTCGACCACCTCCACCGTGCCCGGCTCGAACCGCGCGTCGCCGGGGCCGGAAACCGCGCGCACGCCCAGCGCCGAGCCCACCAGGGCTCCCGCCTGGCGCAGCCGGCCCGCGTCGCCGATGACCAGCGGCCGGCACGAGGCATACACCTCGGCATGGCCCAGGCTGCGCATGATGATCTCCGGGCCGATGCCCGAAGGGTCGCCCATGGTGATGGCGATGATGGGGCGCGGCATCACAGTTCCTCCTTCAGCCGCCGCAGGCACCGCAGCAGCGTGTCCCCGTCGCCGAAGGCGCCGGCCTTGGTGACCACGGGAATGGACAGCGGGCCCAGGGTCAGGCCCAGCGGCACCCCGGGCTCGATCTCGTCCACCAGCCGGATGCCGTGGATGCCCAGCTTGCCCAGCAGAGCGCAGGCGGTTTCGCCGCCGGTGAGCACCAGCGCGCCCACCCGGTCCCCCACGGTCTGCACCAGCGCGGCCAGCCGTTCCGCCAGAAAGGGCCCGCTCGCCAGGTCCGGGTCGGGGGTCATGGCCATCTCCAGCAGAACGTCGCGCCCCCCGGCCAGGGCCTCGGCCAGGAACGCCGCCGCGGCCCGCCATTCGGGCGCCTCCGGGCCGGCCCGCAGCGTCGCCGGCGGGACCGGCAGATGCCGCACCCGGAGGCCTTCCACCAGCGCCCGGGCCTGGGCCCGGGAGACCTCGGCCAGACTGCCCACCACCGTCAGCACGGCGCCCGAAATCGGCGGCAGGGTCGGCCGCGGCGGATCGGCGGGGCCCTCCAGCGCGGCCAGGGCCGCCGCCAGTCCCGCCGAGCCGACCCACAGGGCCCGGCCGAGCAGAAGCGAGGCCGCGGCGATCGTCGAAAGATCCGCCTCGGCGGCGGCATCGCACACCACCGCGTCCACGCCGCGGCCCAGGGCCTCCTCCATGCGCGCGCGCACCGCCGCCGTTCCGGCATGGACGACCTCCAGGGGAATCACCTCGGCTGCGAGCCCCGCGCCGCCCAGCACCTCAGGCAAGCACGCGCTGGGGTAGCTGTGGTCCCGGGCCCACAGGGGCGTATCCTCCAGCAGCACGCCGTTCACCACCACCCGTCCGCCCAGGGTGACGCGTCCGGTGGCCGGAAAGGCCGGCGCCACCACGGCCAGGGGCGCCGGCCCGCCTCCGGCCGCCGCCAGGGCGCCCAGCTGGGCGGCGAGTTCGGCCGCCGGCTGCCCGCGCAGGGTGGAATCGATCTTCTTGTAGAGCCGCATNNCGCCGGCTGTCCACGTCCACCGACACCACCGGCGCCCCGTCGCCCTCCGGGCACGGGCGCCAGACCACCACCGGCTCCATGCCGCGCCGGGCGAACGCGATGGCGCAGTCGGCGGCTCCCGTGAGGTCGTCGGCAAGGATAAGCCAGCGCGGAGCCATGATCATTCCATCCTCTCAGAGCTTTCGGGTTCGTTGCGCAGGACCTATGCCTCCACAATAAGTTAATTCCGTCGTATACCAGCGATGAGATCCTGGAAAAGGTTGGCCCCGCGCTGACCTGCAGTCCCGAACCCTAGTTGATACCCCCAGACCGACCGAAGCCGGGTCAGGGTGCCTTTCCGGGTTCCCTGATGGATTACGGCCATTCACAGCCAACCTTCGCGAATCGAGCCGGTTACATCAGAGTCCGGCCGGCAGACGTTGCAGATTCGCACCCCTGTGGTTGTCCTCACAGGTCAGCGCGAAGGCTCCATGTATCCCCGTGGATGCCACAAAGGGTTTCAGCAGCGACGCTGGAAACTGAATGGTCACCCCATCAAAGCAGCGGACAACGACCTGCTGGGCGGTACCGCGATAGTAGGCCAGATATTTCTCCGACGGAATGTTGAGCTGGAATTCGTAACGTTGCATGACTTCTGCCCTGGCGGTACCGTTCAATTCTGATGGATCAAGTGCAGCTTGGAGAGGGTGGCTCCGGATTTTTCCATTGGACTCATCGTGTGTGGAAATAGTTGAGACCCAAGGCGGAGATCTGGTTTAAACCATTCCTTGCTGGATGCATCCAATGCAGTGATGAAGGGTTTCGGATGTCCTGGAGGTGAAAATGGAGTCGAACGGCAGGATCATCCGCGTCGTCATGATTTTCCATATGTCTTTGGCCCCTCCCCTGGTGCCGGCGGACCATGGTCCCAGAGGCTGGAGCAAATGAACACATTCGGATGCACCCCAGTTCTGTTCAAGCCCCGGCCAGCCAGGAGGGGACTCGTTTCCTTGGTGGCGTTGGCATGGTTGTCGGCGGCGTGGGGAGGCGGCGCCCAGAGCCTTTCAGCCCGGCAAGCCCCACAGGCCCAAACCGCACCGGCACCGCGCTATGCGCAACAGACACCAGCCCAATTGCAGGAGGAGGTCGCGCCCATTGCGTTGTATCCAGATGGGCTGGTGGCGCAGATCCTGGCGGCGGCCACGTTCCCGGAACAGATCGTCCAGGCCGACCGATGGATGCAAGCGCACCCGGATCTGAAAGACGAGGCTTTGGCTCGAGCGGTGGACCAGCAGCCCTGGGATCCGAGCGTAAAGGCGCTCACGGCCTTTCCAGCCGTCATTGGCAACATGGACAAGAACCTATCCTGGACCTCCTCCCTGAGCGATGCCTACTACAACCAGCAAAATGATGTGATGGACGCCGTGCAGGCCATGCGCCGGCGGGCGCAGCAAGCCGGCAACCTGAAGACCACCCCACAGCAGTCCGTTGGCGTCCTGGATTCGACGATCACTGTTGTTCCCAACGACGCCGATACCATCTATGTTCCCGCGTATGACCGCCGCGCGAGGGTATGCTGAACCCCGCGGTCAAAGCGGAGTCCAGTCGGGCGCCTTCAGTGGTTTCGACCATGGCGGCCAGGCAAGGAGCTTCTCCTCACGGGGGAGCACCAGCATGGGCAAAGGAGGGCATGCCAGTGGTGGAGCGAATCGCGGCGGCAGTGGGCATCGATTCTGAAGGTTGGCTGCGTTCCTTGGGGTATACCGGTCGTCCGGGGTGATGACTTTCATCATCAACCAGAACGGGGTTGTGTATGAGATGGATCTCGGCAAGAAGACCGGGAACCTCGCCAGGACGATGAATGAATACAACCCCACGTCCGGCTGGCGGAAGGCGGAAGACCTGCCGGGGGGAGACCAAGGCTGGCCCCCGAACTGGTAGACTTGGACCGCGGGTAGCCCCTCCTGCTGGCGCTGAGGTTCCTGGCAGATCAAATACCGCCGGCCGCGGATTCGCCATTCCATCCACAGTTCGACCAGATCATCATGTTCCCGGGGCATGCCCATGATCAATATCCGGGAGATCGACCACGTCGTCCTGCGCTGCAAGGACCTTGACCGGATGCTGGCCTTCTACCGTGACGTCCTTTGCTGCCCCCTGGAGTCGTCCCAGCCAGGGCTCATCCAGCTTCGTGCAGGACGCTCCCTGGTGGACCTCGTTCCCGCCTCCGGACCCGTGGGCGGGCGCAACATGGATCACCTGTGCCTGCGGGTGGAGCCCTTCGATGCTGCGGCCATCACCCTGCACCTGGAGGCCCATGGCGTGGTCCCCGGGGAAGTGCTACAGCGGTCCGGAGCCGATGGCGAAGGTCCGTCGATGTACATTCATGATCCCGAGGGCAACCTGGTGGAACTCAAGGGACCCTGATATGGCAGGGATTGTTTGTCTGCTAAAATTCCATAATGTTCGGCATAGTCCTGGCCCTTTTCACCATATTCATGTGGTCCACCCTCATTCTGTTAAGCATCGGGGTGCGCCACCTGCCGGTCTTCCTCTGCACGGGCGTGGCCCTGGCCATCGGCGGCCTGGTCGGCCTGGTCAAGGTCCGGGACTGGTCCGTGCCGCCCTGGACCTTCGCCATGGGCGTTGGTGGCATTTTCGGCGCGCACGCCTTGTTCTTCACCGCCCTGCGCCATGCGCCGGCGGTGGAGGTCAACCTGCTGCAGTACCTCTGGCCGCTGCTGATCGTCGTGCTGTCGCCGCTCTACCTCAAGTCCAGCCGCCTGGCCGTGCACCACATCCTGGGCGGCGTGCTGGGACTGGCGGGGGCGGCCCTGGTCATTACAGGCGGCAGGCTCCGGCCCGACCTGGCATACCTGCCGGGCTACCTCCTGGCCCTGTGCACCGCTTTCGTATGGGCCAGCTATTCGCTCCTCACCAAGCGCGTGCGTCCTTTCCGCACAGGCGCCGTGGGCGGCTTCTGCCTGGCCTCGGGCATCCTGTCCCTGGGCCTGTACGCCCTGGAGCGCATGGGCGGCCAGGCCCTGCCGGCGCCAGCCATCAGGCCGGTGGACTGGCTCTTCATGGTGCTGCTGGGGCTCGGCCCCATGGGCATCGCCTTCTATTCCTGGGACGCGGCCATGAAGCGCGGCGATCCCCGGGTGATCGGCGCCCTGGCCTACCTCACGCCGCTGCTGTCGACCCTGTTGCTCGTCCTGGTGGGCGGTGGCCGCTTCACCCCGTTGGCGGGCTGCGCCATGGGCCTCATCGTGGCAGGCGCCGTAGTGGGATCGCTGGGCATGTTCCAGCCGCCGCCGAAGGAGGAATCGCTCTCCTGTCGAACATGCCAGGCCGTCGCAAAGGAGCCGTAGGTTCGGTCCTGGGCCCAGGAAGTCGCAATTCAGGCGAGTCATCCCGGGCCGCCGCCTGGGCCCCTTTTGCCCTGGTTCGCAATGGCCAACCGGCCCAAAATCGGGGTGCTCGCTCCGTTGTCAGGGCGCGGGGAGGGGGTGGCGATGACCGAGGAATGGACCCAGACGTGGCGTAAGGCGGTGGTTGCCGGCAGCCGGGAGGTGGGGCGGGGTTGCCGCCTCCTCCAGGTGGAGTTCACCGATGACCTGCCCTTCCCATTCCAGCCCGGGCACGTGGTGGTCTTGCGCCACGACGGGCACCGCCACCCCTACACGGTGTCCCAGGCGGACCCGGCCAGGCGCATCTTGGGCCTCCTGTTCCGGATCATCCCCGGGGGACGCCTCACCCCGTCCCTGGCGGCCGCAGCCCCCGGCACCCCCATGGAGGTGAGCGGCCTGCATCACGAACCCGTCGCCACCCTCATCGCCCCGGAAGCCCGGGAGGTGGTGGGCCTTTCCACCGGATCGGGCATCGGCCCCCTGTGGGGCTTCGCCGAAAGGTCCCTGGCCGCCGGATTCGACCGCCCCATCACCCTGTTCGCGGGCTACCGGGAAGCGGCCGACATCTGCCTGGTCCCAGAACTGGACGCCCTCCAGGCCGCGCACCCCGGCTTCCGCTGGCACCCCTCCCTCACCCAGCCGCCGGAGGCCTGGACGGGCCTCCGCGGCCGTGTTGGCCACAGCGCTCCCCCCTTGATCCAGGCTCCCCGCGCCTGCCATTTCCATCTGGTGGGCAACGGGACGATGCTCGCGGAAATGAAGGCGGCTTTGGCCCTCATCGGCGTGCCCGGGCCCCAGGTGACGTCGGAGGTGTTCTTCAACCACAACGCCGAGGCGGAACCCGGGACGGTCCAGGCCATCGCGGACCGGTTCAAGGACGAAACCGGAGTCCCATAGCGGATGCCCACGAATCCTGACCGGCGGGTTCCGGGGTGGTGACCGGAGGATGGGCCATGGTGGCCCGGACCCGCTCCGGTTAGAATCCTCGCATGTTCCGGAATCTGAGAAGTCACCAACCTCTACGCCCCGGCCGGCCTGCACCGCCCGAAGACATCCCCGTGCAGGTAGGACCAATCGCAAACGAGCAGGCGGCGTTGGTCAAGATCCCTCCCGGCCCCAGCAGCACTCCTAAGCAACCGGATGCGGCGCCCCAGGCCGCTCTAGTCCCCGATACTCCGGCAAAGTCCAAACCGGCCAAAGCCACCAAGACCGACAGGACCATGCCTGCTGGTGCAAACTCGGAGCTGTTCCAGAGGATTGAGATACACATCAAGGCGGGGCATATCACACAAAATTAAGAGAACGTTGTATTAGTGCTCCGGGTCCGACGGGATGAATGGCCAGTCCAACGGGCGGCCACCGAAGTCAACATCAGCCTGCGCACCGCGTACAGCTTCAAAAGGTAGAGCCTTCCATCCCGCCGTGGTTGTCTCTGTCGCACGGTTGGGTCGAATCTTGGAGGTCTTTCCCTTCCCTGCCTGATTCCCCGCTCTGGCTTTGGGCCAATGGCGACTGTATCAGATCCTGGTTCATCCATTCGAGATGATGGTTATCCCAGCCCTCATCGATGAGCTCCGCGAGCACCACCGCCTGGTGGGTATTCCGGAAGGCTGCCAAGAGCCGCAGCTTTTCCATCTGGGTTTCGGGAATGGCGAACTGGAGACGACTGAGCGCCGTTCCCGAAGGGAAAATGGATTTCCGCCCGGGGCCGACCTGGTTGTCGACCAAGGTTTTCTGGCTCTCTGCTCTTCTTGAAGCTGGATTTTCCATCGCATCATTACCGATGACTCGAACCATGACCAACTGGACCATCGCGGCAAACCGGGAAAGATGGCCGAACCCCTATCCGAACCCTCAGCATTCGTCCCTTGCGAAACGAATGCCAAGGGTTCAGAGAAAGCCTTGTGCTATCTGGGGTAGGTGAAGATGACGTTGACCCGGCGGTTTTCCTGCTCGCCCTCGACGCTGGTGTTGTAGGCGAACCGGCGGTTGTCGCCGAAGCCCTCCACCGTCAATCGTCTACGGTCGATGCCAAAGGTGTTGACCAGGGAGTCCACCACATTCTGGGCGCGGCGCAGGGAGATTTCCATGGTCAGCTTCGGGGTCCCCTGCAGATTACCGGTATGGCCTTCCACGGTGGCGGAGACGGAGGGATTCGCCTTCATGAAGTCGGCCACCCTGCGCAGCTGGTCGTCGTATTCCGGTTTGATGTTGGCCTTGTTCTTGTCGAAATCGATGAACAGGGCCATGGTCATCCTGGCGGGAGCCACAGTGAGTCCAGCCGTATCGGTCACGCAGGCGATGACCGCGTCGACCCGCCGGTTCTGCCGTTTGCCATCCTCCGTGCTGTTGTCCGCCACCGGGCGGGAGTCGCCATAGCCCACGGCCGTGAGGCGGGCACGGTCGATATGGAGACTATCCACAAGGTAGGCCACCACGCTGTCCGCCCGTTGCTTGGACAGGGTGAGATTGTGTTCAGGCGTTCCCACGTTGTCGGCGTGGCCTTCGATCACGGCCGTGGTGTCGGGGTATTTGGCCATGAAGGTGCCCACCACTTTGAGCTTCTCCTTGTCCTCGGGCTGTATGTCGCCCTTGTCGATGTTGAACTGGATGTCCAGGATGGTGCAGTACTGCTGGGTCGCCGCCGCGACCGGCACGACCACCAGCAATGGCGCGGCGGCCACCGGGACAGGTGCGGGAACCAGGGGCTCTGGCGCCGCCGCGGCCTGGACGGGTGGCGCCTGGCGCCCGAACCGGACCAGCAGCCCGAGCGAGAGCATGTCGATGTCGCCTCTGTTGCCGACGGCATCGTTGATCCGGTAGCGTTCCGCTTCGAGCCGCATGCCCACTGTCTTGGTGAAATCGTATTGCAGGCCGCCACCGAACTTGTAGCCGAAGGCCTCCTTTTTCGGGTCCGGGTCGAGGACCACGACGGCCCCCGCCCCGTTGAAGGCGTCCTTGGACTGGGCGTAGGTGACCCCTGCCCTGACGAACCCGGAAAACTTTTCCGTGAACGGCAGATTCAGGACCGGATCGAAATTGATGCCTTGGACCCGGATGTCGCCATTCAAGGTGCCTGCCGGTACTGTGCTCGCGGAATAACTGAAGTGTCCCAGGTTGAAATAGCCGCCTTCAAGGCTGAAATACCGGTTGAACTCGTAGCCGGCGAAAACCTTGAAACCGATGTTCTTGTTTTTATCGTCGATGGAGATGCTGGTGAAGCCATCTCCCAGCAGGCTGTTGGTGATCCTGGGGTTGTCGATCTTGGACTTGGTCAGGCCGACATTGGCGCCGGCATACCAGCCTGTGTCCTGGGCTTGCGCGAAGGGGCTGGCGATGACGGCGAGTGCGGTCAAACCAAGCATCCCTGAACCTTTTCCTAATCTCATAGTTTTCTCCTAGGGAGGATTGACCGTTCCAATGAGGTCATTACGAAGCGGGGACGTTGACGGTGGTGTCCTGCAGGGCGACCGTGCCCGCACCGATCGCGCCGGCCAGGATCCGGCCGTTGATGATCGAACTCGTCACCCCGGTGACATTGCCGCCGGCCAAGATGGTTCCGTAGAAGGTCGTGCCAACCCCGACCGTTGCCGCTGCAGTGGGAACCCAGAACACGTTCTTGGCCTGGGCTCCGTTGGCCAGCGAAACACTGGCGTTGGTGGTCAGTGAGGAACCGATCTGGAAGACCCAGACGGCGTTGGCGTTGCCGCCAGCGTCCAGCATGAGGGGGGTGGAAACCAGCATGGTGCTGCCGGAGGTATAGGTCCCGGGGGCGATGCCCGTGGGATACAAGGCCCCCAGGTCCGCACCGGCGGATATGGTGGTCCCCGGCGGCAGGGCCTTGGCGGAGTTGTAGGCGGTCAGCAGGTCGGTGTAGGCCAGGGCGGATGCGGCGTCATTGATGTCGATATTGCCATTCACCACGGCCGGGGGGAACCCGGTCATGGAGGTGCCCGGTTGCAGCGCCACATTCCCGTTGATCACGGAGTTTCCGGTGCTGGTGATGGCGGCGCTCGCCATGATCCCGAAGGTGCTGGCCGAACCCAGGTTGATTGCGCCTGGCGCCAGTCCCGACGAAGTGCCGGTGGTGAAGGTCCATGGGTTCGGCAGCAGTCCGGCCGCCAAGGCATCGCCTGCCAGATCAGTGGCCCCGGTGATCGTAGCCGTATAGCTGGTGCTGGCCGTGAGGTTGCTCGAAGGCGTGAAGGTCGCGATGTCGGCCGCCACGTCATAGGTGACCACCCCGGAAATGGGCGAACCCAATGGGGGGCCGCTGGCCTCGACCGTGAAGGTCGCCGAGGAAATGGTCAACGGGTTCATGGCTTCGCTGAAGATCGCGCTCACTGCGCTGTTGAGGGCCACACCCGTGGCGAGATCCACAGGGAAGGTGAGGGTGATCGTGGGCGGGGTGGCGACGGTGGATCCGGTGGTGAAAGTCCACACATAATCGCTGGCCGCGGGCAAGGCGCCTTGATTGCCAGCCAGTTCATTGCCGGACAAGTCCGTGGCCCCGGTGGTGATGGTGGCGGTGTAGGTGGTATCGGCTGCAAGCACCGCCAAGGGCGTGAAAATGGCAGTATTGCTGCTCGCCGCGTAGGTCACGCTCCCCGCCACCGGAGTGCTGCCAGGTCCGGACAGCGTGAAACTGGCGATGGTGATCGTCACTGGGTTCATGGCCTTGGTGAAGGCTGCCGAGATGGCCGTGTTGATCGCCACTCCGGTGGTCGGCCCAGGAATGGTGG
>PLUC01000273.1 GCA_003165415.1 Holophagaceae bacterium
CTAGCCAAGAATTCCCGCGATGCACGCGGACATGGCGTTGGCCATGGAGCCGGCCAGCATCGCCTTGACCCCCAGCCGGGCCAGGTCGCCGCGGCGCTCGGGGACCAGGGCGCCGATGCCGCCCACCTGGATGGCGATGCTGGAGAAGTTGGCGAAGCCGCAGAGGGCGAAGGTGGCGATCAGCCGGGCCTTGGCACTTAGGTCGTGCATGCGGCCCAGGTCGATGAAGGCCACCAGCTCGTTCACCACCATGCGCTTGCCCAGCAGGGCGCCCACCTGCCCGGCCTCGCCCCAGGGCACGCCCATCAGCACGGCGAATGGACGGAACAGGATCCCCAGCAGGTGCTCCAGGCTCAGCGCCGGGTGCGCGGCCTTCAGGATGCCGTTCACCAGGGCAACCAGGGCGATGAACGCCACCAGCATGCCGGCCACGTTGAAGGCCAGCTGGAGCCCATCCGCGGCCCCCCGGGCGGCGGCGTCCAGCAGGTTGGCGTCCTGGCCGGACAGCGCCGGCCCGAGGCCGCCGGCGGTGGCCGGCACTTCGGTCTCGGGCTCCAGCAGCTTGGCCATCATGATGGCGCCCGGGGCGGTCATGATGACGGCGGTGAGCAGGTGCCCCACGTCCACCCCGGCCACCTGCACGTAGGCGACCATGATCGCCCCGGAGACATGGGCCATGCCGGCGGTCATCACCACCATCAGCTCGGAACGGGTCAGCCCGGCGAGAAAGGGGCGGATGGTGAGCGGCGCCTCGGCCTGGCCCATGAGCAGGCTGGCGGCGACGCTCACGCTCTCGGCCCCGCTTACCTTCAGGAACCCGCTGAGGGCCCGGGCGCAGCCGCCGATCACCCGCTGCATCACCCCCAGGTGGTAGAGGATGGCGAAGATGCTGGCCACGAAGATGATGGTCGGCAGCACCACGAAGGCGAAGACCAGGCCCACCGGGCCGCCCGGATCGGCCAGGGGGCCGAACACGAACGCCGCCCCGGCCTGGGCGCAGCCCATGAGGCGGTCCACGCCCAGGCGCATGGCATCGAAGACGGAGCCCACCAGGTTGCCTCGCAACACCCCCAGCAGCGCCACCCCGGACACGGTCCAGGTGACCCACTTCCGCTGCAGTTCGTCGAAGCGCCCCATCACCGCCGGGCAGGCCAGCAGCACCGCCACCCCCCAGCCGCTGCCCCTGGGAAAGGGCAGGAAGGCCAGGGCCCGGGCCAGCAGCGCGCCCTTGAGCACGATCACCGCGAACACCCACTGCAGCGCCAACGCCCAGCCCACCGTGCGCCAATGGATCGCCTTACGGTCCCGGGAAAAGGCCCAGCCCAGGACCATGAATACACCAATGCCCAGCAATCCCATGGTCCATCCTGCAATTAAGGTTTCGCTTATTTGATGCCGCCCCGGGCCCGGAGTTCCAGGTTCAGGACTCGACGGCGATCTCATGATGCAAAAATAAGTTGCAAATTCAGGATGATTCCATTGCAATAACCCATGCTTCTGGACTTATGTAATCTACTTGTTCCGTTGGTGCCGCCATGGGAATCACTCATGTTGAAATGATCATTAGGATCGCAATAGGGGCCGCACTCGGTGGGACCATTGGGCTGGAAAGGGACTGGCACGGCCACCAGGCGGGACTGCGCACCCATCTCATCGTGGCCATGGCGTCCGCCACTTTCATGGTTGTGTCCGCCCACTTTGAATTTTTTCAGAATTATGGGAATGCTCCAGGCATAGCCACAGACCCTTCCAGAATCGCGGCTTCGGTTGTGACCGGAATAGGCTTCCTGGCAGGTGGTGCCATCCTTAAAACCGGTCTGACCGTGCAAGGGCTTACCACCGCTGCAGGGCTCTGGCTCGTGGCCTCGATCGGGTTGTGCGCCGGGGCGGGAATGTATCCTGAAGCCTTGGCGTCAACCATTCTGGGACTGACTGCTCTGATCCTGGTCCGGAAATTCGAGAGGAAAAAAGACCGGGTTATGCGTCGGAAAGTTTCGCTACTCTTTGCCGATCAGACGGAAGCGATCCCCCGGCTGTTCACGTCTCTGGGCAAGGGGCAGGCAGTGGTGGCCGAATACGATTTCGAGAAGGGGCCGGGCGATGGAAACGCCAGGATCACCTTCGAGGTGGAATTCCCCCATGTGCTCGGCACTGCCGCCCTCATCACGCTCCTGGAATCCCAACCCGGGGTTACGGGAATCCAGATCCACCCCTTTTCCTGATCTCACGGTTTCCCGGGAGAACCCAATTTCATGCTGTGTGCACCAGCATTCGGATCGCCACGGCGCCCAGCACCAGGGCGATGGCCACCCGGAGGAAGGCCTGGGGGGCCCGGGAACTGATCACGGACCCCAGCAGCACCCCCGGCGCCGAGCCCAGCAGCAGGTTCAGCAGCAGGGCATAGTCCACGTTGCCGATCCGGAGGTGGCCCAGCCCGGCCACCAGGGCCAGGGGGATGGCATGGGCCAGGTCGGTGCCCACCAGCTTGTTGGAGTCCATGCGCAGGGGATAGAGGTAGACCAGGGCCACCGTGCCCAGGGCGCCGGCGCCGATGGAGGTGAGGGTCACCAGCACGCCCAGGGTCACCCCGGCCAGGATGGTGAGCAGCAGTTGCGCGCGCTTGAACCGCTGGGGCTGGCCGAGCCGGAGCTGCCGTCCCACCCCCTGGAACCGGGCCCTCAGCAGCATGCCCGCGGCTGTGATGAGCAGGGCCCAGCCCACCGCGACGGTGATGAAGCTGTCCTTGAGCGGCACGGACCGGGTGGTGCCCATCCACACCAGGGTGAGCAGGGCGCCCGGCAGGCTGCCCAGGGCCAGGCGGCGCACCACCTGCCAGTCCACGGTGTGCCTGCGGGCGTGCACGACGGTGCCGAACATCTTGGTGATGGAGGCGTTGAGCAGGTCGGTGCCCACGGCCATGTGCGGCGCCACCCCGAACAGCAGCACCAGGACCGGCGTCATCAGGGCGCCTCCGCCCACGCCGGTGAGGCCCACCACCAGGCCCACCAGCAGGCCCGCCAGGGCGGTCAATCCGTGGAAATGCATCAATCCCCCTTCGGGATCGTCCCGGCCTGCTCCAGCTTCAGCAACAGGGCGGCCACGATCCGCTCGGGGGACTCCTGGTCGGTGCGCACCACGGCCTCCGGCGCGGCGGGAGGCTCGTACTCCGAGGACACGCCGGTGAAGTCGAGGATGCTGCCCTTCAGGGCCCGGCCGTAGAGCCCGTTGGGATCCCGGCCGATGCAGACGCCGATGGGGCAGTCCACGTGGATCTCGAAGAAGCGGCCCGCGGGGATGAGCCCGCGCACCTGGTCGCGGTCCTTGGCGATGGGGGAGATGAAGGTGCAGAGGACGATGTGGCCCGCTTCGAAGAACAGCCTGGCCACTTCCCCCACCCGCCGGATGTTCTCCGCCCGGTCCTCCCGGGAGAATCCCAGGTCGCGGCACAGGCCCTGGCGGAGGCTGTCCCCGTCCAGCAGGGTGGTCTGGCAGCCCCGGTGGTGCAGGGCCTGCTCCAGGGCCCGGCCCAGGGTGGTCTTCCCGGCTCCGGACAGTCCGGTGAACCAGAGCACGGCCGCCCCGTGGCCGTTGCGGGCCTCCCGGGCCTCCCGGGGCAGGTTGGGCTGGCGGGCGAAGGTGTTGGGCGAGTGCGCCTGGACCGGGGGGGCCTCCTTGGCCCCGGGCGGCGGCGAGGACTGCCCCCGGATCATGCCCGCGGCCACGGTGCGGTTGCTCACCGGATCGATGAGGATGAACGAGCCGGTGGCGCGGTTGAACTTGTAGGGATCGAAGAACAGCGGCAGGGTGGTCTGCAGCTCCACCCGGGCCAGGTCGTTGAGTTCCAGCCGCGCGGCGCTCTCCCGGTGCAGGGTGTTCACGTCGAAGCGGTACACCAGCTTGGAGACCAGGGCCTTCACGGTCTGGGTGGTGTGCTTGAGCAGGTACTGGGTGCCCGGATCCAGCGGCGCGTCGTCCATCCAGCACAGGACGGCGTCCAGGTGGTTGCCCACCAGCGGCAGGTTGTGCGGGCGCGCCAGCATGCAGCCCCGGCTCACGTCGATCTCGTCGGCCAGGGTGAGCACCACCGACTGCGGCGCGAACGCCTCCGGCAGGTCGCCATCGAAGGTCTCGATGGCCTTGATGGTGGACCTGCGCCCGGAAGGCAGCACCACGACCTCTTCCCCGGGCCGGATGGCGCCGGAGGCGATCCGCCCGGAGAAGCCGCGGAAATCCTGGCCGGGGCGGATGACGCCCTGCACCGGGAAGCGGAAATCGATGAGGTTCTGCTCCGGGTTCACGTGCAGGGTTTCCAGGTACTGCAGCAGCGTGGGGCCCTCGTACCACGGCATCCGGGCGCTGCGGGCGGCGACGTTGTCGCCCTGAAGCGCGCACACGGGCATGAAGGCCAGGTCCCGCAGCTCCAGCCGGCGGGCGTAGGCTTCATAGGCCTTCACGATGCCCTGGTAGACGGCGGGGTCGAAACCCGCCTGGTCCATCTTGTTGACCACCACCAGCACGTGGGGGACCTGGAGCAGGGAGAGGATGAAGCCGTGCCGGCGGGACTGGGTGAGCACCCCGTTGCGGGCGTCGATGAGCACGATGGCGCAATCGGCGGTGGAGGCCCCGGTGACCATGTTGCGGGTGTACTGCTCGTGGCCCGGGCAGTCGGCGATGATGAACTTCCGGGTGGGCGTCTCGAAGTAGCGGTAGGCCACGTCGATGGTGATCGCCTGTTCCCGCTCCGCGGCCAGGCCGTCCAGGAGCAGGGAGAGGTCCACGTCCTGCTGGCCGCGCTTGGCGGAGGTCTTGCGGATAGCCTCGAACTGGTCCTCGAAGATGGACTTGGTCTCGAACAGGAGGCGTCCCATGAGGGTGGATTTCCCGTCGTCCACGCTGCCGGTGGTGACGATGCGGAGCAGGGATTTCTCCACATCCATCAGAAGTACCCTTCCTTCTTCTTCTGCTCCATGGAGGAATCGCTGGTCAGGTCGATGATCCGGTTCTCCCGTTCGGATTTTCTCGCGCCCGCCACCTCGGCGATGATCTCGTCCAGGGTGGTGGCCGCGGATTCCACGGCTCCGGTGCAGGGCATGCAGCCCAGGCTGCGGAACCGGCAGAGGCACATCTCCACCCCCGCAGCGGCCGCGCCCGGCATCTGCGGGATGAGGACGCCGTTCCGGCGCAGCACCAGCCGTTCCTGGGCGAAGTAGATGGGCACGATGGGGATCCTTTCGGCCCGGATGTACTGCCAGATGTCCAGCTCGGTCCAGTTGCTCAGGGGGAAGGCGCGCACGCTCTCCCCTTCCCGGATCCTGGGGTTGTACAGGTCCCACAGTTCCGGCCGCTGGTTCTTGGGGTCCCACTGACCGTGGGCGTCACGCACCGAGAACACCCGCTCCTTGGCCCGGGACTTCTCCTCCTCCCGGCGGGCGCCGCCGATGGCGGCGTCGAACCCGTGCTTGCGGATGGCGTCCAGCAGGGCTCCGGTCTTCAGGTGGCCGCAGCAGGCCTCGACCCCTTCCACCAGGGGATGACAGCCCTTGCCGATCCAGGTCTCGTTCCGCTCCACGATGAGCCGGGCGCCGATCTCCCGGCAGAAGCTGTCCCGGAACGCGTACATCTCGGGGAATTTGTAGCCCGTGTCCACGTGCATGAGCGGGAACGGCATGGCCCCCGGGTGGAAGGCCTTCCGGGCCAGGCGCACCAGGACGCTGGAATCCTTGCCCACCGAATAGAGCAGCACCGGGTTGCGGAATTCCGCCGCCACCTCCCGCAGGATGTGGATGGATTCCGACTCCAAGTGTTCCAGGTGGGAGAGGTTGTAGCTGCCCGTCATTCGATAGTCCCTGCGTCCAAGCCAGCATGACAGCAACGGTCTGGCCGGCCTTCAGGCCGAGTCACCGTTACCGGGTTCAACCCGGTGAAGCAAGGCACGTGCCTAAGACAGCTGGCTTCAGAGATTATCATTGAGGAGCTGCACAGCCCTCTGCATCTCGAACCGGGCCCGGCCCAGGATCCCGTCCCGGCGCATCACCAGCACCAGGGCACAGCGTTCCGCCGCGGACATCATCAGGATCCAGTGCTGGCTGGTGCAGAAGGTCACCTGCTCCACCGCGCCCTGGTCGAACTCCTCGATGGCCTGCTGGAGGTGCCGGTCCACCACGTTCCGGTAGGCGCCCAGGAGCTGCAGCGCGTCGTTGGGAACTTCGATGGTGCGGGCGCAGATAGCGTCCCCGTCCTTGTCGTTGAAGGTGGCGGCGATGGATTCGGGCACACGCTCGATCAGGTTGTCCAGAATCTCCTGGAATGGCATCGGGGGGCTCCGTGGGGCTGGTGCGAACATCATGACGCTTCCGGAGGCTGGACGCCAGAGAAGTCGGCATGCCACCGATTTCCTTCGCCTGATCGCCTAAAATCTAAACTATTAATGTCCCATTTCAAGGTCGACGCCAGCGGCTCCCGCCGGACCGGTCGGGTTGTGACCGGTGCCCTGAACCTGCACAATCAGTTCAAAACGAGGAGCCCTTGCCCAAGCCAAAGCAGCCCGTCTTCCGTCTGCGCACCCGGATGACGCTCCTGGTCTGCCTGGTCCTGCTCCTGGTTGCGCCAGGACCAGCTCGCCCATGGGGACCTGCGCGAAGTCACGGGGGTCCATGACCCCGGGACGATGGAAACCCTCATGCGGCTCCTGGCGGAGCGCAGCGGCGGACAGATCGTGTACTTCAATCTGGCAGCGGAGCTGGGGGCGGCGCCGGACACGGTGAAGCGCTGGGTGGATCTCCTGGTCCGCCTTCACTACGGTTTCCTGGTGCGCCCCTGGTTCGCCAATGTCGCCAAGGCCCTGCGCAAGGAGCCCAAGTGGTTCCTGCGGGACTGGAGCGGGCAGAACGATGCCGGGGCCAGGGCCGAAACCCTGGTGGCCTGGCGCCGGCCCTGGCCCACTTCCAGACCCAGACCGGCGCGCCCCATGCCTTCCAGGCCGTGCTGAACCTGCCCTATGAGTCCGTTGACTGTTTCGCGGCCGGTCGGCCCGCGGTGGTGCCGGCCCGGACCCTCCTGAGCCAGCTGCTTTAGCCCAGCCGCAGTTCCTGCATCACCATCACCGCCAGCATGGCCAGGGAGCCGAACACCATGACCCCCATGATCAGGGCGTGGAGCAGGGTGGCCAGCACGCCCTTCCACACCGGGCAGCCATGCCACGCGGCCAGGGCGTAGCCCCTCAGGATCCAGAAATAGACCCCCACCGGCAGCAGCACCAGCCCGAGCAGGAAGCCGACCCCGGGCAGGTATTTCAACAGCCCCGCCAGGGCGCCGACCACCCCCACCTTAAGGGCCTCGGCATCCGCCTCCAGGGTGATCCGGAAGCTCCTGGGGCCGCCCAAACCCTTCAGCAGCCATAGGGCCATGTGGTCCCAGACGGCGTCATGCAGCCAGACGCTCAGGACCCCCACCGGCGCCAGCAGCACCAGCCACGGCAGCACGTGGCCCAGACCCGGCAGGGGCGGCAGGATCTGCAGGGCGGCCTTGAGGTCGGCGGGGCTCACCTGGTCCGGCAGCCGGGCCCAGACCGTGTCCCAGAGCGGGCCCTCCATCCGGATGATCCGGCCGTAGCCCTGGATGAACGCCAGGTAGCCGAGCGCCAGCCCGGCCAGGGCGGGCCCGGTCCGGGCCAGGAGCAGCCCCCGGACGGCGGCCGCCAGCCCCGGCCGCTGCCCGGCCCTGGCGCGAAAACCGGCGGCCGGGGCCAGGGCCCGGTCCCAGAGGGCCCGGAGGTTCTCCATCAGGGAATGCTCCGGAATGGGGTTAGGGGGCGGCGCATGGTCCCACCCTAGCCAATCCAGGCACCTTTCCCAAAGAATATTGCTGAACTTTCATAATAAAATTGCCTCAAGGGCGATGACAATTGAGCCATGGCCAGCCCACCGCGCAAAGTTCCGCTCACCCCCCTGGATTCCCTGCGGGTCCTGCTGGGCGAGTATGGCGAAGGCGATCCCACCTTCCCGGTCCGGCTCACCCAGGCGGTGCAGAAGCTGAAGAAGCAGGCGCTGGTGGAGCTGGGCGGCCGGCTCTCGCCGGCCTCGTCCCCCCGGGGGCTGCGCAAGGCGATCCTGGCCTGCGTCGCCACCTTCGACTGGCCGGAATGGGTCCCGTGGATCCTCAAGGGGCTCCAGGTGGAACCTGATCTCGGGGTGTTCGACGACGGCTGCGCGGTCCTGGGCGGCATCGGCACCCGGAACTGCCTGGAGGCGCTGCAGAGCCTCCAGCGGCTGCGCACCGGCCAGGACCACCAGGTGATCCTGGCCCGGGAGCTGGGCCTGTTCCATAGCCAGCAGGCGGTCCCCTACCACCTGGGCCGGCTCATGGAGGGCCAGGGGAATCCCCGCCTGGCCGCCCAGGGGGCCAAGCAGCTCTGCGCCGTGGCCCAGGAGCAGGACATCCCGGCCATCATCGCCGCCCACCGGGACGGCGATCCGCTGACCCAGCGCCTGGCCCTGCGGGTGCTGGGCGCCATGGCCCAGCCTACGGCCCTGGCCTTCCTCCTGGAACTGGCCGAGCTCACCCGCCAGTCCTTCCTGGACCACCAGACGCTCCTCAGCCAGCTCAACCGCCTGCACACCCTGCCGCGGGCCTCCACCCTGCCGGAACTGGTCCGGCAGGCGGCGGCCCGGTTCGGCTCCAGGGCGCCGGCGGCGGTGGCCGCCCTGCAGCAGGCCGCCCGGGAGGAAGGCACCGCCGCGCCCGCCCTGGAGGCCCTGCGCCCCGAAGCGCACGGGGTGTACGAGCAGTTCCTGCTGGACGCCCTGGCCCTGGTGACTGAGGGCAAGGTGGCCCGCTACTCGGCCATGATCTCCGAGGCCTCCCAGAACACCGAGGCCCGCCTCGGCCAGCTGGTGCTCCAGTGCGACCAGACCGCCGAGGCCCTGGCCTTCACCGTGGACTCGGGAGCACTGGCGCCGGACCGGGCCCTGCCGGCGTTCACGGCCATCCTGCGCGCGCGGGCCGGGGGCGAGGGGTTCGTCTACGCCTTCCTGCGCCTGCTCCCCGCCGGCGAGACCGCCGTCATGGACGAGCTGCTGGCGGACCCGGACCCGGCCCGGCGGGAACAGTACCTGAACGCCCTGGGGGCGCGGGAAGACGACGCCCTGACTCCGTTCTTCATGAAGGCCATGCACGACGGCATCGTGGAGGTGGGACACCTGGCCATGCACCATCTCGGCCGGCTGCCCTCCAGCTTCCCGGCCATCATGGCCCTGTTCCACGACGGCAACGCCGACCAGATCCGCCTGGCCCTGGCGGCGTTCAAGGAGATCCGCACCCGCAAGGCCGCCGAACCCCTGCTGGAATTCATCAAGGGCGATGGCCACGACTCCCTCCTGGTGGACGCCGTGGAAGCCCTCACCGCCATCGACTACCCGGGCAGCGCGCCCACCCTGCTGGAGCTCCTGCACGACGGCAAGCCGCTCAACCTGCAGCTGGCCCTGGCCCGGGCCCTCAGGCAGCTGGGCACCGAGGAGGCCGCGCTCGGGCTGCTCCAGCACGCCGCCGCGCTGAAACAGCCGCAGGTGCTGATCCTGGCCCTGGAGGGGACGCTGCGCGCCTTCCCCGGCTACGACCACCCGCTGCCCCTGGACCAGCTGCCCGCCTTCCTGCAGCTCCTGGACCGCTGCTGCGACGACCGGGAGGGGGAGGGCCAGCGGCTCCGGGCAGTGCTGGCCGCCCAGGACCTCTACGTCTTCGACCGGGGCACCTACGAGCGGCTGAAGGACCGGTTCTCCGACTACCTGTTCGACATGCGCACCAAGGAGTCCTGGGACCGGGACAGCAACGAGCGGGTCGCCGCCGTGGTCAAGGAACTGGGCCGCCGGGGCGAAAGCCTGGGCCTGCTGGCCCAGAAGGAGGCCTCCATCCAGGGCCAGATCCAGCAGCTTCCGCCGGGCGGCCCCAAGCGGGTCGAGGCGCTGCTGGCCCTGCGCGAGACCCTGCAGGCCCCGGACCTGATCGTCCGTCCCGAGATCGCCCACAGCCTCGCCGCCCTGGTCATGGATCTGCTCCAGAAGCCCGCGGCCGAGTGGCGCGAGACCGCCCACCTGTGCGAGATCGGGGGCCTCACCCGCCAGGCCGGGCTCCTGCTGGACCCCATCCGCGAGGTCTACCAGCGGGCCACCGGCCTGGGCCTCAAGAGCGCGGCGCGCACCGCCCTGCTCGCCCTGGGCCTCGAGGAACAGGACCTGAACCGGCGCGCGCCCATCCGCTCCATCCTGCTCCTGGAGCCCAGCGCGTTCTTCCGCAAACGCCTGGCCGGCGCGCTGGCGGCCGAGGACAGGTGGGAGCTGGAGCAGGCTGGCAGCCGCCAGGAGGCCGAGGCGATCCTGGCCCAGCACCCGGTGGACCTGGTGCTGACCGAGAGCAAGGACGCCGACGGCGATCTCGCCGCCTGGCTGGAGCAGCAGCGGAACCAGAACCGGTGCCGGCACGCCCTGGTCTCCACCTCCTCCCGGGACATCGGCGAACTCGCCCAGACCCCCTGGGTGATCAGCATCCTTTTCAAACCGTATCCTTTGGAGCAGGTCATCCAGGCGCTGGAAGCCTGAATGCTCTAAACTGGTGGTTCACACAGATCGAGGCCACCATGCCGTCGTTTGCAACTGGGATGCGCTGTTTCCCCCTGGTCCTGGTCGTTGTCCCGGCGCTGCTCGCCCAGGATGCCGATCTGCCCGAGCGCTTGTTCCGTTCAGGCGAGCGCGCCTATGCCGTCCGCGCCTACCCCGAGGCCATGGAGACCTGGAACCAGCTGATCCAACAGGCGCCCAAGTCGCCCTTCGCCGCCCACGCGCTCATGAACCTGGCCAGGCACATGGTGGAAGTGGAGAAACGGCCGGACGAAGCGCTGCCCCTGCTGGAGCGGATCAAGAGCGAACACCTCAAGACCCCGTGGGCCGCCGAGGCCATGCTGCTCCGGGGCCAGCTGCTCATGGCCCGCTGCCGCGCGCCCCAGGACGTGAAGGAGCCCCAGGCCGAGTTCAACCGGGTGGTGGACCTGTTCCCTGACAACCCCTGCGTGCAACAGGCGCGATTCGAGCTGGGCCAGAGCTTCCGCCTGCTGGGACAATGGGGCCCGGCCCTGCAGAACTACATCGAAGCCGTCGGCCTGGACCCGGCCTCCGCCGTGGCCCGGGCGGCCCAGCTGCAGGCGGCCGAAACCCTCGACCTCATGGGCGACACCACCGGCTGCCTGCGCATGCTGCAGTTCCTGCGCAACCGGTTCCCGGACTCGCCCGAAAGCCAGGAGGCCGCCTGGCGGATCCAGGTGCGGGTCAAGGAGCGGCTGCAGAAGCCGCCCCTGCGCTCCACGGGCCCCTGGCCCGAGGGCCGGCAGAAGTGGCTGAAGACCCCGACCCTCCTGGCCACCGGCCCCGGCGGCGAACTCTACGTCTACCAGGACGACCAGGACCAGGCCTCCCTGCTCAAGGACGGGCAACTCACCCCGGCCGGTCCCCCGGCCAGGAACATCAAGGCCATGCTCGCCACCCCCGGCGGCCAGCTCTGGCTGATCAGCCGCATGGGCGTGATCAAGGACGGCGTCCCCCCGCCGGCGGGCTCCGCGTTCCCGTCCCCCAACGGCGCGGCCATGGACGGCTGGGGCAATCTCTGGCTCAGCGACGCCAAGACGTCCTACCTCCAGGTCTTCCCGCCTGAAGGGCCGCCCAGGACCGTGCCGGTGGCCGGCACCGTGGCCCTGGCCGCCCTGCCCACCGGCGGTGTGGTGGCGGCCTCGGATGAGAGCCGGTCCTTCCTGTTCATGGATTCCGACGGCAAGACCCAGATCACCGTGCCCTACGGCAAGGACCTGCCGGCGCCCTTCAAATATGTGGTGGCCCTCGCCTCGGACCCCCTGGGCCACGTGGCCGCGCTGGTGGACGGCGACTTCGAGGGGGTGGCGGTCTGGGGGCCGGACGGCGCCCTGCTGCGCTCGGCCACCTACAAGACCCTGGGGCTCGCGGGGAAATTCCGGGCCATCGCCCTGGACCGCCAAGGGGCGCTCATCCTGGCCGACCGTTCCAACGACCTGCTGATCCGGGTCGACTAACCATGGTCAAACACCTCCTCCTCCCCGTGCTGCTCACCGTCCTCCTGGGCGGGCCTGGACCTCTGCGGGCCCAGGACCCGGCGCTCAAGGACACCCTCCAGCAGGCCAAGGCGGCCTGGGCCACCCAGGGCGACCGGGACACGGCCATCGCCAAGTTCGGCACCATCATCACCGCCCTGGAGCCCGGCGCCCAGAAGCTGGATCCCCCCTGGGTCCAGATGCTCTGCGAAACCTACAACTGGATGGCCATCCTGGACGACCGGATCGCCTCCAAGCGGGAACGGGCCCCCAAGTACCTGGATTCGGCCCTGACCCTCAACCCCGATTTCGAGATCGACCGGAACATCACCAACGCCCGGCTGCAGAATGCCTTCGACAACCTGCGCGCCGGGAAGTTCGGCCAGGTGCAGTTCACCCTGGACCCCGAGGAGGGAACCCTCACCCTGGACGGCAAGGCGAGCCCGGCCCCGGCCGCCAGCTTCAGACGCTACCTGCCGCCCGGCGCCCATGCCGTCACCTACGCCAAGCCCGGCTATGCCCCCCTGGACCAGCACCTGGACCTGGCCCTCAAGGAGAGCAAGGCGCTGGCGCTCAAGCTGGTGCGGAACTCCTCCGTCATCACCGTGTATACCACCCCCGCCGGGGTCGAGGTGGTGCTGGACGGCAAGAGCGTGGGCTCCACCCAGGGCCAGGCGCCGGCGGACATGGCCTCCTACGCGGACAAGCTCGGGGTGCGCCCGGACCAGCTTTCCGCCGGCTTCGTCCTCACCGGCCTTTCGGCCGGCAAGCACCTCCTGGATCTCCGGCGCCCCTGCTACCAGCCCAAGCTCCTGGAAATCGGGGAAGCCTTCTCCACCCCGTTCGCCGACCACAGCCTGGAACCGGTCCGGCTGATGCCCTCCCGCAGCCTCCTGACCGTGCAGGGCGCCGCCCCCGGCGGCGAGCTGTTCCTGGACGGCAAGAGCTTCGGCCCGGTCCCGGTGAAGGATCTGGAGGTCTGCGCCCAGAGCTACGATCTCCAGGTGCGCTACCCCCAGGGCACCTTCGCCCAGCAGGTGGACCTGGCCGAAGGCAAGTCCACCACCCTGTCGGTCCGGCCCACGCCCCGGCTCACCTACGCCGGTTTCGAAGGCGATGACGATTTCGCCGGCCGGGAGCGGATCGGGACCCTGCTGGCCGGCCTGGGCTCGCGCCTCACCCAGGTGGCCTTCCTCACCGCCGCCAAGGGGGAAACGCCCCAGGTCTGCATCGCCCGGGTCCAGGCCTCCCACGAGACCGAGCTGATGCTCCGGGCCAGGCCCATCCCCGGCCACCCCATCCACCAGGTGGAACTGGTCCTGTCCACCCTCACGGGCGAGCAGGAGCGGCTGGTGGTGAAGCCCCTGGAGAGCGACCCGCTGGGGCAGCTGGTGGCCCGGATCGAAACCCCCACCGTCCTCGCCGAACCCTGGGCCGGGCTCACCCTGCTCGACCTGGCCCCGGACGGCCCGTGGGTCCTGCAGGCCGACGCCGCCGCCCTGAAGGCGGGGGTGAAGGCCGCCAGGCCCATCCAGCAGGTGGACGGCAAACCCGTCGCCACCGTGGCCGACGTGCGCAAGGCCCTGGCGGGGGTCAGGTCGGGCAAGGTGACGGTCAGCCAGGGGGACGCCCCCATCACCCTGGCCGTGGTCCAGCAGGCCCTGGCCCTGCCGGTGAATGCCGCCGACCTGTGCTATCCCTTCGTCCTCTCCGACCTGCGCCTGCGCTACCTGGGCGCCACCGGGGACGACGCCGGCCTGCTCCGGCTCCAGCAGGCGCTGGCCCTGATCCATTTCAAGGAATACGACAAGGCCCTGGAGATCCTGCGGGATGCCCGCATGACCACCGTCCAGGGCGTCAGCCAGGGCACCCTGGACTACTACACCGGGGTCTGCCTGCTGCACATGGGCAACGTCTATCTTTCCGAAACCCTGCAATCCTTCAATCAGGCCCTGAAGTATCCCCAGGCCACCCTGTTCGGCCCGGACGGCCCGCTCCTGGCGCCCCTGGCCCGGCAGGCCCTGGAAGATCTCAAACCCTGATCTCACGAAAGGCTTCCCTATGGTGTCATCCCGTTCCGGCCAGCGCGGCGAAGGAGGGCTGGGCTGCATCCTGAGCCTGCTGGGGCTCGCCCTGGCCAGCGCCCTGGGCTTCAAGCTGGTGCCGGTGTTCTACGGCAACAGCACCCTGGTGGATTACGCGGGGGACGTGGCCGGGGAAGCGGCCCTCTTCACCGTGCCGGAGCTGGAAGCCAAGGTGCGCGCCCGGGCCAAGGACCTGGGCATCGCCGAAGCCCAGGAGGAGGGCGCCGTGACCATCACCACCCGCGGGGGCCATACCAACGGTTTCTGCACGGTCGTGCTCGACTACAGCAGGACCGTGGACCTGTACGGCGCCTACCCCTTGACCATCACCACCAGGAAGGTGATCATCCGGCCGTACATGGACTCCCGGTAGATTCCGCTTGAAGCGGAGCCCAGGTGCGGGCACCGTGGGTGGGTGTTTCCGCCCGAGACCACCCATGGGATCCTCACCGACGGCAGCGAGCCCATGGCCTCGGTGCTGGGGGAAATGGCCCGGGTCGCCCGGTCCCGCCTCTGCGTCCTCGTGTCCGGCCCCTCGGGCAGCGGCAAGGAACTGGCGGCCCGGGAGCTGCACCGCCTGTCCGGGCGCCCCGGCCCGCTGGTGCCGGTGAACTGCTCGGCCATCGCCGAGTCCCTCATGGAATCGGAACTGTTCGGCCACGTCAAGGGCGCCTACACCGGCGCGCTAAGGGACCGCACAGGCGCGGTGGAATGCGCGGAAGGCGGCACCCTGTTCCTGGACGAGGTGGCCGACCTGTCCCCGCGGCTGCAGGCGCTCCTGCTCAGGGTGCTGCAGGAGCGCGAGGTGCGGCGGGTGGGGGCCGAGCGCGCCCGGCGGGTGGACGTGCGCTTCCTGGCCGCCACCCACCGGCCCCTGGAGGCCCTGGCCGCCGCCGGGGCGTTCCGCCACGACCTGCTCTACCGGCTGCAGGGCTCGGTGCTCACGCTGCCCGCCCTGGGCGAGCGGCGGCACGAGTTCCCCTACCTGGTGCCGCGCATGGTGGCCCGGCTGGCCCTGGAGACCGGGATGCCGGCCCCGGCGCTCCAGCCCGGGCTGCCCCAGGCCCTGGCCGGGCTGGCCTGGCCGGGCAATGTCCGGGAACTGCTGCACGCCCTGGAACGGGCCCTGCTCCGCTGCGGCGCGGGCCCCCTGGAAGCCCGGCATTTCCCGGAGCTGGACCGGACGCCGGAACCCAGCCGGAACTGGGTGGAAGCCACCCGGGAGTTCCAGCGCCGCCTGCTGCTGGAGACCCTGAGCCGGCACCGGTTCCAGGTGGCCGAGAGCGCCAGAGCCCTGGGCTTGGCCCGGCCCGCCTTGTATGCCGCCGCCCGGAGGCTGGGGCTGGACCTGGGCCTGGAACGGAGCCGGGTCGGCCTCCATAGGTTATGATCGCTGAAACACCCGCACACCTGGGAGGTCCCAAGATGCATCCCCTGGCCGGCAAGCCCGCCCCGAAATCGATCCTGGCCGATATCCCGGCCCTGGTGAGCGCCTACTACACGGTCAGACCCGATCCCGCCGACCCCCGCTGCCTGGTCAGTTTCGGCACCTCCGGCCACCGCGGCCGCTCCAGCGACGGCACCTTCAACGAGGACCACATCCTGGCGGTGGTCCAGGCCATCTGCCTGCACCGGCGGCAGGCCGGGATCACCGGGCCGCTCTACCTGGGCAAGGACACCCACGCCCTCTCGGAGCCCGCCCAGATCACCGCCCTGGAGGTGCTCGCCGCCAACGGGGTGGAGACCATGGTGGCCCGGGAAGGCGTCTTCACCCCCACGCCCTCGGTGTCCCACGCGATCCTGGCCTGGAACCGCGGCCGCTCCGAGGGCCTGGCGGACGGCATCGTCATCACTCCTTCCCACAACCCGCCCGACAACGGCGGCATCAAGTACAACCCGCCCAACGGCGGTCCGGCCGACGTGGACATCACCGGCTGGGTGGCCGACCAGGCCAACGCCTTCCTGAAGGACGGCAACCGCGCGGTGCAGCGCACCCCCTACCCGCGCGCGCTGCGGGCCGGGAACGTCCACCTGCACGACTTCATCACCCCCTACGTGGAGGACCTGAAGAACGTCCTCGACCTGGACGCCATCCGCGGCGCCGGCCTGCGCCTGGGCGCCGACGCCCTGGGCGGATCGGGGCTCGGCTACTGGGAGCCCATCGCCCAGCGCTACGGGCTCCGCATCGACCTGCTCAACGGCCACTACGACCCCACCTTCGGCTTCATGTGCGTGGACCGGGACGGCAAGATCCGCATGGACTGCTCCTCGCCCCAGGCCATGGCCGGCCTGGTGGCGCTGAAGGACCGCTACGACATCGCCTTCGGCAACGACCCCGACTTCGACCGGCACGGCATCGTCTGCCCAGGGGCCGGCCTGATGAACCCGAACCACTACCTGGCGGTGGCCATCCAGTACCTGTTCCGGAACCGCACCGGGTGGCGCCCCGACGCGGCCATCGGCAAGACCCTGGTGAGCAGTTCCATGATCGACCGGGTGGGCGCGGCCCTGGGGCGCCGGGTCGCGGAAGTGCCGGTGGGCTTCAAGTGGTTCGTGCCCGGGCTGCTGGACGGCAGCTTCGGCTTCGGCGGCGAGGAGAGCGCCGGGGCCTCGTTCCTGCGCAAGGACGGCACGGTGTGGACCACCGACAAGGACGGCATCATCCTCAGCCTGCTGGCCGCCGAGATCACCGCGGTCACCGGCAAGGACCCCGGCCAGCACTACCAGGAACTCACCACGCGGTTCGGGGCGCCGCTCTATGAGCGCACCGACGCCCCCGCCAACGCCGCCCAGCGCGCGGTCCTGGCCCGGTTGAGCCCGGATCAGGTCACGGCGGCCACCCTGGCCGGGGAGCCGATCCTGGCCAAGCTGACCCAGGCGCCGGGCAACGGCGCCGCCATCGGCGGGCTCAAGGTCATCACCGAGAACGGCTGGTTCGCCGCGCGCCCCTCCGGCACCGAGGACGTCTACAAGATCTACGCGGAAAGCTTCAAGGGGCAGGCGCACCTGGACGCCCTCCGGGGCGAGGCCCGGGAGATGGTGGCGGCGGCGTTCAAGGCGGCCGG
>PLUC01000171.1 GCA_003165415.1 Holophagaceae bacterium
CCGCAACGATTCAGAAGGTTCCTCTTGTTGATTAATATTTTATCATAGAATGCCGCGATCCCAGGGAACGCCAGGCTGGCCGCCGTCCTGGGCCGGCCGCCCAGCCCGGGCCGTCAGGCGCTATTCTGGATCGATGCAGACCATTCCCTGGCCTTATCCGATCGTGCGCCTGAAACCAGGCAAGGAAGCCCTGCTCTCCAAGGGACACCCCTGGGTCTACTCCGGGGCCCTGGCCGAGGCGCCGGCGGCCCCGGTGGTCCGGCTCGCCGATGCCGCCGGCCAGGTGCTCGGCGTGGGCACCGCCTCTGCTACCAACCCGCTGGCGGTGCGGCTGTTCCGCCGGGAGGACCAGCCGCTGGACCAGGCCTTCTTCCGGGCCCGGCTGGAGCGGGCCCTGGAAGGGCGGCGCATGCTCGGGCTGGACGGTCCCGAAGCGGGCTGCCGCTGGGTGTTCGGCGAAGGGGATCTGCTGCCGGGGCTGGTGGTGGACCGCTACGGTCACGCCCTGGTGCTCCAGGTGGGCACCGCCGGCCTGGAGGCGCTGCGCGGACTGTGGTGGCCGCCGCTGCTGGAACTGGCCCAGGCCGCGGGGGTCACCGTGTTCGTGGAGCGCAGCCAGGGCGGCCGGAACGCGGAGGGCCTGGAGCCGGTGAACCGGCTGCTCAAGGGCTCCCTGGCCGGTCCCGTGGTGATCCGCGAAGGGGCGGCGCGCCTGTCGGTGGACCTGCTCAAGGGGCAGAAGACCGGCTTCTTCCTGGACCAGCGGGAACACCGTCTCACCCTGGGCCGGATCTCGGAGGGCTGCCGGGTGCTCAACGCCTTCGGCTACACCGGCGGCTTCTCCATCCACGCCGGCCTGGGCGGGGCCGCCCAGGTGGCCACCCTGGACATCTCCGGGGCCGCCCTGGACCAGGCGGAACGGGACTGGGCCGGCAACGGCCTGGATCCGCGGCGGCACACCCGGCTCCAGGGCGACGCCTTCGAACTCATGCGCCAGCTGGAACCGCAGACCTGGGACCGGGTGGTGGTGGACCCGCCGGCCTTCGCCAAGCAGCGCAAGGACGTGGACAAGGCGTTCAAGGCCTACAAGGACCTGTTCCGCCTGGGCGCCGTGGCCACGGCTCCCGGCGGGGTGCTGGGCTGCTTCTCCTGCTCCCAGCACCTGGAACGGCCCCGCTTCCAGGAGGCGGTGTGGACCGCCATGCTGGAGGCGGGGCGCGAGGCCCAGGTGCTGGCCCACCTGGGCCAGCCCATGGACCATCCCTACGCCCTCAACCACCCGGAAGGCAGCTATCTCAAGGGGCTTTGGCTGCGCATGGTGTGAGCCAGTCCTGGGACCACACCGTCGCCGACGTGGTGAACAGCGGCCAGGTGCGTTCCCACACCTGGCCCAGGACCGGCAGTTCGAGGGTGAAGCCGGCCTCCAGCTGGCAGCTGGCGTCTTCCTGGGCGTGGGTGGACTGCTGGTTCCCACTGGCGCCGTTCCGCACCGAGGTGGCGGCGGAGAGGGTGTTGGGGCATTCGCCGTAGAGGAAGCCGGCGAGCCCCAGCTTGGGGCTGAGCCTCACCCAGGGGCGGACGCTGGCCAGCCCGTCCATGCGGGACTGGTTCTCCGGCAGGCCCTGGATGACCAGTGTGTTGGTGGCCACCGGATCCGGGGCGTTCACCTGGATGCCCCGCCAGCTCCAGGACGCGTCCATGGAGCCGTCCCAGCCCCAGCGCCCGGTGGAGGTGATCCCCTCCAGCAGGGCGCCGGTGTCGTGGTCGTCCAGGTCCAGCCCCGCGTCCACGGTCAGGCGGAAGGACATGGGCACGTCGTTGACCACCAGGAACACTTCCGGGTCCGCCAGGGTGACGGGGCCGAAGCTGGTGCTCCACGGTTGGTCGGCCCGGTAGTCGGCGGCCAGGCGCAGGGCCTCGTCCACATACACGGCCAGTTCGGAGGACATCCCGTAGTAGTTCACGTCGGCCGTCAGGGAGAGCTCGACGCTGAGGCGGGCCGTCACCTGCACATCGAGCTTGCCGTTGGCGTCGTCCATGAGGGGCTCGGTGAGATCGAGGTCCACCAGGTCGCCCTGCCAGTCCCACTGGTCGCCCGGCCTGGCCGGCCCACATCGGTAGCGCCGGCCCAGATCGGCCAGCGTTCCGGAGACCCGGACGCTGGCGGCGGAAAACACCTGCTGGAACAGGAACACCGCCCCGGGCGCGGCGAAATGGAGGTCCAGCCCCTTCGGGGTCCGCTGCACCTGGTCGATGCGCCTCAGCCTGCCGGACCGGGCCTCCACCATCACGTCCCCAGGCGCGGGCTCCACCGCCGCCGACGCCAGGGTGGCCTGCGCCGGGGCGAGGCTGTCGGACCGGAAGATGAAATTCCCCGCGGCGGTCACCCCGGAGATGCCGTAGGGGTAGGTTGATCCGGCGAAGGCCTCGGGGGCCAGGGCGAACATGGCGGTGTGCGCGGCGTCGCACGGGAAGGACAGCAGGGCATAGTCCACCGCGGCGGTGCCCACGGTCAGCGCCTTCACCGGCACCTGGAGCGCCAGGTCCGGCAGGCCGTCCCCGGTCAGGTCCACGCTGTCGCCCAGGTGGAGGGTGACGGTCCTGGAGGGGCCGAGGTCCTCGCCGGCTTCGTGGAAGGCAACGGTGAAGGTGACCCCGGCCGGGGAGACTTGCTGGAACACCAGTTGCCCATAGCGGACGCTGCCCGGCGTCTCGGCGCCCCGGCGGGGGGGCAGGGCCGGATCCGCCGGGGGCGTCAGCCGCGAAAGCCGGATGGGCAGGACCTGGCCCGGGGCGAGGTGGCCCCGGGAGATCATCGGGTCGGTGACGATCAGGGCGCCGCCGTGATAGGCGCCGGTGCGGTAGGCGGGTTCGGTTCCCGCCGCCAGCTGGGCACAAAAAATCAAGACGGCCGCCGCCAGTGGGTGGAACCTTCGTGGGTTGGGCACGGAATCTCCCTGGGTTGGGTGGGTTAGAGGAGGGGCCGGACACAGGCCTCCGGCGCGGCCGAAGCGACCAGAGCCACGGCCCTGCGCGGGACCGCTTGCTTCCTCGACGACTCCTGGGACCTCCTCGATTAGATGCCCGGACAGGGGTTCCCGTCTTTCAGCGCACGCTGATCAGCCCGATTCCGGTCAGGGCCAGGGCCAGCCCGGCCAGTCGCGCGGGCGGGATGCGCTGGTGCTGGAAGATGCGGGCCAGCAGCACCGTGGGGGCCGGGAACAGCGAGGTGACGATGGCCACCAGGGACAGCATCCCCGACTGGCAGGCCAGCATGAACAGGATGTTCGCGCCCATGTCGGCGCTGCCGGCGAGCAGGGTCGGGGCGATGCTGGCCCGCTCGACCTTGAAGGGCTGCCGGGAGACCGCCATGGCGATGGCGAAAGCGAGGATGGAGGCGGTCCGGGCGGCCACCAGCGGCCACAGCCCGGCGCCCGGGCTGGTGCGCGACAGGGAGATGAAGAAGACCCCGAACCCCAGGCCCGCCAGCACCCCGTAGCCCAGGGCGGCGCGGATGGACTTGCCGTCCCGTTCCCCGCCGCCTTCCCAGGTGAGCAGGAGGATGGCCGGAAGGCAGAGCGCGGAGCCGATGGCGGCGCAGATGGTCGGTCGTTCACCCAGCAGCGTCCCCAGCAGCACCGGGATGATCGCCCCGACCACCGCGGAGGTGGGCGAAACGATCGCGATGATACTCTTGGCCAGGCCGCCATAGAGCATGAACAGGCCCAGGGAACCGGTCAGGCCCGCCAGGAATCCCCACATCAGGTCCCGGGAATCCGGCAGCCCATGCCCCAGCAGCGCCAGGCCGGCCAGCGCCACCAGAAGCCCCAGCAGTTGCGAGAGGACGAGGACGGAAAGGAGCCGGCTCTTGCGGGCGGCGAAGCCTCCGCAAAAATCGGCGATGCCATAGGAGAGGGCCGCGAAACCGGCCAGCACGAGAGCCATGGATCATGGTATCCGGACTCAGGTGATGGGCGGGAGCCGCCCGTCCAGCAGGTGCGAGGTCTTGACGTTCTTCATGGCCTTGAGCATGGAGAACTTGAGGTCGGGGATGGTTTCCCGCAACTGGGCCACCAGGGCCTTGACCTGGGCCCGGCGGGATTCCAGCACCGACGCGCCGCACAGGGGGCAGCCGCAGGGCACGATGGGGTAGCCCTTCAGCCAGGCCAGGCGGCGCAGGTCCTCCTCCTCGCAGGTGCCCAGGGGCCGGATCACCGTGTTGCCGCCATCGTCGCTGGTGAGCTTGATCGGCATGGTGGCGAGGCGGCCGCCGAAGAACTGGTTGAGCAGCAGGGTCTCGATCAGGTCGTCCAGGTGGTGGCCCAGGGCGATCTTGTTGTAGCCGTGCTCTTTGGCGTGGGAGTAGAGCACCCCGCGGCGGAACCGGGAGCACATGGCGCAGGGGGTGACTTCGGGCCGCTTGCGCACCATGGTGTCGATGGGCGCCGGGAGGATGCGGTGCGGGATGCCCTTGGCCTCGCACACCTCGGCGATGCGGTCCGGGTTGAAGCGCGGGAAGCCGGGATCGATGGTCACGCCGAACAGCTCGAAGGCGATGGGCGCCCGCCGGCGCAGGGATTCCAGCACGTCCAGGAGGGCCCAGGAATCCTTGCCGCCGCTCAGCCCCACCAGGATCCGGTCGCCATCCTGGATGAGATTGAACTCATGGACGCAGACGCCCACCCGCCTGCGGATCCGCTCCTCGAGCTTGGGCAGGGCCAGGAACTCCGACCGGCCGGGCGGCAGGGCGAGGCTGGGCAGGGCGCAGGGATTGCTCAATCCAGGGCCGCGCAGCGCTTGCGCTGGCCGGAGTCCAGCTGCTCCTGGACGGCCACCGTGTATTCCGGGCAGGTGCAGCTCGGGCAGGTATTGCTGTGGCTCTCCACGCAAAGGTCGGCCAGGGTGATGGTGTCCATGAAGTGGGTGATCTGGCTGGAAAGCTGCTTCCAGAGCAGCTCGTTCATCTTCACGTCGGCCCGCAGGGCCGACTTGGCCATCAGCGGGTCCTCCTTGGCCGCAGCGTAGAAGCCGCTGTCCGTGAGCCTGAGCACGTCACCGACGGTGACCTGGTTGCAGGGGCGGGTGATGATATAGCCGCCCTTGGGCCCGCGCACGCTGGCCACGATGCCCGATTTCTTGAGCCGGTTGAAGATCTGCTCCAGGAAGGGCAGGCTCAACTCCTGCCTCTGGGCGATGAGGTGAAGGGGAACCGGCTGTCCATGGCTGAAGTGGGCCAGATCGAACAGCGCTTGCATGGAGTACCTGCCGCGAGCTGAAATCTTCAAGGGAGCCATCCTGTCGTGACCCTTATTAATATAGTGTTCCTGATTGTTTCGGTCAAGATTTTGCATCCGCTCCCAGGGATTCAATCCTTAGGCAAAAAAAAGTTTCGCCCGAATAAAACCTTGGTACTGCCCGCGGCACCTTTAGGGGGTCAAACAGTATGAGGAGGACAGGCAATGCCCCGTGGCCAAGAGAGACCTGCCGGCGTGAGATCCGGAATGCTGGGCAGCGAGCCCATCCTGGCCGGCCGGTGGTCCATGGCGCTCCGGGCGGCCCCGGCCGAGGAGGTGAGCGCCGCCATCGAGAAGGATGTGGCCGCCTTCGCCCGGGCCTGGTTCGCCGGCGATGCCCCGGCCATGACCCGGTGCCTGCATCCGGATTTCGTGAACCGGCTGATGCGGGTTCGGGGCGGGGCGCCTACCTGGCCCGGCGGCGACCCCGAGGACCTGGTGCGCAGCGTGGTGGGCCTCCAGGGAAAACTCGGCAGCAAGATCGCCCCCGCCCGGCGCAGCCTCGAAGTGCGGGTGCTGGACGTGCGCGCCCGCTCCGCCAGCGCCGTGGCCATCCTGGGCGACTGGGTGCTGCAGGTGCACCTGGCCCGTGCCGCAGACCGCTGGAGCATCGTCAACGCCATGTGGGAAATGGCCTAGGCATACATCCTACTTCGGCGTCCGTTGTCCCGCCCGTCGCGCCTTCCTGTTTCGCTCGGGTCCCAGGGCAGTGCGCCGACCTACCGGTGCGTGAATTTCTTGAAGCGTCCTCGCTTCGCTGCGGGCGCTGCAAGAGTTCACGCAGGCCTTCCCCGCCTGGTTTATGGGATACGTCACCAGTCATTGGGAAACGATTCGCGGCAACCATTCTGGGACCCGCGGCCTATAGGATCAGGCCAGCGCCACCTCTGCCATTGAACCGCAACCTGGAATCCAGGCGGGGAAGGCCAGCGTGAGAACTTGACTCGCGCGCAGGCGGCAGAGCCGCCGAGCACGTGCAAGGCTCTCACGCGCCGATGGGTCGGCGCAAAACGATGGGACCTGAATGAAACAGGAAGGCGCGACGGGCGGGACAACGGACACCCAGTAGGCCTAGGCCCTGGGCAGGGGGTTCCGGCACCATTCGCTCCAGGAGCCGACGTAGAGGGAGGCCTGGCCCAGCCGGGCCAGGTCCAGGGCGAGCAGGGTGTGGCAGGCGGTGACGCCGCTGCCGCAGTGCACCACCAGGTGGTCGGGGCTGGTGCCGGCCAGGAACTCCCGGTACATCCGGCGCAGGGCGTCGGGCTCCTTGAACCGGCCGTGGGCGTCCAGGTTCTCGGCGAACGGCAGGTTCAGGGCGCCCGGGATGTGTCCGGCCACCGGGTCGATGGGCTCGGTCTCGCCGCGGTAGCGGGGGCGGGAGCGCACGTCGAGCACCTTCCATGCCGGGTCCAGGCGCAGGCGGTCCACCTGGTCCAGGGTGACGGTGGGCCAGAGCCAGCGGTCGCCGGGATAGGGCGGCGCGGGCGCGAGGCTGGCGCCCGGGGCCGGGTCCGCCGCCAGGGCGGCCTGGAGGCCCCCGTCCAGGAGCACGGCCCGCCGGTGGCCGAAGGCCCGCAGCATCCACCACAGCCGGGCCGCCCCGTTGCCGCCGTTGGCGTCGTCATAGGCCACCACCCAGGTTTCCGGGGTGATCCCCCACGCTCCCAGCTGCGCGGCCCACTGGGCGGGCACCGGCAATGGGTGGCGCCCGCCCCGGGCGGGATCGGTCCCCGGGTCCGAGGCGCTGCTGAGGAAGCGGTCCAGGTCGGCGTGCACCGCGCCCGGAAGGTGGCTGCCGGCAAAGGCCTCCGGCCCCGGCCGGGCATCCAGGAGCAGGCTCGCGGGGGGGATCGCGCTGGCGGGAACGACGGCGGGGAACGGCATGGAATCCTCCTGGGAGCATGCTGGCACAAATAAGCGTCCGCCCGGCCGGTTTTGCTGGTGAAATGGTTGGCACCGATCGGTCTCAGAGGTGAACCATGTCTGCATTGCCGCTGAAACGGCTGCTTTCCACCGTGCCCCTGGTCACTTTGTTCGGTCTGCTGTTCCTGGGCACCGCGGGGGCCATGCTGCTCCTGCCCGGGCCCCGCAGCCCCCTGCCCGGCCTCGGGCTGGCGGCCATGGCCGTGGTGGGGATGCTGGCGATCAGGGGGCTCATGGTCCATGTCCGGGCAACGGAGCGGGACCTGGCGGAAGGGGAGCGCTACATCGAGGCGGTGGCCGACCTGTCCCAGGACATCCACGCCATCATCGAAGCCCGCGCCCGGAAATTCATCTACCTGAGCCCCGCGGTGACCAACGTCCTGGGCTATGCCCGGGAGGATTTCACCAGGGGCGGGCTGGATTTCTTCCGTTCCCTGGTGCATCCGGAGGAACTGCCCACCGTCCAGGAACAGTACGAGAAACTCCTGGCATCCCTGGAGCCCGGCGACGGGGAGCAGGCCCAGGAGCAGACTTTCCGGATGCGCGACCAGCGCGGGATCTACCGCTGGTTCAGGAGCCGCATGACCGTCTTCGCCCGCGCCGCCAACGGCCAGCCGGAGGAACTCCTCGCGGTGCTCCACGACGTGACCGAACAGCGCTCCTACGAGACCGCCCTGCTGGAGGCCCAGAAGCAGGAAAGCCTCGGGGCCCTCGCCGGTGGCACCCTGCATGATCTCAACAACTGCCTGATGGGCATCCAGGGCTTCACCGAGATCGCCCTGGAACGGCCCGGGGACCCGGCGGTGCTCCGCAATTACCTGGAGAACATCCAGGCCAGCGTGGTCCGGGCCTCCTCCCTGTGCCGGCTGATGGCGCCCTACACCGGCACCGGGCGCCTGCAGATCGCGCCGCGGCAGTTGAACGACGCGGTCAGGGAGAGCCTCCCCGTCATCGAGAGCATGATTCCCCAGGGCGGGCAGCTTGAGCTGGATCTGGAAGAGGACCTGCCCCGGGTGAACGTGGACCTGAGCCAGGTGCGCTACGCCCTGTCGAACCTGGTCTACAACGCCGCGGACCACATCCGCATCCACGGCGGAGAGGTCTGCATCCGCACCCGGGTCAAGCAGCTCACGGAAAGTGCGGGGCCCGGGCTGGAAGGCCCCTTCGTCTGCCTGGAGGTGCGGGACACCGGCCCCGGCAAGCCCCCGGAGATCATGGACAAGATCTACGATCCGCTGTTCGCCGGGAAGTGGCCGGGCCACGGCCTGGGCCTGTCCGCGGTGGCGGGGATCATGCGCGAGCACCGGGGGGCGGTCCATGCCACCTCCGTCCCGGGCTCCGGCGACACCACCCAGCTTTATTTCCCCCTGGCCGGGAAGGTCCCGGAAATCGATCCGGGGGACGAAGGCACGCCGACGCTCGGCCTGCCCGGGGTCATCCTGCTGGTGGATGACGATCCGACCATCCGGGTCATCCTCAGGCAGGGCCTGGAAATCGCCGGGTACAGGGTGATCGAGGCCGGGGACGGGGTGGAGGGGTTCGGCGCCTTCGTCCGGCACCGCTCGACCATCTCCCTGGTCCTGCTGGATCTGACCATGCCGCGCATGGGCGGTGAGGAGGTCTTCCAGGAAATCCACAACCTGGCGCCGGAGACCCCGGTGGTGCTCATGAGCGGGTACAGCGAACGGGAGGCCACTTCGGTCCTGGCCAGCAAGGGGCTGGCGGGGTTCCTGGCCAAGCCGTGCAGCATCAAGGACGCCCTGGGGGTGGTGCGCAAGGCGCTGGGCGAGGTGGCAGTCTGAGGATCTCCTCCACCGCCCGCACCAGGTGCTCGGCCTCGGCCCCGGCGTCCAGGATGGGGTGGTCGCCGGGCACCAGGACGCCCACCCCCAGGAACGGCACGCCGGCCCGCTCCGCCGCCTCCCGGTCGTGGGGCCGGTCGCCCACGTAGAGGTGGGGGCCGGGGCAGCCCTGGAGGGCTTTCCGAATCAGGCCGGTGCGGTCCAGGCGGGGCAGGCTGCCCAGGCGTGGGATGCGCGGATCCACCCTGAGCTTGTCCGCCTTGAAATCCAGCACCGACGGGGTGTTGCCCGACACCAGCCAGACCCGGTGCCCGTCGTCGGCCAGCCGGGCCATACCGGCGATGATGCCCTCGTTGGCCTCATGCTGGCGCCCCTGGGGGTGGAAGGTGGCGGCGAACCGGGCCAGGCAGGCCCGGTCATAGGCGGCATAGGCGGTATCCGGGATGGAGCCGCCGAACTGGATGGCATGGAGCTGGTCGACGATTTCCCAGTCAGTGGAGCCGCTGCACCGGGCCAGGTCGGCCGCGGTCGGGGTCGCGCCCCACAGGTCCCCGAGGGCTTCCCGCAGCAGCTGGAAGCCGCCGCCGAACAGGCCGAGCGTGCCGTCGAGATCAAACATGATCATGGGTCCAGCATAGCAAAGTTAAGGGCTGCTAACCTGGAAGGCAGAGATCCTGATCCGGGGTCGAGTCAGGGTTTCCGGAGTTCCTTCGATGCGGTTGTTCTCGAGTCTTCTGACCCTGGTCTTCCCGGTCCTGCCGCTGCTGGCGGGCGGGGCGGACGGCGCGTCCCTGGACTACCGGCTCAAGGTGCGGCTGCGGGATGCCCCGGCCATGGTGGAAAGCAGCTTCCGGGTGGTCGCCATGCCCCCGCTGGCCACCCGGGGCAGGGTGCAGAGGCCGCGCATGGGGAGCTGGCGGATCGAGCCGCTGGGACCGGGGACGGCCCCGTCTCCGGCGCTCCTGGCCCGGGTGCTGAGGCTCTGCTACTTCTCGGGCCCCGGGGTGGAGACGGTGCCGCTGGCGACGGGCATGAAGTTCGCCGGCCGGTGGTGCCGGCTGTGGCAGGTGCAGACCCCCCGCGAGGTGGGCGCCTACGCCTACCTCGCGGAAGTGGCGCCCGGACTCCTGGCCCTGGCCTACCTCAGCGCCTCCCTGCCCGAGGGGGACATCCGCTCGGTGGAGATCCACCTGTCCGGCCTTTCCCTGGGGCGCCGGGCCGCCCCGGCGGAGGAAGGCGCCGCGCTGCTGAAGACGCTCCAGCACTGGGCCGGCCAGCCCGGATCCTTGGATGGAGGGCCTTCCGGGCGCCTGGAGAAGGAACTGGTGCCTTGATCGGTTATCCTTGATCCTTGGGGGAAGCATGGCTTTCAAGGACGAGTGCGGGGTGTTCGGATGCTGGCCGGAGTTGGAAGCTTCGAAACAGACTTACCTGGGTCTGTATGCCTTGCAGCACCGGGGCCAGGAGGCGGCGGGGATCTGCTCCCGGGACGAGGGGAAGCTCTACCTGCACAAGGGCCTGGGCCACGTGGCGGACATCTTCACCGGGCCGGTCCTCGAGCAGCTGCCCGGGGACGGGGCCATCGGCCACACCCGCTACTCCACCACCGGCGGCAACGTGGCTTCCGCCGCCCAACCGTTCCTGGTGCAGGGGCGGTTCGGCCAGGTGGCCCTGTGCCACAACGGCAACCTCACCAACACCGAGCAGCTGCGTTCCCGCCTCATCCAGAGCGGGCAGGTGTTCACCAGCCCATCCGACTCGGAAGTGATCCTGGCGCTCATCAACCGGGCCTCGGCCGACAACCTGGAGGACGCGCTGCTGGAGGCCCTGGAGCAGGTGCAGGGGGCCTATTCCATCCTGCTGCTCACCGAGACCCAGTTGCTGGCGGTGCGGGATCCGTACGGCTTCAGGCCCCTGTCCCTGGGCAAGCTGGGCTCGGCCTTCGTGTTCTCCAGCGAGACCTGCGCCTTCGACCTGCTGGGGGCCGAGTACGTGCGGGAGGTGGCACCCGGCGAGGTGCTGATCCTGGACCGGGACGGCATGCGCTCGCGCTTCCCCCACCCCCAGATCCGGCCCAAGCCCTGCGTGTTCGAGCATGTCTATTTCTCCCGGCCCGATTCCCTGGTCTACGGCCTCAGCGTCATGGGCACCCGCCGGGAGATGGGCCGGCTCCTGGCCCAGCGCCACCCGGTGGAGGCGGACCTGGTGGTGCCGGTGCCGGATTCCGGCGTTTCGGCGGCCCTGGGCTACGCGGAACGGTCGGGCATTCCCTTCGAGTTCGGGCTCATCCGCAACCACTACGTGGGCCGCACCTTCATCGAGCCCAGGCAGAGCATCCGCTCCTTCGGGGTGAAGGTGAAGCTCAACCCGGTGCGGGAACTGCTGAAGGGCAAGCGGGTGGTGCTGGTGGACGACAGCCTGGTGCGGGGCACCACCAGCCGCAAGATCGTGCAGATGGTCCGGGCCGCGGGCGCCGCGGAGGTGCACATGCGCATCAGCAGCCCGCCCACCACCCATTCCTGCTTCTACGGCATCGACACCCCCAGCCGCGACCATCTGCTGGCCGCCAGCCGGGGCGTGGAGCAGATCCGGGCCTTCATCGGGGCCGACTCGGTGGGCTACCTCACCCTGGAGGACCTGCAGGCCTCCATGAAGGACCTGGACGGGCAGGGGTTCTGCTACGCCTGCTTCACCGGCGACTACCCGGTGCCCCCGCCACCGGGCGGGCGGCCATGACCGAGCCGGCCGGGCTCCAGGGTCCGCTCCAGTCCGTGTTCGAGGATGGGCTCCGGCTCCTGGCCGCGGCCATGGCCATGCGGGCCGCGGGCGAGCGCTCGCCGGCGGCGGTCACCACCGCCTGCTCGGCGATCGGCTGCTTCCTGAAGATCCTCCAGGCGGCCCAGGCCGCCGGTCTCCCCGACTCCGGCGGCGACCTGGCCCGGCTCAAGGCCCAGGGCGAAGCCCTGCTCACCCTGGGCCAGGATCAGGTGGACGCCGTGGCGCACGTGCTGGAGGCCGCCAAGCTGGCCCGGGACGCCGCGGCCCGGGTGCTGGTCCTGCTGCCTCCGGCCCACCCGAATGCCTGACCCCTGCGGGATCGCCATCCTCGGCCCCACCGCCTCTGGCAAGTCGGCCCTGGCGGTGGCGGTGGCACAAAGCCTCGGGGGTGCCGTGGTCAATGGCGACCCCTTCCAGGCCTACCTGGAGCTGCCGGTGGGCACCGGCCAGCCCCGGGAGGAGGAGCGGGGCGGGGTGCCCCACCTGGGTTACGGCGTGCTCCCGCTCTCGGCCAGGGTGAACCCGGCCGGTTTCGGCGCGCAGGTCCGGACCTGGCTGCAGGTTGCACACCCGGTGCTGGTGACCGGGTCGGGACTCTACCTGAGGGGCATCTGGGACCAGCTCACGGATCTGCCCGAGGTTCCAGAAGCCCTGACGGCCAGGGTGCGCCGCTGGTCGGATCTGCTGGGGGGGCCGGCGCTGCACCGGTTCCTGGCCGCGGTGGATCCGCAGCGGGCCGCGGCCCTGCACCGCAACGACCGCTCCCGCATCCAGCGCGCGCTGGCCCTGCACCTGGCCACGGGCCGCCGCGCGTCGGAGCTGCTGGCGGGCATCCCGCACGGCGTCCCCGAGGGCTGGCGTGCGCTGCTGGTGCTGCCCTCCCGGGAGCGGCAACGGGCCCGGGTGGCCGCCCGGGTCCGGCAGATGCTGGCTCAGGGCTGGCCCGGCGAAGCGGACCGGCTGCGGGCGGCGGGGCTCGAGGCCGAATTGCGCCGCCTGCGCCCCCTGGGCTACGAGGCCCTGCTGGACGCTCCCCGCGGGGCCGCGGCCAGGATCATCCAGGAGACCCAGGCCTATGCTAAGCGCCAGGGCACCTTCTTCCGCAACCAGTGGCCCGCGGTGCCCACCTGGGATCCCGACGCCGAACCGCTGCGGGCGGCCTTCGACCGGCTTGGCATCAACCTGTGACATTCGGTGTATAAGTATTACGCAGCCTCCTTGGTGGAAGGGTTCGCATTGACCTATAGGGTGACCATGCAAAAGCTACTTATTCCTCTGTTTTCCCTGGCCTTGATGGCCCAGGCCCCCGCTCCGGCCCCGGCCCCGATGAACCGGCCACCGGCCATGATGGGCCACGGCATGGGCCAGAACCCGGCCGCCGAGGCTCCGGAACCCAAGGAAAGCGACGTGATCGCCTATGTGGGGACCCGGCCGGTCACCTACGGCGAGTTCTCCACCTGGCTGCGCGTGATGGCCGGGCCCCGGGCCGAGATGCTGCGCAAGAACCCCGCCAGCCGGGGTCAGGCGCAGAACCAGTACCTGGAACTCCAGGTCCTGGCCGCCAAGGGCGAGAAGGAGAAGCTGCAGAACACCAAGCAGTTCCGGTCCACCCTGGCCGCCCTCAAGATGCAGGCCTACGCCAGGGTCCTCCTGGACGAGGACCGGCCCGGAGGCGACATGCAGAAGATCAAGGCCAAGGCCGAGAATCCCACCAATGCCGAGGTCAAGGCCTACTTCGAGGCCAACGGCGACCGCTACGCGACCCCCGAGCGGTTCACCGCCCGGCAGATCCTGGTGGGCCTCAAGGGCGCCCCCGGCGTCGGCGACAAGGGGTATACCGAGGACGAGGCCAAGGCCAGACTGGCCAAGATCCAGGAGGAACTGAAGAGCGGCAAGAAGATCGAGGACCTGGCCAAGGAGTATTCCGACGATCCCGGCAGCAAGAACAACGGCGGCCTGTACAAGGACATCCCGTACGGGCGCTTCGCCAAGGAGTTCGAGCAGGCCGTGCGCACCCAGGAGATCGGCAAGGTGGGCGAACCGGTCAAGACCCAGTTCGGCTACCACCTGATCCTGGTGGAAGCCCGCAACCCCAAGGTGCCCGGCGATTTCGAGAAGCTCAAGGACGCCCTGCGCAAGCAGATGGCCTCGGAGCGCAAGGAAAAGCTGACCCGGGAGTTCATCGAGCAGGCCAAGCAGGACGTGGGCTTCCGGCTGGCCTCCGCGCCCGCCCCGGCCATGCCGCCCATGCCGGCGGCCCCCAAGCCTTAAACGATCAACCTCACCGGCGCTTCGACCCCGCCGGGTCGAAGCGCCGGTCTGCAGATGGACGTTTCCCTCCCCACCGGAACGCCCTGGTCCCGATCCGGCTTTGTCTGCTGAAGACGCGCAGGAAGGACCGATCCTGGACAAAGGCAGAACGCCACCACCCTGCCATGGCAAGCCACGTCTGGAGGAGCATGGGCGCTACCTGCCCTTGACCGTGAAAGTGTTGGATGCCACGCGGATCACGGGGCCGGAGGGGGCGATCATCTGAACTTTTTCAAAAAACCCATGGAACGGGGGCCAGAGGATGGGGTCGGACCGACGGGTAGGGCCCTTCAAGATGACGCAGCCAGGGGTTCAGCCATTGGAGGACGGCAAACGATTCGGACTTGTCCGCCCGCAGCTTGCGAGGACGGAAAGTCCGAATCGTACATATGGGTCGGCGCCTTGCCGGGGGGCCCCGGTATCGGGCGGCGCGAGTCGTCTGGGGACGGACGACCCATTGGGGGGCTGTCAGCAGACAAACCCGGGTCGGGACCCGGGCGCTCCAGTGGGGTTAGAAATGTCAAAACTCCAGACCGGCGCTTCGACCCCACCGGGTCGAAGCGCCGGTTCATTGCAGGGCCAAGTCGCGCAGGGTGGTGATGCGTTTGCGCACTTCGGCGATCAGGGCGTCCCGGCTGGGGAAGGCCTTGGGGTCCACCGGGGCGCCGAAGGCGACCACATAGCGGCCCGGGCGGATGTGCACCGCGCCGGGCGGCAGCATGAAGCGGCCGCCCACCGTGGCCAGGGGCACGATCTGCACGCCGGCCTCCTCGGCCATGACGAACCCGCCCTTCTTGAACCGCCCCAGCTCGCCCGTGCGGGTGCGGGTGCCCTCGGGGAAGATCACCACGCTCTTGCCGCCCCGGATCTCGGCCGCGGCCAGATGCAGGCTGTTGATGGCCCGCTCCCGGTTGCTGCGGTCGACGAAGATGGTGCCGGCCATCTTGGCGGCCCAGCCGATGGGGAACATCCACATCAGTTCCTTCTTGGAAAGGTACACCGCCGGGATGGGGATGGCGCTGATCAGCACCGGCGGATCCAGGTTGCTTTCGTGGTTGGACATGAAGATGACCGGCTCCCGCTCGGCGCGGATCGCCCCGGGCAGGTCATCCCAGCCGATGACCACGGGATCCTCCCCGCACAACCGGAACATCACCCGGGCCCACAGCGGCGCGACGGTCCAGAACGCGCGCCGGCCGCCCAGGAACGGCGCGGCCCCCAGGATGGCCACCGCCGTGAGCGGCAGCGAGAACAGGCCCCAGGCGGTCACGGGCAGGGTCCAGAACCAGCGGCTCCTCCAGTGGGTCACCAGGTCTCCCCGGGCAGGGCCCTGGGGAAGAGCAGGTGGTTCTCCAGGTAGAGGTGGACGTGCAGGTCGTCCTCCAGGTCGCGCAGGCCCAGGTACAGCGCCCTCAGGCTGGGGCTGGCGTCCCTGGGCACGGTGTAGTCGTCGGTGAGCATGCGGATGTTCAGGAACAGCTCCTCCACGGCCTGGTGCTCGGCGTTGATGGTGCGCAGCTGCTCCCTGGGGGTGCTCAGGGAGATGGGGGTCGGCCCGCCCTTGTCGGTGGCGCAGAGGGCGGGGAACAGGTTCCGCTCCTCCATCTGGAAATGGGCCAGCAGGTCCTTCTCCAGGTTGCGGAAGTGGCCGCCGAGCTGGGCCAGTTCGGGGTGGGCGGCCCCGTCGGCGGCCCGGGCCGTTTCCAGCAGGGGCCCCAGCCGGTCCAGCTCTTCCCGGGTGAAGGCATGGTGGTGGGTGACGATGTGGTTCACCAGCTGGGCCTTGGTGGCGCTCAGCCAGTCCTGGGTGACCTTCGCCCCGCGGGTCAGGGGCTCCAGGGCCCGGATCGCGTCCTGGACCGGAACGCCGTGGCGCAGGGCGGCTTCCCGCAGGGTCAGGCCGCCCTCGGTGAGCACATCCACGCCCAGGCGGCAGAGCAGCCGCCGGGTCTGGGGGTGTTCGGCGGTGAGGGTGTCGATCTGGATGAGGGGGTCGATCTGCATGTCCATCGTCCTTGGGGGAGGGCCCTGGTCCCAGGATGCGGGATCCTCGGGTGCGGCGCAGTGAGGGCCGTCACAAGGATCTGGGCCGTTGGTCCCCATCATGGCACCGGATCGTAGCCGCCGCGGGTGAGCGGGCTGCATCGGATCAGACGCCAGGTGATGAGGAGGCTCCCCCGAAGAGTGCCATACTTCCGCACGCACATCAGCCCATAATGACTGCAGGTGGGGGTGAATTTGCACTGGGTGGGCAGGATCGGGCTCAGGATGGCCTGGTAGGCCCGGATGGCCCCCCGGAGCGCCCAGGCCGTAGGCTGGGCCTGGACCGGCAGCAGCGCCTCGAGCAGCAGCAGGAGCGCAGCGCTCCGGAACGGATTGGCCAGCGCCCAGTCCACCAAGCCATGCCCCCTTTTCCCCAGCCCGACCATCGAAACTCCAACCACAGCATAGACTACTGCGGCTGGAGTTCCGCTCCCAGGGTCCGGACTTACGCCTGGATCATGCTGATGACCGTCTGCAGCAAGGTGTCGGCGGTGGTGATGACCCGGCTGTTGGCCTGGTAGCCGTTCTGGTTGATGATCAGCTTGGTGAACTCGGTGGCCACATCCACGTTGGAACTCTCCAGGTTGGATCCCAGGATCGTGCCCCGGCCGCCGCTGTTGGCCGCGCCGACGTTGGCGGTGCCGCTGGACAGGGTGGTGGACCAGCTGTTGCTCCCCTGCTGGGACAGGCCGTTCTCGTTGGAGAAGGTGCTGATGGCCACCTGGGCCAGGGGCATGGTCTGGCCGTTGGTGAAGGTGCCGACGATGTTGCCGTTCTGGTCCACCGACATGCCGCTCACCGTGCCGGCCGAGTAGCCGTTCTGGGTGGTGCTGGTGGTGCCGGAGGTCTGGGCGTAGCTGGTCAGGCTGCTGGTGGGGGGCGTTCCGCTCCAGATGTTCACGGTCATGGCCGGGCTGACGGCCCCGTCGGACCAGGTGATGGCGCCCAGGGTGGGGTTGGTGCCGGCGGCGGGGGTGGTGAGGGTGCCGCTGCTGTTGAAGACGATGGGGCTCGGATAGCCGGTGACCGTGGGCACGCCGGAGTCGTCGGTGCTCACGGCGGCGGTCCAGGTGCCCGGGGTCGCGGTGGCCGTGTAGGTGATCTCGATGTTGTGCGACTGGCCCTCGCTGTCGAAGACCTCGATGGGGGCGGTGAACGTGGTGCCGCTGGCGGCCGCGGCGTCCAGGTTGGTGGTGTTGGAGACGGTGGTGGTGGCCACCGGCGGGCTGGTGGCTCCCGGGTTCAGGAAGATGGGCGAGGGGGTGCCGTTGGCGTTCACCACGCCGTCGGTGGCGTTCCAGCCCATGACGTAGTCGCCGCTGGGATCCTCCAGGTAGCCGTCGGTGTTGACGCTGAAGTCGCCGGCCCGGGTGTAGAGGGCGTCGCCGGCCTGGTTCTTGAGCGTGAAGAAGCCGTTGCCCTGCAGCGCCATGTTGGTGACCGTGCCCGTGGCCTGGGGCGAACCCTGGCTGTAGTCGGTGGAGATGGAGGACAGCCCGGTGCCCAGGCCGACCTGCATGGGATCCCCGTTGCCCGAGGTGCCGGAGCCGGACAGGGCCGTGCTGTAGAGGTTCTCGAAGCTGGCGGTGGCGTCCTTGTAGCCGACCGTGTTGAGGTTGGCGAGGTTGTTGCCGATCACGCCCAGGGCGCTGGCATTGGAGGTGAGGCCGGAGAGGCTGGCGTAGAAGGCGGAGTATAGGCTCATGGTCGGCTCCTGGGACTAGTTCGAGATCTGATTGATGGCGGAAAGCGGATACTGCTGGCCCCCAGCGGTGACCATGATCGTGCCGTTGCTGAAGTTCACCGCGGTCACCGTCGCGCTGGAGGTGGTGGTGGCGGCCACGCTGTTGCCGCTGGAATCCGCGGCCGCGATATTCACGGTGTAGGTGCCGTCCGGGAGCTGGGTGCCGCTGGTGCTCTTGCCGTTCCAGGTCACCACCTGGCTGCCTTCGGCCATGGCGCCCGGGTTCAGGGTGGCCACGGTCTGTCCATTGGCGTTCGAGATGGTCAGGCTGACCTTGGCGGCAGCCGAGGGCAGGCTGATGCCGACGGAGGCGGTGCCGCCCGACAGGTCCAGGGAACTGCTGGTGACCTGGACATTGGTGCCGATCAGGCTGGAGCTCTGGGCCTGGAACAGGGCGGAGACCTGGTTCTGCATGCTGGTGAGCAGCGTGTTGGTGTCGGTCTGCTGCTCGAGGCTGGAGAACTGGGCCATCTGGGTGATCATGGTGTTGGGGTCCTGGGCCGAGGTGGGGTCCTGGTTCTGCAGCTCTGTCACCAGGAGCTGGAGAAAGGCGCTCTGGCCCAGGGTGTTGGACGACGAGGCGGTGGTCGCGGCGGCGCTGGTGGTGGTGTCGATGGATCCGGTTTGCATGGGCTGCTCCCTGGGAAGGAATGCTGGGATGGGGTTGCGCGGTCAGGCTACATATTCGATGCGGGAGGTGCGGATGGCCGCGGCGGGCGTGAGCGCGGCCGTTTCCGTTCCGGCCTGGGCCAGGTTCTGGCCGCCGGTGGAAACCACGGGGGTCTCGGCGGGGGCGGGCAGGGACGCCTGCTGGTCCTTGCGCCCGTGCTGGAGGTCGAAGCTGCCCAGGGTGAGGCCCTGCTGCTTGAGCGAAGCCTCCAGCATGGCCTTGTGGTCCTGCAGGACCGGGACGGTGGAGGCTTCCGAGGCCCACACCTTGGCGTGCACCACGCTGCCCTCGACCTTGATGCTGATCTGGACCCTGCCCAGGGATTCCGGATGGAGCTGGAGCTCGGCGCCCTTGTCCTGGTTCTTAACCAGCCAGCGGATGCTCCCGTCCACCTGGGACAGGAGACTCTGGTCCTCGGCGGGGAGCGAGGCTTCGGAGGCGGCGGGGGCGGTCACCCGCACCGAGCCGGAAGCCCCGGGCAGCGCGCCCGCGCCCAGCGCCGAGGCCGCGGCCTGGTTGCCGGCGGCGGCGGTGATGGCGGTGGGGGCGGTCTGGGGCGAAGCCGGCGCCAGAAGGGCGGTGGTGGCGGCCAGGGGCGTCTGCAAGGTCTGGAGGGCGCCCGCTCCGTCGAGCGCCGCCGCCGGGAGCGCGGCGGCCAGCTGCGCGGCGGCGTCCGTCTGGGCGGTAGCTGCCATCTGGGCGGCCGTCTGCGCGGCCGCGGAAGGATCGGGCAGGCTCCCGCCCTGGGCCTCCCCGTCGGATTTGGCCTCCATGGGGATCTGGTTGACGAATTCAGTGAGGGGCGCCTTGGTGGTGGTCGCGGTCCCTTCGTCGCCGTACTGGACCTGGAACTTGCCGCCAGGATAGGCCTGGCCCATGGCGTCCTGGACACTGGCGGCCGAGCTGGTGGCGGGGGCGGCGGGGGCGGCGGGAGCGTCCGCCAGCGCGACGCTGGCCTGGGCCTGGGCGAGTTTGCCGGCCGCCTGGGACCCATTTCCGGAAGAGCCATCGACGGCGGCAGTTTTTGCCCCGGCCTCCGGGGCGGGGGTGCCGGCCTGGCCCTGGATGGCCGCGGCGGAGTTGGTCTGCTGGGTGGATTGGGCGTCGCTGGAAGGGGGCGCGGCCTGGGCCTGGGCGGAAGTGCTTCCCGCGGCCTGGGTCTCCCCGTTGACCTGGTCTGTCGTCTGGTCGGTGTTCGGCTGGCTCTGGACGTTCTTTTTCACAGGGTCGGCGGGGTGCGGCGCCGGGGCGCTGGGCGGGGCCTCCTGCACCGGTGCCGGCGAATTCGTCTGGAGCGAAGGAAGGGTCGCCACCATCTGGGAAAAGTAGGCGGAGAAGGTCGCCTCCAGGCCGGAAGTGAGGTCTTTGCCGCTGGCGCTGGCGCTGCTGGTGGTGGCGGCGGCGGACGAATCGGCTTTGATCGCTGTGGTCTGGAGCATCGGACCTCCGCCCGGGAGACAAGCCGGGTGCTCCATCAACCGCACAGCTCATGCCGAAACCACCCGGCAGTTTTGGCCGGGTGGTTCTGTCTTCAAGCCTGGTTCCGTCTGCTCTCCTGGGCCAGGGAGCGTTTGGCGTGGGCCGCCATGCCACCCTTCTTGCCGATCTGCTCCATGTGCCCGCGATCCTGGCTCACCCTTTCGCCGCCCTTCCTGCCGATGGCCGACATGTGCTCCCGGTTCTGGCTGACGGTCTCGCCCCCCTTCCGGCCGATGGCTTCCATGTGGCCGCGGTCCCGGCTCACCGTTTCGCCGCCCTTCTTGCCGATCTCGGCCATGTGCATCCGGTCCTGGCTGATGGCTTCGCCGCCCTTGCGGCCGATCTCGGCCATGTGCGTGCGGTCCTGGCTGACGCTTTCGCCGCCCTTGCGTCCGATCTCGGCCATGTGCGTGCGGTCCTGGCTGACGCTTTCGCCGCCCTTCCGGCCGATCTGGGCCATGTGCTCCCGGCCTTGACCGGTAGGATCCCCTCCGTGGTTGCTGGGGGAATTTTCGTTGGTTTGATAGCTGCTTTCTTGATTATCCGCCATATTGGCCTCCTTAATAGTAATGACTGCCTCCAGGTATAAATAGATTCCTGGCGCAATCAAAATAACCAAGATAACGGAAAAAAAGATATAATTATTTTTAGCCTTAAGCCATACATAAATATAAATAAATTAAAAAATATTTCTCGTAATAAATAAACGTTAAAACTAAGTTAATTTCATAAGAATACCTGTAAACAATTAAATATAGGCTAATTACTTTTCAACCCATCACCGGCCACACTAGCGGCCAGGGAGCGGCGACGAAGGCCGTGGCGACTGGGGCGCGTTTGTGGGGCTTGACTACGGATTCAACGTCAAGGTCTCCACCCAGGTATGCGTGCCCTGGACATCATCGGTGCGACCCGTCTCGGTCCCGTTACAGACCCAAGCGTAGGAGGCCGATTTCATGCCTTCACCCACCCAGGGGTCCATGTAGTACATTTCCGGAAAACCATTGCGCAGATCCCACCCGAAGGCCACCAGCTGATGGTGGCCTCCGTCGTCAACCCAGAGCCACCGGAAGATGAAAGGGCGGTTCGCCCCGATCTCCGTCTGGACCGCGGGAAAAGACAGCGCCGCACTCTGGCCTGTGGATGGCACGCCGAAGCGAGCCAGCGCGTCGAGGGTGCTGGGCAGGGTCACGAAGAGGTCTTCGGTCGGGGTATTCGCCCAGTCGTTCCAGGAAAAAGGCGCCTCGCTCTCGCTCTTGCAAGTTTCACTGGGCTGCAGTTCGCTGTTGACGACATTGCATTGGGTTTGGGGGGTCCCCAGGAAGTTCAGGATGCTGGAACAATCCGCCGCCCAGCACCATTCGTCGTGCTGCTGGGTCTGGCCCTGGATGGCCAGGATCTGATACAGGACAGTACCGGCGGGTTCGACGGTTATCTGGATGGTGGTGGAGACCGCTCCGGCCCCGTTCCCGGCAACGATGGTGTAGGTGGTTGCCGGTGAAACCGCGGTCGGAGTTCCGGAGATCGTCCCGGCGGCGGGGTCCAGGGTGAGGCCCCCGGGCAGATCCGGGGTGACCGTATAGGGGGCCCCGGCGGTTCCCGCCACCGAAGCCTGATGGGGGGGGATCCCCTGGTCGACGGCAGCGACGATGGTCGGTTGCGAATAGTAGATGGAATTCCGGACCCCGCCGCCCCCTCCGCAGCGGACGACCAGAGCCATCAGGCACACTCCGAAAGCGGTATACAACAAGGACTTCCCGCTGCAGCGCAAAGACCGCATGAAAATCTCCCCACTGGATTTCATTGAAGGGTCCCGCTCGCTTGTTTAAACCGGAAAGGTGCGCCAGGTCGCCCTGCGGGCATGACATGAGTATATTCGACTCCGAACCTTCCCGACGCCCCTCTGTATTATTGGCCCTGGGCCGCCGCGGCCTTCGGCTTGGTGAGGCCCACCTTCTCCGAAAGCAGCGCCGCCAGCTTGGCGTCCGTGGCCGCCATCTGGTCCAGGAGCTTGGCAGCCTTCTTGGGCTGCATGCCGGCCATCAGGCTCACGGACACTTCCCGGTTGAGCAGGGCCAGCTCCTTGAGCGCCTTGGCGCCTTGGATGGGGTCCATGGCCTCGTAGGTGCGGATGAGCTGGGGGTCGATGGGCGGGCGGGTGCGCAGGGCCTCGAGCTTGTCGATGGCCTCCATGACGGTCTTCTCCCGGGCCTGCAGGTCGGCCCGGTCCTTGTCCAGGGTGCCCTGGAGGATGGCCAGGCGCTGTTCCCGCTGCTGCAGGTCGCCCTCCCTCTGGGCCAGGGCCTTCTCCCGGGCCTGGAGCTTCTCCGCCAGTTCCCCCACCCGGATGCCCTCGCCGGGCGGGGTCTTGGGGTCCTGGGCCGACAGCCAGATGACGCCGGCGGAAAGGGCGAGGGGGGCCAGGATCCAGATCACGCTCTTCATGTTCATCGGATTGTCCAGGAAACCCCGCGCTTAGGGGCGGGGAGAAATTGATGCTTGACACTCAGTTGGGTCAGGTGGAAAAATTCGTGATGGAAAGCCGCTGTCTCCAGTCCAACGGTAGCTTGGCGCCAAAACTGAGGCGCAAGGCCAACCTCGGCAAAGAGTTGTCTTTTCGTCTCGCGTATTCCCTCAGGGGATACCGAGAGTTGCGGCAGAGTCGGCCAGTCAATGTCGGCCTGGAAGAACGGGCGGAGCCTCGCTTTGCCTGGGCATGTGGGAACCTGACACACAGCGGCGCAAGCCGGAACATAGCCAGGTTTGCCGGACTTTTCAGACCGGCAAGGGGCGTTGTAAACCGCCCTGTATTCGCGCATAAGGCATATCTCCTTGTGTAGTGGAAAGCTCCTCCCTTTGGGGAGGGGTCGTTTACCAGATCACCTCACGGGCTTCGTGCCCCGGGGAAGCGGCGCCGAAGCGGTAACGCAGCACGGCCATCTCATCCATGTCCCGGGCCTCTTCGCGGCGCACTTCCAGGGCATGCAGCTCCTGGCGCCGTTCCTTGAGCCGGACCAGCATCAGGTGGGCCCGGTGGGCCCTGAGCAGTTCCTGGCGGGCGGCGGCCACCCGGGCCTCGGCCTCGCGGAGCTGCTGGCCGGCCAGGACGATCCGGTGCTCCAGCACCAGCAGGAACCGCTCGCCGGCGCGCAGGCGCTCCAGGTCCACGGCCGCGCCCAGGGGGATGCGGCGGGATTCGACGGTCGCGGCGTGGCTCGCGCGCAACTCCTCCAGCAGGGCATGGGCCTCGTCCCGCAGCACCAGCGTGCGGGCCAGGGCGCGCTGGGCCACCTGCTCCAGGGAGCGCCGCAGCTTCAGCAGGGATTCGAGCCGGAACCGGAACCGCGCGGCCATGTCACACCGCCGGGGTCAGGAAGGGGGTGAGGTCGATGCCGAAGATCTTGCCCATGGCCAGGAGGGTCTCGTGGTACTTGGAGCCTTCGGCCACGGCCTGGCGCAGGAAGGCCAGGATCGCCGGCTGGAACTGGATGGCCTGGTCGATGTTGGCGCTGGAGCCCTTGGTGTAGGCGCCGATCTGGATCAGGTCCTCGGCGTCCTGGTAGGTGGCCAGGAGGTCCCGCAGCTTGGCCGAGAGCTGCTTCTGCTCGGGGATGGCCAGGGTCGAGAACAGCCGGGAGATGCTGGGCAGGATGTCGATGGCCGGGAAGTGGTTCTTGGCGGCCAGGCGCCGGGACAGGACAACGTGGCCGTCCAGGATGCCCCGGGAGGCGTCGGCGATGGGCTCGTTCATGTCGTCCCCTTCCACCAGCACTGTGTAGATCCCGGTGATGGAGCCCAGGCCCTCGAAGGTGCCGGCCCGCTCCATGAGCCGGGGCAGCAGGGCGAACACGGAAGGGGTGTAGCCCCGGGAGGAGGGCGGCTCGCCGGCGGACAAGCCCACCTCCCGCTGGGCCATGGCGAAGCGGGTGACGCTGTCCATCATCAGGAGCACGTCCTTGCCCTGGCGCATGAAGTACTCGGCCACGGCGGTGCCGGAGAGGGCGCAGCGCAGGCGCAGGAGCGGGGTCTGGTCGCTGGTGGCGACCACCACCACGCTCCGGGCCAGGCCTTCGGGACCCAGGTCGTTGTCGATGAACTCGCGCAGCTCGCGGCCCCGCTCGCCCACCAGGGCGATGACGTTCACCTGGGCTGTGGTGTTGCGGGCGATCATGCCCAGCAGGGTCGACTTGCCCACCCCGGAACCGGAAAAGATGCCGATGCGCTGGCCCTTGCCCAGGGTGAGCAGACCGTCGATGCTGCGCACGCCGGTGGCGAGCACTTCGCCGATGCGGCGCCGCTGCATGGGGTTGGGCGGGCGGCCGTGGATGGGCACCCGGTCCCGGATGAGCATGTCCGGGCCGTCGTCCAGGGCCCTGCCCAGGGGATCGATCACCCGGCCCAGGAGCTGGTCTGAAACCGGCAGCTCGGGCTGGTGGCCGGTGGCCTCCACCAGCAGGCCCGGCCGGATGCCGTCGGTGTTTTCCACCGGCATCAGCATCACCTGGTGGTCATGGAAGCCCACCACCTCCGCCATGATCTGGCGGCCGTCGCCCAGGTGGATGATCATCTGCTCGCCCACGGAGCCTTCCGGGCCGGTGGACTCGACGATCAGGCCCACCACCTTGGACACCCGCCCCAGCATCAGCCCCGAGGGGAGGGCGCGGATCTCCTGGGTGAGGCCGGCCAGTTCCATCATGGCGCTTCCTGTTCCCGGAAGTGCTGGACCAGCTCCATCAGGCGGGCCTGGCGGCGCTCCAGGGAGGCGTCCAGGACGCCGGTGGCGGCTTCCACCCTCAGGCTGCCCCGGCTCAATTCGGCGTCCTCGCGCAGGGTCACCCCCGGGCGCGGCGGGGCGTCGGTGCCCAGGGCTTCCAGGTCCTTGGGGTTCATGTGCACGGTCAGGGCCGTGTTGGGGTCCGCCTGGGCCCCGGGGAAGGGGTGGGTCTCGAGGATGTTGTCCAGCATGGGGCCGATGGTCTCCATCCCCTGGCTGATCTCCCGGGCGGCCAGGTGCTCGCCGATGGCCAGGGCCAGGGCGAGGAGCTCATCCCGCACCGCCCCCCGGTTCAGGGCGAGGGAATCGGACAGTTCCTGGAGGTGGCCGTCCAGCCGGTTCATGTGGGTAAGGTACTGGCTTTCCCCGAACGCCCGGCCTTCGGCTTCGCCGGAGGCGAACCCTTCCTCGTAGCCCCGGCGGGCGGTGTCCAGGGCGTCCCGCTCGGCCTGCTGGAGCTTCTCGAAGATCACCTGGTCCACGGAGGCAAGCCGGCGCGCGTCCTCCTCCGGGCTGGTGAGGGCGGAGCCCAGGGGCGTGTCGCTGTCGTCCCCCGCCTCCGGCAGCGGGGTGCTGAAGTGGGCGGCGAAGTAGGGGAACGATTCGATGTCCTCGGCGTTCACCCGCCGCGCGGGGATCACCCTTTCAGCTGACATAGTCGTCCCCGCCGCCACCGCCGATGCTGATGACGCCTTCCTCTTCAAGCTGCCGGACGATCTCGACGATCTCGTGCTGGGACTTCTCCACGTCCTTGAGCTTCACCGGGCCCATGAACTCCATCTCCTCCTTCATCAGCTCCACCGCCCGGGAGGACATGTTGCGGAAGAACTGGCTGCGCAGCTCCTCGCTGGTGCCCTTGAGCGCGGTGGTGAGGGACTTCTTGTCCACCCGCTTGAGGATCTCGGCGATGCCCAGGTCGTCGATGAGCAGGATGTCGTCGAACACGAACATGAGGTCGCGGATGCTGGCGGCCAGCTGGGGGTTCTCGTTCTCGATCTTCTCCAGCACCACCCGGCCGGTGGTGCGGTCCATGCGGTTGAACAGCTCGGCCACGGCCCGGACGCCGCCGTAGGCCTCNNTCGGGGCTGATCTCCTGCAGGTTGGCCATGCGCATGACCACGTCCGCCCGCAGGGCTTCCGGCAGGCTGGAGATCAGGTCGCCGGCCTGGGACGCGTTGAGGTGGGCCAGGATCAGGGCGATGGTCTGGGGGTGCTCGTTCTGGATGAACTTGGAGAGCTGCTGGGGGTTGGCCCGCTCGATGCTGGAGAATCCCGCCGAGGATTCCAGCGCCTTGGTCAAGCGGTCGATGATCTTGCGGGCGGCCTCGGGCCCCACCGACTTGATGAGCAGCTTCTTGGCGTACTCGATGCCGCCCTGGGCGATGTAGGTCTTGGCCAGGGTCATGGTGTGGAACTCTTCCAGCACCTCGTCCGCCGTCTCCGGCTGCACGTGCTTGGTGAGCGCGATCTCCTTGGAGATGTTCTGGATCTCGTCTTCTTCCAAGAACTTGAAGATGTTCGAGGCGGTCTCGTCGCCCAGGGAGACCATGAGCACCGCGGCCTTCTGGGTCCCGGTCAGTTTCGCCATCTCATCTCCCGTCTTCGAGAATCCAGGAGCGGACCAGGGATGCCACGGTTTCGGCGTCGCTCAAGGTGCTTTCCTGGATGCGCTTCTTGATCAGCCCGCGGCGCTGGGCCTCGGGGGCGCCGGAGATGCCTTCGGCGTTCAGCTCGGCCTCGATCTCGGCCTGGATCTCGCCCACCGACTTGATGGGGGTGAACTTGCGCGGACCCGCATGCTCGCCGCCCTCGCCCCCTTCGCCCATGCGCACCCTCAAGGGGGCGGGGCGGCTCAGGGCGGCGGAAAGGCGTTTAAGCACGGGCATCACGATGGCGAAGAAGATGATCAGTCCCAGAACGAAGTATCCGACTTTCGGCACATATTCCCAGCCCAGGTTCACGTATCTCATCTGGCGCTCCTCTTTCTCCTCCTTGGGGTTGCCCAGGGGCGCGAAAGCGATGTTCTCCACCGTCAGGTCGTCGCCGCGCTTGGTCTGGAAGCCCACGGCGGCGGCCACCTGGTCGTGGATCTTCTTCAGCTCCTCAGGACTGCGCGGCACCTCCTTCTCCAACGGGTCGCCCTTGGCGTCCCTGTCCCACTGGGTGGCGTGGTCGACGATCACCGCGATGGACATGCGCTTGACCGTGCCGGGCGCCTGCTCCACCGTGCGCAGGGTCTTGCTGATCTCGAAGTGGGTGTCGGTCTCTTCCCTGTCCTTGAGGTCGCCGCTCCTGCCGGCGCTGGCCACCGCCGCCGCCCCGGGCGCCACGTTGCTGGTCACTCCGGGCACCCCGCCGGCGGTGCCTTCACGCTTTTCGTCGTGCTCCTTGATCACCTTGGTTTCCCGTTCCACCTGGCCCTGGGGATTGAAGCTCTCCTCGTCGGTCTTCACCTTGTCGAAGTCCATCTCCACATGGGCCGTGGCCCGGACCTTGCCCGGGCCCACCACCGGTTCCAGCAGCTCCGTCACCCGCTGCACCAGATGGTCCTCCTCCTCCCGCTGGATCTTGCGCTGGGAATCGGAGGCGCCGACCATGGGGTCGCGCCCGCCGCTGGACAGGATCCGGCTGTACTGGTCGATCACCACCACGTGCTCGGGCTTGAGGCCCTCCACGCTGGCGGCCAGCAGGTTGACGATGGCCTGGGTGTTCTCCTCGGGCAGGATCTTGGTGCCCCTCAGCTTCAGCAGCACCGAAGCCTTGGCGTCCTCCTTCTCGGTGACGAAGGGGCTGTCGTTGCTGGGGGAGATGTGCACCGTGGCCTGGGCCACCTGCTGGATGGACATGATGGTCCTGGCCAGCTCCCCCTCCATGGCGCGCCGGTACATCACCTTCTGGGTGAAATCCGTGGTGGTGAGGCTGGGCGATTCCAGCTTCTCGAAGCCGATGCCCTCGCCCTTGGGCAGGCCCTCCCCGGCGAACTGGAGCCGCAGGTCGCCCACCCGGGCCTCGGGCACCGAGACGGTGCGCTGGTCCTGGCTCAGCTCGTACTTGATGTTGGTCTTCTTCAGCTCGTCCACGATCCGGTTGGCGTCCGTGGGCGGGAGGTTGGTGAACAGGACGCCCATGGACTCCTGGCTGGCCCACAGGCCGAAGCCCACCAGCACCAGGACCGCGGTCAGGGCGATGGCCGCGACCATGCCCTTCTGGGTGCTGGACATGTCCTTGAGGGTCTGCTGGATCTGGGCTGAGAGGTTGGTGTCGTCGGCCATGGTTTCCTTTCGGTGGCCGGCAGCCTATGCGCTACATCTGCATCTGCATCACTGCGCGGTAGGCATCGACCAGCTTCGATCGAACGGCCATCATCATCTGGAAACTGACATCAGCCTTCTGGACCGCCAGAATAGCCGTGTGCATGTCAGTAGCATTCCCACTTATCAAGTTCCGTGCCTCTTGTTCGGAAGCGGCCCCGGTAGCGTCCACTTCCTGCAGCGCCTGCTTCAGGAGGTCGCCGAACGAGGTGCCGTCCGTGGCGCCCTGGCTGGCGGAAGCCCCTGAGCCGCCGGTCCCGGACAGGGGTGGCAGGCTGGGGAGGTTGAGGTTCGACAGGGGGACCATGGGGAAAACCTTGGTGGGCATCTTAAGGGTGCGGCAAAGTTGAGGTTGGGGCCAGTCAGAATTCCGTCACTGGGCACATTTCGCCCGTCCTTGGAACATCATTGAACTCTTAGCAAATCCTGGGCCGATAGCTCCATGGTCCGCACGGCCCGGATGACGGCGACGCTCGCCTCGAAGCTCCGGCCCGCCTCGGTCATGTTCACCATTTCGTCCACGGGGTTCACGTTGGGGAAGTTCACCACGCCGTTGGCGTCGGCGTCCGGGTGGCTGGGGTCGTACTTGGGGATGAATGGATCATTTGATTGCTGGACCCCGGTCACCTGGACCCCGGTGACCGGGACACCCTCCTGGGTTTCCCCCAGGAGCAGGGTCTGGAAGATCGGCTCCTTGCGCCGGTAGGGTCCGCCGTCCGCCGTGCGGGTGGTCTCGGCGTTGGCGATGTTGGAGGCAGCCAGCTGCACCCGGAGGCGCTGGGCGGACATGCCCGAGGCGGCGATATCTTTGATGGCGTCAAAGGTGCTCATCACTTGCCTGCATCACGGATGGCGCCCAGCACGGTGCGCAGTTCATTCTGGGCGAACTCGGAACTCAGCTGATAGATGTTCTGAGTCTTGGCCAGGAGTTCGGTCTGCTGGTCGAGGTTGACGTCGTTCAGGTCGTTGCGCTCGTAGGCGGGTGGCGCGTCGTCGTTGGTGGTGGGGACGGTGGCCGTGGAAGCGCTGGGGAAGTAGCTGGGCAGGGAGGAGGATGTGGGCGATAATTGCCCATCCAGTTCAGCCATGGACTGCTTGAAGGCCTTCTCGAAGGAGAAATCCTGGGTGTGGTAGTTGGGGGTGTCGATGTTGGCCAGATTGGCGGCGATGAGCGTCATGCGCCGGGTGGCCAGCGTCATGCTGCGGTCCATCATCTGGATCATGGAGTTGCCGGAAACAAGATCGAACATGAGCGCACCTGGAAGGAGTGCCGGTCCTGGACACCCGAGGGGAGTATCTGCATGGTTCGTGCCGTAACGCCATTTTTCACCCCGGGCGCCCGCAAAGGCCCGGGGCTTGCTAAACTTCCCCCATACCCTAAAGGACCGAGCATGATTCTCACCCATCGGCAGCTTCAAGGCGTCACCATTATCAATCCGGAGGGCAAGATCACCCTGGGGGATGGGGACCAGGAACTGGGAGAGGCGGTGCGCGCCGTGCTCGACCAGGGTTGCCGGAAGGTCGTCATCAACTTCAGTAAAGTCAGTTACCTGGACTCATCCGGGGTGGGCGAGCTGGTGGGCTGCTACACCTCCATCAAGAACCGGGGCGGCGAGCTGCGGGTCTGCGGGATGAACAGCAGGATCTACAACCTCATCACCATGACCAGCCTGAACACCGTGTTCGACGTGAAGGACACGGAAGAGGAGTCGCTCACAGGTTTCTGATAGGCCCTGAATTCCCCTACCGAGACAGGCTCTGAATGCCCCGTCACCCTTTGCCCCACCTGCTCCTGGCGGCCTCCCTGGTCTATTTGGGGGCTCCGGCGGCGGCGGCCCAGGACTCCCCTTTGCTGGGGCTGGATTTCCAGGGCGGGAGCGTGGACGACGTGGCCTTCGCCCGGATGGCGGCCGGGCTGGGCCAGGGCGCGCCGGTCACCGAGGCGGCGTTCCAGACCGCCCTGGCCGCCATCCGCCTCACCGACCGGTTCCGCACCGTGGACGGAACCCTGGTGGCGGGACCGGACGGGGCGCGGGCCCTGGTGCGCCTGGATCCCTGGCCCGCCATCCAGCGCCTGGAGTGGGCCGGGGATGCCCGCCTGAAGGGGATCAGGAAGCAGATCCGCGGCCTGCGCGCGGGCATGCGCCCCGGGGAGCAGCGCCTGGCGGCCTGGAGCCTGGAGCTCCAGGGGCGCCTGGTGGAGGACGGCTACCCCGAGGCCAAGGTCACCTGGGCCCGGGCGGAAGGTGATAAGAAGGTCATCATCACCGTGACCGTCGGGGTGGGTTCCCTGGTGCGTCAGGTGGTCCTGGTGGGCGACCCCGCGCCCTACACCGAGGAGCAGATCCTCGCGGCGGCCAAGCTGGTGCCCGGGCGCACCCTCTGGAACCAGGCCGTCCAGGTGGCCACCAGCCGGAACCTGAGGAAGATGTTCCATAACCATCAGCGCTACGAGGCCCGGACCGAGCTGGCCTGGGACGGCCAGGGCACGGTGCGCCTCACCGTCGCCCCCGGGCCCAAGGTGTTCCTGGAGTCGGAAGGAGACCGCCTGGGCCTGACCACCTCGCTCAAGGACCTGGTCGCCCTGGCCCGGGCCGACCGCTACAGCCCGGAACTGCTGGATGAAGGCGACCGCCGCATCGTGCGCTTTTTCCGGGCCAAGGGCTACCTGGACGCCCAGGTGGGGCACCGCCGGGCGGTGACCAGCACCGGCCCGCCGGGGTTCCAGGAGGTGACTGTCACCTACACCATCGCCAAGGGCCAGCGGACCCGGGTGGCGGGGGTGCGGTTCGAGGGGAACCAGGCGTTCAGCCAGGCAGAACTGGTCAAGGCCGCGGACCTGCCCGGGGCGGTGGCGGGGCTCGGGTCGCCCAAGGCCACCCCCGACCTGCTGGACGCGGTGGAAGCCAGGGTGAAGGAACGCTACCTGGGCCAGGGCTACACCGAGGTTTCCCTGCGCCGCCAGATGGAGCGCAGGGACGGCCGGAGCGAACTGGTGTTCCGGGTCCACGAAGGTCCCCAGCGCCTGCTGCGCTGGCTCCGGCTGGAGCTCCCGCCCGGCGGGTTCGGCGACCCCTGGGGCCTGGGCGAATGCCTGCCACTCATCTGCTCCGACAAGGCGGTGCAGGTGAGCGGCTCGGAGCAGAGCCGCACCTATGTCAGCGACCGCCGGTCCATGGCCGGGCTGCAGGGGGTGCTGACCCGTTCCCCGGAATCCGCTGGCCCCATGGTCCTCACCTTCACCCCGAACCGGCCCATGCCCCTGCTCAAGGGCGACCTGGAAAAGGTATTCACGGCGCTCAAGCAGCAGCGTCTCCCCGCCCTGGGCATCGTCCGGCCCATGGTGCGGCTGAACCTGGAGCCGGTGGACGGGGGTACCGGGGTCCACATCGAAGTGCCGGCCCAGCCCATGGAAAAGGTCCAGCGGCTGGTGGTCACCGGCAGCGACAAGACCCGGGCCAAGGCCGTGCTGCGGGAGACCCAGCTGAGGCCCGGATCGCCCTTGGCCACCGACCAGTTGGTCCGGGCCCAGGCCCAGCTGGGCAACCTGGGCGCTTTCCAGCGGGTGGACCTCAAGAGCCTGGCGGAAGGGGAGGAGGCCGGGGCGGTGCCCGCCCAGGCCGGTCCGCCGGTCCCCTGGAAGGAGGGCGACCTCAAGCTGAGCGTGGAGGAGCGGCCGCCCTACGTGATCACCAACTCCTTCGGCTACGACATCACCCAGGGCTACCACGTGGGTGTCGGGCTGCAGCAGCTCAACGTGGGCGGCATGGGCCGCACCATGGACTACAACATCCGCGCCGGCAACGGCACCATCCAGAACCCGACCCTGGCCCGGATGTTCCCCACCGGCCCCTACAACCGCTCCGTGGACTCGTTCTCCGTTGGCTACACTGATCCCTGGTTCGCCCCGGGCTGGCTGGGGAAGTGGCTGCCGGACCGCACCCAGTTCCGCACCGAGGGGGCCTACATCCAGGAGGAGCAGTCCCTCTACGAGCTGCACCGGCGTCGCTTCACCAACTCGCTGCAGTGGTCCCTGAACCCCCGGGTGTCGTTCATGCTGGGCTACCGCTGGGAGCGGGTGGACGTGGGCTCGACCCAGCCGGGGATCACCGCCGACGAACTGGCCATCTACGCCCGTTATCCCACCCAGGCCACGGTCTCGGCGCCCTTCGCCCAGGTGTCCCGGGACACCCGGGACAACGCCCTCGATCCCACCCGCGGCATGTTCTCGGTGGCCCGGATCGAGTTCGCCAACCAGCTCTTCTTCACCAGCTCCAACAGCAGCTTCGTCAAGCTGGACCTGCGCAACCAGTGGACCTGGCCGGTGGGCTACAAGGCCCGGGCCGGGGTGGTGGCGCTGGGGCTGCGGTTGGGGATCGCCAAGCCTACCGCCTCCTCGGCCCAGGACTTGCCTCTTTCCGAGCGCTTCTTCGCCGGCGGCCCCTTCAGCTTCCGGGGGGTGGAACCCGACGCCCTGGGCATCCAGGCCCAGGTCCCGCTGATCAACCCGAACACCAACGTGATCGAAACCATCAACAACGTGCCCTTGTCCCAGGGTGGAATTCCGATCTATTACGCCACCCCGGTGGGCGGCCAGGGGCTGGCCCTCATCAGCTTGGAATACCGGTTTCCCCTGGTGCGGCCGACCTTCTGGGGCGAGATCTTCGTGGATTCCGGGCAGGTGTACGAGAGTGTGACCCGGCCGTCCGCCGCCGACCTCGCCCAGCAGGTGGCCACCGGCAATTCCTCCGCCGCCTTCCCGCCCTTCCGGACGGCCCTGGGGCTGGGCCTGATCCTCAAGTTCGGCATTCCCCTGAAGATCGAGTACGCGGCCGACATCAACCGGATCCTGGGCCGCCCCCAGTCCTCCGCCGACGTGGACACCCAGCTCAAGTCGTTGCTGATTTCGGCGGGCTTCCAGTTCTAAACCAATCGGGTCAGGAACTCCTTTAATAAATGTTGCGAGCATGTCACCATGGCTGCCCCCGTCCGGGAGGGCCCTCGTGAGAGAAGTCTATTTCTACGCCACCTGCCTGGTGGACCTGTTCTTTCCGGACGCGGGCATGGCCGGCATCGAGCTGCTCCAGTCGGCCGGGGTGCGGGTGATCTTCCCCCGGGGCCAGACCTGCTGCGGCCAGCCCGCCTTCAACTGCGGTTACTGGGAGCAGGCCCGGGCCGTGGCGCTCAGCCAGTTGGCGCTGTTTCCCAGGGACCTCCCGGTGGTGTTGCCTTCGGGCTCATGCGCCGGCATGATGAAGGTCCACTATCCGGAACTGTTCCTCGGCCAGCCGCAGGAGGCCGAGGCCAAGGCTCTGGCCGGGCGGGTGTTCGAGCTCACCCAGTTCCTGGTGGACCAGCTGGACCTGAAGCTGGAGGATCTGGGCGAGCCGGTGCGGGTGACCCTGCACGCCAGCTGCCACGCCCAGCGCGACCAGGGCGTGCTGGACCAGCCCAAGGCCCTGCTGCGCCAACTGGCCAACGTGGACCTGGTGCCCCTGGCCCGGGAGCGGGAATGCTGCGGCTTCGGCGGGATCTTCGCCGTGCGCGAGCCGGGCCTGTCCGAAGCCATGGCCCGGGACAAGACCGAGGACGCCCGCGCCTCCGGGGCCGCGCTGGTGCTGTCCACCGACGGAGGCTGCCTCATGAACATCGGCGGGACCCTGGAGAAGCAGGGGTTCGGCCCCACCACCATGCACATCGCCCAGTTCCTCCGGGAGCGCACCCGTGTCCGCTGAGATGGAAATAGACTTCCTCGCCTCCAGCACCCGGGCCTTGGCCGATCCCCAGCTCCGGCGCAACTTCCGCCGGGCCATGGACGGGCTCATGGCCAAGCGCGCGGCCATGTTCCCCGATCCGGCCGAGTGGACCCGCCTGCGCGCCCTGGGCGCCGCCATCCGGGCCAAGAACCTGTTGAAGCTGCCGGAGCTCCTGGAGCGGCTGGAAAAGAACCTCACCAAGAACGGCATCACCGTGCACTGGGCCTCCACCACCGCCCAGGCCAGCCAGAAAGTGCTGGAGCTGCTGGAAGCCCGGGGCGCCAAGGCCGTGGTGAAGGGCAAGTCCATGGTGTCCGAGGAGATGGGCCTGAACCATTTCCTGGAGGCGCACGGCATCGAATCGCTGGAATCCGACCTGGGGGAGTACATCATCCAGCTTGACGGGGAGATGCCCAGCCACATCATCATGCCCGCCATCCACAAGAACAAGGACCAGATCGCCCGCACCTTCAGCCAGAAGATCAAGGACGCCAAGTACACCGAAGAGGTGGACGAGCTCACCGCCATGGCCCGGGCGGTGCTGCGGCAGAAGTTCCTGGACGCCGACGCCGGGCTGTCCGGGGTCAACTTCGCCGTGGCCGACACCGGCACCCTGTGCCTGGTGGAGAACGAAGGCAACGGCCGCATGAGCACCCACGTGCCGCCCCTGCACATCGCGCTCATGGGGCTGGAGAAGGTGGTGGAGCGTATGGAGGAGGTGGCGCCGCTCTACTCGCTGCTCACCCGGTCCGCCACTGGCCAGGCCATCAGCACCTATTTCAACCTGATCTCCGGCCCCCGGGGCGGGGGCGAACAGGACGGCCCCCGGGAGGTGCACCTGGTCATCCTGGACAACGGCCGCTCGCGCATCTACCAGGACGAAGAGCTGCGCGCCACCCTGGCCTGCATCCGCTGCGGTGCCTGCATGAACCACTGTCCGGTCTACACCCGCATCGGCGGGCACGCCTACGAAGCCGTCTACCCGGGCCCCATCGGCTCGATCCTCACCCCCCAGGTTGCAGGGGTCGGCTTGCGCCACGAGCTGCCCCACGCCTCCAGCCTCTGCGGCGCCTGCGCGGAGGTGTGCCCGGTGGCGATCCCCATCACCCACCTGCTGATCCGCCTGCGCCGGGAGGCCAGCCACCGGCTGTCCGGCAGCACCGTGCTGGGGGCCGGCGAGGCGCGCTCGAAGCTGGAGGATCTGGTCTGGTCGGTGTGGGGCTGGGTCCTGGGCCATCCGGCCGCCTACCGGTTCTCCTCGTGGTGCGCCACCCGGTTCTGGCGCCTGCTGCCCGCCAACGCCCCGGTGCTGAAGGCCTGGACCCTGTCCCGCAACAAGCCCAGGGCGGCCGGGCGCAGCCTCCAGGAGCGGGCCCGGGGGCGGGGGCTGCCCCATGTCTGAGCGCGACGCCATCCTCGCCGGGCTGCGGGCGGCCCGGCCCCTGATGCAGGCCCTGGCCCCGGTCCCGGATTTCACAGTGGTGGAGGAGAAGCGCTGGGACCCCCGGGAGCGGTTGGAGCGGCTGCGGCGGGGCATGACCGCGGTGAAGACCGAGTTCCTGGAGGCCGGCCCCGAAGACTGGCCCCAGGTGGTGGTGGATTTCGTCCTTCGGGAGCGCCTGCCCAACCTGCTGTTCGGCCCCCACACCACCGAGGGCCGAGCCCTGGCCGCCGCCTGGCCGGCGCAGGGACCCCGGCTGGAGCCCTACGACAGGCCAGTGGAAACCTTCAAGCGGGAGCTGTTCGAGGGGATGGCCGCGGGCTTCACCACCACCCTGGGCGGCATCGCCGAGACCGGCGGCCTGCTGCTGGCGCCGGGCCCGATGGAGCCCCGGCTGCTGTCCCTGGTGCCGCCGGTGCACCTGGCCCTGCTGCGGGCCGAGCGGATCTTCGACACCCTGTTCCAGGCCTTCCAGGAACTGGGCTGGAACCGGGAGCCCCCCGCCAACGCCCTGGTCATCTCCGGCCCCAGCAAGACCGCCGACATCGAGCAGACCCTGGCCTACGGGGTGCATGGGCCCAAGCGGCTGGTGGTGATCCTGGTATAGAGTATCCTGCTCCCATGGAAATCCGGCCCGCCCTGTCCTCCGAGGCTGCCGCCCTGGCGGAACTGGCGGCGCGGCTGTTCCGGACCACCTATGCGGAACAGATTCCCCGGTGCGACATGGAGGCCCACATCGCCGCCGCCTTCACCGCCGAGACCCAGGCCGCGGAGATCGGGGCTCCCGGCGGGACGGTCATGGTGGCGGCGGAGGGACCCCGCCTGGCGGCCTACGCCCAGCTGCTCACCGCGCCCCCGCCCCTGGCCCGGGCCGACCCCGAGGCCATGCATATCGCCCGCTTCTACCTGGACTCTCCGCTGCAGGGCACCGGGTTCGCCGGCACCCTGATGGGGGCCTGCCTGGACTGGGCCCGCAGCCAGGGCAAGCGCAACGTCTGGCTCCAGGTGTGGGAAGTGAACTCGCGGGCCATCGCCTTCTACGTCAAGGAGGGGTTCGTCGACGCGGGCCAGACCAGCTTCCAGGTGGGCAACAGCCTGTACCGGGACCGGGTGATGACCCGGACGCTGGATTAAGCCGGGGAACCTTTTGGTTTTCCTTGGCACCCCTGAATGTCAGCCAGGCAACCGTACGACTGCTTGGCCATGGAAGTTTTCAAACGTTGCAACCGACGTTTCCCCCTGGAATCGCCAATGTCCTCTTTTAGCCTTCGCCCTCTCCTCCTCGCCCTGTCCCTGCTTTCCAGTTCGGCACTCCTGGCCGGCAATCCCTCGGTGAGTCCGACCAAGGTTCCCATCCCGTTCTCCGCGCTGGTGGGCATCGGCTATCCCGACCCATCCTCGGATTACCGATCGCGGTTCCGCGCGGAGGTCCGGATGCAGCTCATCGCTGGCGGCGCTTCCGAAGCCAGGGCCACGGAGCTGGAGCATTCGCCCGCCTTACAGAAGATGTGGGAAATGCTTGGAGACAATGAAATAACCCAAGGGGAATGCTTTCGGCGGCAGGTGGATCTGCTCAACGAGAACACCGCCCTCGGCGAAGTGGAGGAGGGATCTGCCGGAGCGGCGCGCAGGACCGAGATCCTGGCCGAGCTGGAACGCCTGGAAGCAGCCATCGAGGCGATCCTTCGCGGCAATGGCGTGACCCTGGGAAAGACCGTGCACACCCTGCGCACGCTGCAGGCTTCCGCGGACGCGGCCTTGGCCTCCCTTGGGGACGAGCAGGGGCCGAAGCGGACCAAGGTCGAAGCCCTCGCCCGGGAGGTCCGACAACGCGCGGAACTGGTGGAGAAGTTCCTCGGCATGACGATGCGCACGGTGGAGGAGGCCCCGTGGCAGGACTGGCGGGACGGCTTCGGCTTTGCCGAGCCGCCGTCGGGCGTGGCCATGTATCTTCCCGGCGAGCCTCCGTTGCCTCCGCCCTCCGACCCGGTGCTGCTGATGATTCCGAGGGACTTGGGATCGGAACCGGCACTGCTCAGCCGCATTCGGATATTGCGCACGCTCCGCGAACAGCAGGACTCGGTGGGCGTCATCACCACAGGCATGCGGGCCAAGGCGGCACAGGAGGCGCTCGAGGAGAAGGCCGCGGCGCTTGAGCGGGCCCAGACCGCAGCGGAGCGGGATTCCAGGCGGCGCGAGCGCGCACGGCTGACCGCGGAGGCACGGGAGTTGAAGGAGGAGGCCTTTGCCCGGTGCGTGCGGGACCTGGAAGGGGACGCCAAGCGCGGGCAGGCCGCAGAAGAGGCCGCGGCGCGGGAAAAACAGCGCGAGGACGACCTCAAGCGGGAAGCAGCCGAAACCAGGAAGGCCTGGCGCGAGTTCGCCAAGGCCGCCCCCGCCGGGTCGGGGGCAGCGGTTGCGCCGGTCCCGGCCGAGGCTCACGCCGCGCCGGCGCCCGGGCCGCTTCCGGTCGTCTGGCATGACGAGGCGCGCTCCCATGACTTCCACAAGAAGGTATCGGATCCAGCGACCCGGGAAATGATTGAAGCCTCCGTCACCATGCTGCGCTCCGATGGACCCGTGCGGATCGGGGCGCCGGTGGCTGGAGCGCCTGGCCTATTCGAACTGCGGCCCGGCGGCGGCCAGACGACCTGGCGCCCGCTATACGTGCGCCACGGGGATCGCTTCGTCATCATCGCCCTCGCCAAGGAATCGGTGGAGAATCCCGCCGGCTTCAAGGCCGGCGTCATGCGCGCCATGCGCCGCGCCGCGGCGCTGCCGCCACCGGCCTAGACATCATGTATTGACCTGCCCCACCTCAAGCGACGCGGATTAAGCTTGGGGCGCTATCAACACTCCGGCTCAGAGCCGTGATTGAGGAGGGACAGGCTATGGAAAAGTATAAGTTTGTCGGGCTGGATGTCCACAAGGCAACCATCGCGGTCTCGGTGGCCGAGGCCAATGGCGGGGAAGTCCGCTATGTGGGCGAGATAGCCAACACGCCGGAGGCGGTAGTGAAACTCGTAAGACAACTGAAGAAGGGAGAAGCAACACCCTCAGTTCTGCTACGAGGCAGGCTGTTGTGGCTATGTCCTTTATCGACAATTGAAGGGCTTGGGACTGGAGTGCCTGGTGGTCGCGCCGGCTCTGATCCCCACGAAGGCCGGCGATCGGGTCAAGACAGATCGCCGGGACAGCTTGAACCTGGCACGGCTCTACCGGGCCGGGGAACTGACGGCAGTCTGGGTGCCCGATGGCGCACAGGAGGACCTGCGCGATCTAACGCGGGCGCGGGAGGACATGAAGCATTTCGAAAAGCAGGCCAAGCAGCGCCTCCAGGGCTTCCTGCTTCGCCACGGAAAAGACTATGGCGGGGAAACCAACTGGACCAAGATGCACTTCCGGTGGCTTGAAACCGTGAAGTTCGAGCATCCGGTTCAACAAATCGTGTTCCAGGAGTACGTCGATACGGTCAAGGCGCTTACCAAGCGGGTCGATGGGCTCGATGATCAGATCGGAACCGCAGCTGCGGCATCGGTGTTCTGGCCTGTAATTGAAGGCCTGATGGCGCTGCGCGGGATAAGCCTGCTTGCGGCAACGATCGTCGTGGCTGAGATCGGCGATTTGAGGCGCTTTGCCAGCGCGCCCCAACTCATGGCATATCTGGGCGTGGTGCCAAGTGAATATTCCAGCGGCCCCACCAAGGTCCGCGGTGCCATCACGAAAACCGGCAATGGTCATGTGCGCCGAGTTCTCGTAGAAGCGGCGTGGACCTATCGTTTCCCGGCGAGAAAGACCGCACACTTGCAACGGCGAGCCGAACACGCGCCGGAACACATACAGGAAATCGCCTGGGACGCGCAGAAACGCCTGTGCGGGCGCTATCGGCTCCTGGAAGCCAAGGGCAAGCTGAAGCAGAAGGTCTGCACGGCCATTGCCCGCGAGCTAGCC
>PLUC01000220.1 GCA_003165415.1 Holophagaceae bacterium
CAAACGCTTCGGACTTTCCGCCCGCAGCTTGCGTGTACGGAAAGTGCGAAGCGAAAGTGTTGGTCGTCGCCTGGCCGGGGGACCCGAGTTGAGTCGTCGCCAAGCCGAGGGACCCGGACGGACCATTCCAGAGCCACCGGCAGGTCATGATGGAATGGGATGGAATGTCCAAACTGCAGGCGAGGGCGTGTCGGCAAACTGGTTTGCCGACACGCCCTCGGGCATAATCAGACTTTCAATCATCTTTCCCGAAAGCCCATGACCCATTCCCTGGATCCCTACCGTCTCCTCCGCCCCCTGATCTTTCAGCTGGATCCGGAAACCGCCCACGGGCTCTGCTTCTCCCTGGGCGGCCTGGCCCAGCGCCTGCCGGGCCTGCTGCCCATGCTCCAGGGCGTGTGCGGCAGGCCGGAACCGGCCATCGCCCGGCCGGTCTTTGGCCTGCCTTTCCGCTCGCCCATCGGCCTGGCCGCGGGCCTGGACAAGGGGGCCCAACTGCTGCCGTTGTGGAAGGCCCTGGGCTTCGGCTCCGTGGAGATCGGCACCGTGACGCCCCGGCCCCAGGCCGGCAACCCCAAGCCGAGGGTGTTCCGGCTCCCGGAGGAGGGCCTGATCCTCAACCGGATGGGCTTCAATTCCGAGGGCATGGACGTGGTCGCCCGGCGCCTGCGGTACCGGCCCGCGGGGCTGGTGGTGGGCGGCAACATCGGCAAGAACAAGACCACCCCGGAGGAAGCGGCCCTGGACGACTACCGCGCCGCCTACCGTGTGATCGCCCCGCTGGTGGACTACGTGGCGCTGAACATCTCGTCGCCCAACACCCCCGGCCTGCGCAAACTGCAGGCGCCGGAGGCGCTGGGGCCGCTGCTGGCGGGGATGCTGGCGCTGCGCAAGGAAATGGGCATGGAGCGTCAGGCCCTGCTGGTGAAGCTGGCGCCCGACCTGTCCTCCCCGGAACTGGACGCCACCCTGGATGTGCTGGCCGCCAGCGGCATCGACGGGGTGATCGCCACCAACACCACCCTGGACCGCGGCATCGTCTCGGAGGTGAACCGGGCCAAGGTGGAAGCCCTGGGCGAGGGCGGCCTGTCCGGGCGCGGCCTCAAGCTGCGGGCCCGGAACGTCCAGCTGCGCATCCTCCAGCGCCTGCCGCCCCAGATCCGGCTGGTGGCCTGCGGCGGCATCGGCTCGGGCGAAGTCGCGGCCCGGGCGCTGCAGGACGGGGCGGCACTGGTGCAGATCTACACGGCGCTGATCTTCGAGGGGCCGCTCCTGGTGCGGCGCATGAACCGGGAGCTGGAGACGCGGGACTTCTTCTGATCCGGGGCTACAATCGACCCATGTACGCCATGGTCCTGGAAGCCCCAAAGACTCCCTTGCGCCTGACCGAGCGGCCCATCCCCAGCCCCGGCCCAGGCCAGATCCTGGTCAAGGTGGGCGCCTGCGGGGTCTGCCGCACGGACCTGCACATCCTGGACGGGGAACTGGAACACCCTGCCCTCCCCCTCGTGCTGGGCCACGAGATCGTGGGCCGGGTGACGGAACTGGGCGCCGGTGTCACCGCCTTCGCCCCGGGGCAGCGGGTGGGGATCCCGTGGCTGGCCGGGACCTGCATGCATTGCGGCCCCTGCGGGTCGGGACGGGAGAACCTGTGCGACGCCGCGGTCTTCACCGGCTATGACCGGGACGGCGGCTTCGCGGAGTACACCGTCGCCGACGCCCGCTTCGCCTTCCCCCTGCCCGAGCGGGACACGGACGCCGAGGACGCCCCCCTGCTTTGCGCCGGCCTCATCGGCTTCCGGGCCTACCGCATGGCCGGCGCGGCCCGGCGCCTGGGCGTCTACGGCTTCGGCGCCGCCGCCCACATCATCACCCAGGTGGCCGTGCAGGAGGGCCGCGAGGTGTTCGCCTTCACCCGGGCCGGGGACGCCGAGTCCCAGGCCTTCGCCCGGTCCCTGGGGGCCGTGTGGGCCGGGGCGTCCACCCAGGCGCCCCCGGAACCCCTGGACGCGGCCCTGTTGTTCGCGCCGGTGGGCGCCCTGGTGCCCGCGGCCCTGGGCCACGTGGGCAAGGGGGGGACCGTGGTGTGCGCGGGCATCCACATGTCCGACATCCCCTCGTTCCCCTACGCGCTGCTCTGGGGGGAACGTACGGTGCGCTCCGTGGCCAACCTCACCCGTCGGGACGGCGCCGATTTCTTCGCCCTGGCGGCCCGGCTCAGCATCCGCACCATGGTCACACCCTTCCCGCTGAAAGAGGCAAACCTGGCGCTGGAGCGGCTGAGGACGGGCGCGCTGCAGGGAGCGGCGGTGCTCGTTCCCTAATATACCGCGGGGGGACCGCCCGCTCGCTTTGCTCGCTCTACGTCCCCCCACACCCCCACTCCATGCCCGGGCAGAGCCCGGACATGGAGTCTAGCCGAGCACGGCAGGGTTGATGCAGGTGAGCGGCGGCTCGCCCTTGAGGACGGCGATCACGTTGTCGATGGCGATCTGGCCCATGGCCATCCGGGTGTGGGTGGTGGCGGAGGCGATGTGCGGCACGATCACCACGTTCTCCAGTTCGGCCAGGCCGGGGGCCAGCAGCGGCTCGTTCTCGAACACGTCCAGCCCGGCGCCCCAGATGACCTTGTTGCGCAGCGCCTCCACCAGGGCCGGTTCGTCCACCAGCGGGCCGCGCCCGGCGTTGATGAGCACGGCGGTGGGCTTCATGGCGGCCAGTTCCGCCGCGCCGATGTAGTGTCGGGTCTCCGCCATCAGCGGCAGGTGCAGGGACAGGAAATCCGATTCCCGCAGCAGGGTCGCCTTGTCCACGAAGGTGGCCCCGTACTGCCGCTCGAACTCGGGCGACGGCTTGAGGTCCGAGTAGATCACCTTCATGTCGAAGGCCGCCGCCTTGCGCGCGAACTGGGTGCCGATGCGGCCCAGCCCGGCGATGCCCAGGGTCTTGTGGTCCACGTCCTGGCCCAGGAAGTCCATGGGCGCCCAGCCGCGCCAGAGGCCGGCGCGCAGGTAGCGGTCCGACTCCGGGATGCGCCGGGCGGCGGCCAGCAGCAGTGCCCAGGCGTGGGTGGCGGTGGCTTCGTCCAGCACCCCGGGGGTGTTGGTCATGATCACCCCGCGCTGGGTGGCCGCGGCCACGTCGAAATTGTTGAAGCCCACCGCGTAGTTCGCGAAGATCCGGCACTGCGGACCGGCGGCGTCCAGGGCCTCGCCGTCGATGCTGTCGGTGAGCAGGCTGATGACGGCGTCCCGGCCGTGGATCTGGCGCAGCAGCTCGGCACGAGTCAGCGCCCGGTCCTCCGGGTTGACTTCCACTTCGTGGCTGCGGCGCAGGGTGTCGATGATTTCCTGCGGGATCATGCGGGTGATGTAGACGTTGGCCATCGTGGATTCCTTCTTCATGGGAAAAAGCCCCAGGCAGCCGCACCCGGGGCAGAATCAGTATGCCTGCTTTATTTGGCGCCGCCGAGGAGGAAGGCGGCCCCGGCCTCGGCCAGTTCCTGGTCCTCGCTGGGCAGCAGGCCGCTGAGGCCGATGGCGCCGAGCANNGTGTCGCAGCCCATGCGGGTGGCCGTGTAGGCCTTCTGCTGGCTGATGGCGATGCTGCGCACCGGCGCGCCGTCGGCCCGGACGAAGCCGAGCAGGAAGCCGTAGGCGTCGCACACGGCCACGCAGGCCGGCTTGTTGAACCTCTCCCGGGCCAGCCCGGCCACGTGGGCCAGCAGAGCCTGGGTGGCGTCCAGGTCCAGTTTCACGTTGTCCATGGAGGCACTCCTTTCAGGATTTCTGCACCGCGCCGAAAGCTGGGCCCGTGACCGGGGCATGGCCCTTCTTGAGGTTGCGGCGATAGACGAAGGCCGTCAGTACCGGCGTCAGGATGGCGGTGACGATCACCGAGGTGGCCACCTGGAGGGTGGCGACGGGCGCGATCCCGGCGAAGGAATGGTCGGCCAGCGCCACCGCCTGGGGGGTGGCGACGGCGTTGCCGGCGGTGCTGCTTGCTGCCGCCCCGGCAATGCCCGAGCCGCCAAGCAGACGATCAGCCCCATAGCACACCAGCCCGGTGACCACCAGGACCGTGACGCCCAGGATAATCCCGGGGATGCCGGCGGCGGTGACCGCCTTCAGGTTGATGCCCTGGCCGAGGGTGAAGGCCATGAAGGGCACGATGATGGCTTCATGAGCGCCGCAGAACTCGCGGATATCCGAGTCCAGGTTGCCCAGCACGGCCCCGGCGGCGATGGGGGCGATCACCGACACCATGGTCAGCCACGGGATGACCGCCAGCCCGGCGCCCACCAGCACCAGCATGGTCAGGAACGGCCCGGTCTCGACGCTCTGCACCACGTAGGTGCCGGCGTCCTCTTTGCTGCCGAAGGTGCTGGTCAGGGCCAGGAACATGCCGCCGTTGGTGTCGTTCATGGCGGCGAGCACGGCCAGGGTGGACAGGCCGATGAGGTTGCCGTGGAACAGGTGGGAGATGCTCAGGGAGATCAGGATGGCGACCCCCACCTTGGCGATGAGGATGCCGAAGCCGCGCTGCAGCATCTTCGGCGCGGCCCGCAGGGTCATCTTGCTGCCGGCGGTGAACAGGTACATGGCCAGCACCGTCGGGTAGCCGATGTTGGTCAGGGCCTGGGTGAAGCCGCCGATCTTCAGGAGATTGGGGGTGAAGGTGTTGACCAGCATCCCCAGGAACAGCGGGACCACCATCAGTCCGCCCGGCAAGTTGGTGACAGTTTTCAGGATTTTCACGATCTCCCCCTGATTGGTTGACCACAATGAATGAATCCGGGCCCATGGGTCTGTTCATGGGTCTCCGGTATATGAATCGGACTTGTTTGTCTGTTTCCCTGGGTGATTGGTTACTGGTATCCCACGACCCTCAGGCCACGTCCAGCGATTTCTCGGGAAAATCGGCTATTTGGGGTCCGGGTTCGGCCGGGTGATCCTGGCCATCATCTGGTCCCGCAGCGCCTGGGCGGAGGGGTCCCGGGGGGTGGAGGGGGCGACCCCCACCAGCTCGCCGACCCGGTCGGACAGCAGCACCCCCAGAAGGCTTTCGATGAGGTTGCCGCCTCCGGCCTGGCCGGTCATGTTGATCTTGGGCACCACGTCCACCTGGGAGGCCTGGATGGCCTCCGCGAACCGGTTCATCACCTGCTGCACCAGCTGGAACTGCGGCCCGCCGTAGGCGCGCACCTGCTCCTCGATGGCCATGGCCTGGGCGATGGTCACCAGGAACACCTTGTGGATCCGGTACATGAACGGCACGAAGAAGTGCCAGCCGCCCCGCAGCACCTCCGGCTGGAACCCGGCCTCCCCGGCCAGGGCGATGAGCCCCGATTTCACCGAGCCCCGGCCGCTGATGAGCTTCTCCACGATGCCCACGCGGTTGTTGGGGATGTAGCGCACCGTCTTGGACAGCAGCACGATGACCACGATCGCCAGCGCCAGAAAGCCCAGCAGGCTCCAGAACGCACCCCCCGCGATGGCCTGCAGATCCATGAGAACCTCCTGGCCCTATGGCCTTGAATGTTACCCCAGGTTCAGTTGGTCTCGCCATCCAGGTAGGCCCAGCGCCCCTCTTCCCGCACGAACCGGCTTCTTTCCCAGTGCAGCATGCGCTTGCCGTTGATGAGCAGCTTGGCGTGGAACACCACCTCGCCGGTCTCGTCGCCCGGGCCGCCGGCCTTGGTGCCGAGCACCTTCATGGAAATGCAGCGCACAGCCCGGCAATAGCGCGCCAGTTCCTCCACGTCCAGCTTCTCCCGTTCCGCCGCCGCGGTGGTGGCGGCCAGGTAGTCGGCGCGGCCCAGGGCGTAGGCGCTGAACCGGCTGCGCATCAGCTTTTCCGCGGTGTCCGGAATTTTCTTCCCGTCCAGGTAGGGCTCACAGCAGCGATCAAACGTAAGCTTGGAGGCGCAGGGGCAGGGACGTGACATCGATCACCTTTCAGACAACCGGGGTTTTTGACGCAACCAGTAGAAAAGCCTTTGGATCCGCGTGGGCGAGGGCCCAGTGCGGTCCTCCCCGCAACAGATGTTGACTTTACCCGGCCCCCTGCTAGTCTGGAACGGAAAACCCTGATTTTTCGTTTCCTTGGCATTATTTGTCTGGGTCGGCCCGGGTTGGGTCGTCATCTTGTTTCAACTTTTTCGCAAGGGGAGTGTCCATGAAGAATGGATGGATCGATAAGTTTAGACTAAGTCCTTTAAAACGCAAATTTCATTTGCTATTAATGGTGATGATCGGGCTGATGGGGGCCAGCCGGGCCCAGGCGCAGACTCTGGGCGCCGAGCGTGGCTTCGAGTTCTTCTCACCATTCCGTGCCGGTTACGGCTTCAACTCGATGGAGCAGTTCGCCCTGATCTCCGTGCTGGTGGTGGCCGTCATCGGCCTCCTTTACGCCTTCATGCTGATGAAGCAGGTGACCGCCGCCGACGAGGGCACGCCCAAGATGCAGGCCATCGGCGCCGCCATCCGGGAAGGCGCCAACGCCTATCTGTCGGCCCAGTTCAAGAAGATCGGGCCCCTGATCATCATCATCACCATCCTCCTGGCCGTCACCTTCACCGGCTCCCAGGAAGCCTTCCGCTGGGGCCGCGCCTTCTCCTTCCTGATCGGCGCGATCTTCAGCTTCCTGGTGGGCTTCGTGGGCATGCGCCTGGCCACCCTGGGCAACCTGCGCGTGGCCGCCGCCGCCCGGCACAGCTATGGCGAGGCCATGCAGCTGGGCTACCGCACCGGCACCGTCACCGGCATGCTCACGGACGGCCTCGGCCTCCTGGGCGGCACCCTGATCTTCCTCTGCTACGGCGTCAACGCCTATGAAGCCCTGCTGGGCTTCGGCTTCGGCGGCACCCTGATCGCGCTGTTCATGCGGGTCGGCGGCGGCATCTACACCAAGGCCGCCGATGTGGGCGCCGACCTGGTCGGCAAGATCGAGAANNCGACTGCGCCGGCATGGCCGCGGACATCTTCGAGAGCTACGAAGTGACCATCGTTGCCGCCATGATCCTGGGCATGGCCACCTTCGGCCACAAGGGCGTCATCTTCCCCCTGCTGGTGCGCGGCATCGGCGTGCTGGGGTCCATCATCAGCACCTACACCGTCAAGGCCGGCCAGGACGACACCTCCGACACCGCCCTCAAGAGCGTGCACCGGGGCTTCTGGATCGGCTCCATCATCAGCGTGGCCGGCTTCTTCATCCTGGGCTGGTTCTACCTGCGCTTCGAGCCCACGGTGAACCTGCTCAAGGGCGCCACCCCCGACGAGATCGTCAGGTACTGGGGCACCGTGCCCAGCCAGCTCGCCTGGTGGGCCAACTTCGGCGTCCAGGGCCTGGACCTGCGCCCGGCCATCACCTGCCTGATCGGCGTGTTCCTCGCCGTGGCCCTGAACAAGGTCACCAGCTACTACACCCACACCAGCCACGCCCCGGTCAAGGCGCTCACCAAGGCCTGCACCACCGGGCACGCCACCAACATCATCGAGGGCTTCGCCCTGGGTTATGAGAGCACCGTGGCCATGCTCTGCGTCATCGTCGTCGCCATCTTCCTGTCCGTGCTCACCTACGCCGGCACCCCGCCCATGTTCATCGCCTACGGCGTGGCCATGACCGGCATCGGCATGCTGACCCTCACCGGCAACACCATCTCCATGGACGTCTTCGGCCCCGTCGCCGACAACGCCAACGGCATCGGTGAGATGGGCTACGACAAAGACGAGATGGAAAAGAACAAGCCCGGCAGCTACAAGCGGGCCCGGCAGATCCTCGCGGACCTGGACGCGGTGGGCAACACCACCAAGGCCGAGACCAAGGGCATCGCCATCGGTTCCGCCGTCATCGCCGCGGTATCCCTGTTCTCCAGCTTCATCGCGGTGATCGCGGTGGGCGGCGAAGACCAGGTGAGCAAGCTGAAGATTTCCCAGTACCTGCTCGAAGCCGGCCGGATCACCGTGGCCGACCCCAGGGTGTTCATCGGCTTCCTGCTGGGCGGCGCCGTGCCGTTCCTGTTCAGCAGCGAACTGATCCGCGCCGTGGGCCGCGCCGCCTACTACATCGTCCAGGAGTGCCGCGTCCAGTTCAAGGACGCCGAGATCTGGGCGGGCACCAAGAAGCCCGACTACGGCCGGGTCGTGGACATCTGCACCAACACCGCCCAGAAGGAGCTGGTGGGCCCCGGCCTGCTGGCCATCGCCTCCCCGCTGCTGGTGGGCTTCCTGCTTGGCCCCTATGCCCTCGGTGGTTTCCTGGCCGGCATGATCCTGGTCGGGCAGTTGCTGGCGGTGTTCATGGCCAACGCCGGCGGCGCCTGGGACAACTGCAAGAAGATGATCGAGGACGGCCTATACGGCGGCAAGGGTTCCGAAGCGCACAAGGCTTCCATCACCGGCGACACGGTCGGCGACCCCCTGAAGGACACCGCGGGACCTGCCCTCAATCCGCTCATCAAGGTCATGAACATGGTGAGCCTGCTCACCCTGGGCATCATCATGAAGTGGACCCTGTTCCCGGTGGAAGGCCGCGAAAGCAACAAGGTCATCGGCATCATCGCCGCCCTGGTCTGCATCGCCGCCATCGCCTGGGCGGTCTACAAGAGCAAGCAGGAGACCCCCGGACTGGTCAGCGAGGAAGAGCTGGAAGCCACCATCAAGGCCGAGGGCAAGTAGACTCTGCCGGCTTTTTCAGACAAGGACGCCGCCCCCGGGCGGCGTTTTTGTCTGATGGTTCTCTCACTGGGTTTGCCTGGATTTTTTTCGGAGCCTGCGGTCTGAAATGCTTTACAGTTTCCACCCGAGGTGGTCATATTGTTCCAAAGCCCAACCGTGATCTCCGGGAACCCTGAAAATTGATCCAGTCTCCATCCGGATGCCCCACGTCCCGACGTGCGCACGAAAGGAGTGCCAATGCCCGCA
>PLUC01000241.1 GCA_003165415.1 Holophagaceae bacterium
GGATCAGCTTGTTCTCGTACTCGTTCAGGTTGGCCGGGGTCTTCTTGAACACCATGATGGTGTTGGGGTCCATGACCCGGTAGAACATGTCGGTCTGGAGCATCAGCGCGTCCAGCACCTTCTGGAAGGTGAGGCCGCGCAGGTCGATGGAAACCCCCATGTCCTGGGCGGAGGCGGAGGCGTGCAGGAGGATGTTCACCCCGGAGTTCCGGCTGAGCTGCTGGATGATCTCCTTGAAGCTGGTCTTGCGGGTGAAGTTGAGGTCCATGCCCTCCAGGGACCGGGGATTGATCGGCAGGCCGTTCACGCCTTCGCCCTTGAGGCGCGCCGCGTCGAGGCTCTCCTCGGCCTCCACCCGGGCCCGGCTGCGTTCCGCCGCCTGCGCCAGGCGGTTGAGCCAGTCCTGGGCCACGGCGTTGGCCGGGTCCAGCACCGCCGCCATGCCCACCTCCTTGGTTTCGACCTCCGTTTCCCCGTGCTTCTGGGCGGTCCGGGCCTTGACCAGGTGCTGCTCCGCCGCCAGCGGCGCGGTGCGCCGGTAGCCGATCTTGGCCTCCAGGTTGTTGGGGTCCTTGTCCAGCGCCTTGTTGTATTCGGTCAGCGCGTCGTCGTAGCGGCCACTGTCGAAGGCCGCCGTCGCCTTGTGCAGGCCGCCGCAGGCCAGGACCAGGGCCAGGCCCAGGGCCAGGGCCAGCCGGCTGGAGGCGCCGCCGCCGGATCCGGGTTGAAGGTCGGCGGTGGGTTCCTGAAATCCAGCCACGGATGCTCCAGAAAGGATGGAAAGGCCAACATTGCTGATCGTGAAGCCGCAACAGTAATGAACAAATTATAGGCAAATTGGGAGTCCAGGGAAGGGGTGGCGTTGCGCACGGGCTTCCGTTACGCTGCGGGGTTCCCTCCGCGAACGATCGGAATCCTCAAGGCTGAGGCTTCGCCGCGCCATCCGACTCGAGCGGATCGGCACCCACTGGGTCCCGTTCGTCTGGAACAAGGACGCCTTCGAAAAAAGCACGCGTCAAGGCCGTCTAGCAATCGTTGCGGAGCTTGCTCCGCTACGGTTGTGCCCGGTACGGCAGTTGCGTCCCAAACGGATCCAACGGTACTAGATTTTTTTCGCGATCTTGGTGATGGCGTCCGAGACGGTCACGCCGCTGGTCTTGGTGTTGGCCACGTGGAGGTAGAGCTGGGGCTTGCCGCCCTCCACGACGATGGCGATGCAGCCGCCCGCCTTCAGCCAATCCAGGTTCGGAACGATGATGAACCTGCCCTGGGCCTTCAGGGCCCGCACTTCAGGCTCCGAGGAGCCCCAGGCGTACTTGAAGCCGGGGCCCACGGAAACGCCCAATTCCTCCAGCTTGGCCTTGAGCGCCGCGTCGTTGCAGGCGAAACCGAACTGCCCGGAGGATGAGAGCAGGATCTTCACGAACTTGGCCTGGATCTCCAGGGGGGCGGTCTGCGCGTTCAGCCCGAGCGAGAACATGAGGGCACAGGCGGCAGGGATCATGGATTTCATGGGGCCTCCTCGGATGCGCTCGGATGGGTTCGACTATTCTGGATGTTTAATTAAATGAGCTACTTTGTCAATCCACTGGATCGGGAACATTTTATCCTATGATCAGCAGATATTGGAGGAACCATGTCCAGCAGGCTAAGCATCGCCTCGATTCCCGGGGACGGCATCGGCAAGGAAGTGATGATCGAAGGCATCCGGGTCCTGGACGCGGCGGCCTCCAGATATGGCTTCGGCATCGAATGGCGCCACTTCGACTGGTCATGCGAGTACTACGCCAAGAACGGCCGCATGATGCCCGAGGACGGCATCGAGCAGCTGCGCCCGTTCGACTCGATCTTCCTGGGCGCGGTGGGCTTCCCGGGGGTGCCCGACCACGTCTCGCTCTGGGGCCTCCTGATCCCCATCCGGCGGGAATTCGACCAGTACGCCAACATCCGCCCGGTGTTCCTGATGCCCGGCGTGCCCTGCCCGCTGGCCGGGCGCAAGCCCGGGGACATCGACATGATGATCGTGCGGGAGAACACCGAGGGCGAATACGGCACCCGCGGCCACCGGGAGCACGAGGGCACCGAGGACGAAGTGGTGATCCAGGAGAGCGTGTTCAGCCGCAAGGGGGTGGACCGGATCATGCGCTACGCCTTCGAGCAGGCCCTGAAGCGCGGCAGGCACGTCACCTCGGCCACCAAGTCCAACGGCCTGGCTATCTCCATGCCATACTGGGACGAGCGTTTCCGCGCCATGGCGGCGCAGTATCCCACCGTGCGCACCGACCAGTTCCACATCGACATCCTCACTGCCCAGTTCGTGCGCAACCCGCAGTGGTTCGACGTGGTGGTGGGCTCCAACCTATTCGGCGACATCCTTTCCGACCTGGCCCCGGCCTGCGCCGGCACCATCGCCATCGCCCCCTCCGCTAACCTGAACCCCGAGCGCATCCACCCCTCCATGTTCGAACCGGTGCACGGCTCGGCCCCGGATATAGCCGGCAAGGGCATCGCCAACCCCATCGGCCAGATCTGGGCCGGATCCATGATGCTGGACCACCTGGGCCAGCCCGCGGCGGCCGCTTCGATCATGCGGGCGATCCAGAAGGTGGTGGCCGAAGGGCCCACCACCCCGGATCTGGGCGGCAAGGCGAGCACCACGGACATGGGCAAGGCCATCGCGGCGGCGCTGGATTAGGCACGATTCGTGCTGATTGAATGGTCATGAGGTCCGCCATGTACATCCCTCCCGCCTTTCTGGAAACCCGCCTGGAGGTCATGCATGACCTCATCCGTTCCCACCCGCTGGCCTTGCTGATCACGGACGGACCTGGCGGGCTGGCGGCGTCGCCCATTCCCTTCCTGGTCTTCCCGGAGGAAGGCGCCAACGGCACCTTGCGCGGGCACATGGCGCGGGCCAACGGGCAATGGCAGGACCTGCAGGGCGGGGCCGAGTGCCTGGCGGTGTTCCAGGGAGCGCAGGGCTACGTCACCCCGTCCTGGTACCCGAACAAGGAGGCCACGCACAAGGTGGTGCCCACCTGGAACTACGTCACGGTGCAGGCCTGGGGCAGGCCGGCGGTGATCGACGACGCCGCCTGGGTGCGGCGCCTGGTGGTGGACCTGACCGGCGCCCAGGAGCAGGCCCGCCCGCAGCCCTGGTCCCCCAGCGACGCCCCGGAGGACTACCTGGCCGCCATGCTGCAGATGATCGTCGGCATCGAGATCCCCATCGACCGCATCGAGGGCAAGTGGAAGCTCAGCCAGAACCGCGAGGAGATCGACCGCCTGGGCGTCATCAAGGGCATGGGCGCGGCGGCCGATCCGCACCGCAACCCGCCCCTGGCGGAGCTGGTGGCGGAGCGGCACGACAAGCTTCAAAGCCCCAGGTAGGCCTCCCGCACTTTCGGGTCGGCTTCCAGGTCCTTGCCCGAGCCCCGCTGGACCACCCGGCCGTTCTCGAGCACGTAGCAGTAGTCGGCCACCTTCATGGTCTGCTTCACGTTCTGCTCCACCAGGAAGATGGTGAGGCCCTCGCGGTGCAGGTTCTTGATGATGCTGAAGATCTCCGACACCAGGATGGGCGACAGGCCCAGGCTCGGCTCGTCGAACATGATGAATTCGGGGTCCTGCATGAGCCCCCGGCCGATGGCGAGCATCTGCTGCTCGCCGCCGGACATGGTCTCCGCCAGCTGCTTGCGCCGCTCCTTCAGGCGCGGGAACAGTTCGTAGACCCGCTCCAGGTTCTTGGCCCGGCGCGGTTTGGCGCGGTCCAGGTAACAGCCCGCGCGCAGATTGTCCTCCACGCTCATCTTCCCGAACAGCTGGCGCCCTTCGGGGACGAGGGTAATGCCCAGGTCCACGATCTGGTAGACCGGCTTGCCGCTGATGAGGGCGCCGTTGTATCGGATGGTGCCGGCGGAGGCCGGCACGATGCCGCAGATGGTCTTGAGGGTGGTGGTCTTGCCGGCCCCGTTGGCGCCGAGAAGGGCCACCAGCTGGCCCTTCTCCACCGAGAGGGAGAGGTCCCAGAGGACCTGGGTGAGGCCATAGCCGGCCGAGACGCCCACTGCTTCCAAGGCGATCATTCGTGGTCCTCCCCCAGGTAGGCCTGGATGACGCTGGGATTGGCGGCCACCTCGGCGGGGCTGCCCTCGGCGATCATCTGGCCGAAGTTGAGCACCAGCAGGCGGTCACTGATGCCCATGATCACGCGCATGATGTGTTCCACCACCAGGAGGGTCATGCCCTGGCTCTTGAGCTTGAGGATGACCTCGATGGTGCGGTCGGTCTCGGTCGGGTTGAGGCCTGCCACCACTTCGTCCAGCAGCAGGAAGCTGGGCTCCAGCGCCAGCGCCTTGCCGATCTCCAGGCGCTTGCGCCCGGCCAGAGTGAGGCTGGCGGCGGGGATGTGGGCGCGGTCGGCCAGGCCGGTGAACTCCAGCACGCCCCAGGCGGCCTCCTCGGCGTGGTGGCGCCGGGGATGCTTGAGGAAGGAGGCGATGATGATGTTCTCCAGCACCGAAAGGCCGCCGAACGGCTTGACCACCTGGAAGGTGCGGCCGATCCCCAGCGCGGCCAGCGCGTAGGGCGGCTTGCCGCTCACGTCCCGGCCCTTGAAGAACACTTTGCCGTGGCTGGGGGTGTAGTAGCCGCTGATGACGTTGAACAGGGTGGTCTTCCCGGCCCCGTTGGGCCCGATGAGACCGAGGATCTGCCCGGCCTCCATCTCGAAGGAGACGTCGTTCACCGCCGCGAGGCCGCCGAAGATCTTGCTGACGCCCTGGACTTTCAAGAAGGGTTCGGCCATGGTCTCACGCCTCCTTTCCGGCGGTGGCGGGGGGCGGCAGACTTTCGGGCTTGGGGGAGCGCCGCACGGCCTTGCGGATGAACTTGCCCAGGACCCCGTCCGGCATGAACACCACCGAGCCCGCGATCACCGCGCCCAGGATGATGATGTAGAGCACTTCGTACTGGGACAGATAGGCCCAGAACAAGGTCTTGAAGGAGAAGATGAGGATCGCCCCGATGACCGGGCCGATCAGGGTGCCCATGCCGCCGAACACCACCATGACGATGGCCTGGTCGCTGATCAGGTCGCTCAGGGTGGAGCCCGGGTCGATGAAGGTGACCCAGTAGGCGAACACGCCCCCGATCAGCGCCGTGGGGATGGCGGAGATGATGAAGGCCTGGATCTTCAGGCGGGTGGGGTTGAGGCCCAGGGCCTTGGCGCTCTCCTGGTCCTCCCGGATGGCCTTGAGCTTGAGCCCGAACGGGGCGCGCTCCAGCAGGAACCACAGGCAGAAGAAACTCGCGCCGACGATGCCCAGCATCACGTAGAAGAAGAACTGGGGGTCCAGGAAGGCGGTGAGCCGTGTGCCGTCGGGGCCGCCGGTGAAGGTGGCGATGAGGGCGAACTGCTGGATGGCCCGGGCCAGGGCCCACACGGCGATGGCGAAGTAGGAGCCGCGCAGCCGGAGCGTGGGGATGCCGATCACCAGGGCGGCCACCGAGGCGACCACGCCGCCGGCGGCCACCGCCAGCGGGAACGGCCAGTGGGCCTTCATCATGAGGAGCGCCGTGGTGTAGGCGCCGATGCCGAAAAATGCCTGGTGCCCGAAGTTGAGGTAGCCGGTGTAGCCCGCCATGACGTCCAGGGTGACCGCCAGCCCGATCCACATGAAGGCCTCGGTGCACATGCGCAGGGCAAAGGTGTCGTGCACCACCGCCGGGATGCACAGGAAGACCAGGAAGACAATGATGGCAACGATGAGGCGCCGGTCTTTGAGCAGAGGAGTCATGGCTTCACACCCAGCCTTTCCCGAACAGGCCGGTGGGCGAGATCACCAGGATGAGATAGAGGATCCCGAACACCGCCAGCAGGGTCCAGCCCGGGTCAAGGTAGACCAGGAACATCGACTGGATGATCCCCAGCAGGAGGGCCGCCGCCGGCACCCCGGCCAGATAGCCCATCCCAGCCAGCACCACCACGAAAAACGCGAAGATCGAGTACTCGGCGCCCATCTTGGTGTTCACCGATATGATAACCCCGATGAGCACGCCGGTCATGGCGGTGATGCCGGTGTAGAGCGCGTAGAGCAGCTTGTTGGTGCGCTTGTTGTTCACCCCCATCAGCCCCGCGGCTTCTTTGTTCTGCGCCAGGGCCCGCACGGCCAGGCCGAAGTCGGTGTACCGGAGCAGGTAGTTGAGGATCATGGTGATCACAACCGCGTAGATCAGGCCGGCCAGGCGCACCGAGGAGATGGTGAGGAAGAAGGACCCCTTCTCGAAGTAGTACGAACCGTTGGAGAAGTGCGACGGGATGGAGTGGCTGTAGAAGCCGAAGAAGGTCTGGGCGGTGCCCCGGAAGATCATGCCCAGACCGAAGGTGAAGACCAGGGCCATGAGCAGGGGATTGCCCTTGTGCCCAGAGAGCACCCGCTGGATGACCGGCTGGAGCAGGTAGCCCAGGCCGCAGAAAACGATGAAGACGATGGGCAGCGTGAGGAACGGGTCCATCTTGGCCCAGAGGTTCAGGTAGAACCCGGCGAATGCGCCGAGCATGATCCATTCGCCCACCGCGAAGTCGATGACGTGCAGGACGCCGAACACCAGGGAGAACGCGATCGCGATGGCGATGTAGATCGCGCCCAGCATGATGCCGTCCACAAGGGCTTGCGGCAACAGTTCCATTCCAATTTCCTCCGGCCATATGAAAAAAGGGCCCCGGCGCTGGCGCGCCGGGGCCCACCCTGAAGCTAGCGCTTGCTCCAGGGCGTCATGGGATACTGGGCCGGGACTTCAGCCACCTTGGCCGGTCCGACACACTTGACCACGCCGTTCTGGATCTGCACCGTCAGCGAGCTGATGCCGGCGTTGGCGTGGAAGTAGTCGCCTTCGGTAGCGAACTTGATGCGGCCGTAGAAGGTCTCCACATCCAGCGCTTCCAGGGCCTTGACCAGTTCCTTCCGCTTGGCTTCGGACAGGGGCGGCACGGCCTTGATCTTCTCCAGGGCCACCTGGAAGGCGATGCCGGCCGCGGAACAGCCGCCCTGGGTATAGTCGGCCGCGACCTTGAAGGCCTTGAGCGAGGCCGCCGCGTAGGCCTGGGAATTCGGCCACAGGATCTTGGAGGAGGTCTTGGTGGTCTCGGTCCACACCGCGCCGCCGAACACCTGGTTGGCGTCGCCCTTGAGCGCTTCGGCGAAGGCGGGCTCGGTGACCCCGTAGTGCATGAGCACGGCCTTGGGGGTGTAGTCGATCTGGTGCAGGTCCTTGATCAGGTTGATCAGCTCCTCGTCATGGCCGCCGAAGCAGATGAGGTCGGGCCGCAGGCCCTTCATGGCCGAAAGCAGCGGGGTGAGGTCCTGGCCCTCGGGGACGATGTTGAACTTCAGGACCTTGATGCCCTGCTTGATCAGGGCGGCGTTGAAGGCGGTGGCGGTCGAGCTGGAGAAGGTGTCGTTGGAGCCGAACACCACGGCGGTCTTGGGGGCGGGCGAGAGCTTGGCCAGGGTCTCGATGCAGGCCGCGCCGGTGAAGTTCACGGGCGGGATGCTGCCGAAGACGAACTTGAACTTGGGCTCCCACACCTTCGGCGATTCGGCCGAACCGTTGATCATCGGGATCATGTACTTCTCGACCACGGGGCCCACCGCGTTGGCCACGCTGGAGGCGTAGGGGCCGAACATCAGGTCCACGTGCTCCTGGGTGATGAGGCGTTCCGCCGCCGCCGCGCCCTGGGACGGGTTGGACTGGGCGTCTCCGTAGAACAGCTTGACCGGATACTTCTTCGCGCCGATCTTGATGCCGCCGGTCTCGTTCACCGCCTGGGCCCAGAGATCGTAGCCGCGCTTGGCCACGTTGCCGCCGGTGGCGTTGTCGCCGGACAGCTCAACGACGACTCCGATCTTGAACTCCTGGGCCTGCAGTGCACCTCCGGCTACGGCCGTGGTGAGCGCCGCGAGAATGGCTGACTTGGTGAGGCTCATGCGATCCCTCCTGTGGATGTGTCGTCATCGCTGGCGATGGGTGAAGCACGCTCATTGCAAGACACATGCCACGAGAAAATCCGACCGATCCATCCTTTATCCGGTATCCGGTATCCGGTTCTGTCTCGCCCTTATTTCGCTCTCCGGCTTATGCAGAAATGCATAGCAACCGGAGCGAACGCGGTCAGAGAATGCCGTACTTTTTCATTTTCCGGGCCACCGTGGACTGGTCGACGCCCAGCGCCTTGGCCATGAGCATCTGGCTGCCATGGCGCTGCCGGGCCTCGAGCAGCAGCGAGCGCTCGGTGTTCTCCAGCACCTGGTTCAAGGTCAGTTCCTCCGGGCCGGTCTGCACCAGGGCGGCCTTGCCCGCCCGGCCCAGGATGTCCGGCGGGAGGTCCGCCAGGCCGATGAGCTCCGATTCCGACATCACCACCAGCCGTTCGCAGAGGTTGGCCAGCTCGCGCACGTTGCCGGGCCACGGGTAGGCGATGAGGACCTCAGAAGCGGCCCGGGTGAAGCGGCGGCTAAGGCCCATCCGCTCGGCGAAGAACTCGGTGTAGTGGTGGAGCAGCGGCAGGATGCAGTCGGTGCGCTCCCGCAGCGGCGGGATCGCGATGGGGATCACGCTCAGGCGGTAGAACAGGTCCAGCCGGAAGGTACCCCGCTCCACCATGGTCTGCAGATCCTGGTGGGTGGCGGCCAGGATGCGCACGTTGAGCTTGCGGCTGTGGGTGCCGCCCACCCGCATGATCTGGCCGTCCTGCAGGAAGCGCAGGAGCTTGACCTGGGCGGAAAGGGTGAGCTCGGCGATCTCGTCCATGAAGATGATGCCGCCGTCGGCCAGTTCGAAGTAGCCGGCCTTGCCCTTCACCTGGGCGCCGGTGAACGCGCCCTTCTCGTAGCCGAACAGCTCGGCCTCCAGCAGGGACTCGGGGATCGCGCCGCAGTTGATCTTCACCAGCGGCTTTCCGGCCCGCTCGGAGTACTTGTAGATGAGGTCGGCGAACAGCTCCTTGCCCACCCCGGATTCGCCCAGGATCAGCACCGTGGAATCCACCGCGGCCACCTTGAAGGCGTGGCTCAGGGCCTTGCGCATGCACGGGCTCCTGGCGATGATCCGCGTGGACTCCACCTCCCCCAGCTGCAGCTCCTGCATGCGGGCGCGGATGCGGTCCTGCATCGCCTCCTGCTCCTCCAGCTCCCGGTGCAGGGTCTCGATCTCGGTGAGGTCGCGCTCGGTCACCACCACCCGGATCAGGGTCCCCGCCTCGTCCTGCACCGGGATGCCGGTGAGGGCGAGCCTGCGCCCCTGGTGGGTCTGGAGGATGGACACGGGCATCTTCCTGGCCAGCACCTCCAGGGTGGCGGAGCGGTCGAACATGCCCTCGGCCACCAGGTCGTGCATGTTGCGGCCCACCACCTGCGCGGCCCGGATGCCGTTGAGCCGCTCCGAGGCCGGGTTGATGCGCAGCACGTTGGCCTGGGGGTCACAGATCCAGAGGCCTTCCGACAGCGCGTTGATGATGGTGTCCTGCTCCCGGCTGAGCTCGGCGTAGGCCCGCATCTGGCTGGCGGTGGTCTCGAACAGGGTCATGTCGATGAACACGCACAGCGTGCCCAGGATCACGGCGCCGGCCTGGACCCGGGACACGGTGGTCATGTAGATGGACTCGCCGAGCCGCAGCAGCGGCCCGCCCGGGTCGGTCTCTCCCGCCAGCACCCCGGCCATGCGCTGCTGCAGCGCGGGGACCCGGTCCACCATGAGCGTGCCGGGCAGGATGCCCAGCTCTTCCCGCGCCATGCGGTTGGCGTAGAGCACCAGGCCGCTCGCGGCCACCGCCGTGCAGCCATTCCTGCTGGCCTCCAGCAGGGTGTCGGCGAACATGTCCCAGGCCACCCCATGGGTTTCAAGGACCCCGTCCAGGGTCCGGTCGCATGAGTTTCGTATGAGCATGCCGACATTATTCCTCCTTGCATGGGATATGCAAGGATGCATTGCTCAAAACCGGTTCGGAGGCATGTTCCCTTGGAGGATGCCAGGATCAGGAGGCCGGGATCCGCTTGGTACGCTTAGTGCTTTAGCCTGCCACGCGCACTTTCCCCAAGGAGGGCTCATCATGGCAGCCACCCAGTCCGACTATCAGGCCCTCCGCCAGCGGCACATACCCAAGGGCACCTCGCACAGCTCGCCCGCGCTGATCCGGGAGGCCAAGGGCGCCGTCCTGACCGACTTCGACGGCCGGGAATTCATCGATTTCGCCGGGGGGATCGGGGTGGTGAACGTGGGCCACTCCCACCCCAAGGTGGTCGCGGCCATCAAGGACCAGGCGGACAAGATCATCCACGCCTGCTTCGCCATCGCCATGTATGAACCTTATATTGATCTCGCGGTCAGGCTCAACGCCCTGACCCCCGGGGACTTCCATAAGATGACGATGCTGGCGAACAGCGGGGCTGAGGCGGTGGAGAACGCGGTGAAGATCGCCCGCTACGCCACCGGGCGTCCGGCGGTGATCGCCCTGGAGGGCGCCTTCCACGGGCGGACCCTGCTGACCATGACCATGACCAGCAAGGTCAAGCCGTACAAGTACAAGTTCGGGCCCATGGCGCCGGAGATCTACCACATGCCCAACGCCAACTGCTACCGCTGCCCGTTCGGCCAGAAGTATCCGGCCTGCGGGGTGGCCTGCGCGGACTACCTGGAGGACTTCTTCGTCGGCCACGTGGCCGCCGAGCAGACCGCGGCTCTGATCGCCGAGCCGATCCAGGGCGAGGGCGGCTTCACCACCCCGCCGCCGGAATATTTCGGCAAGCTGCAGGCCATCTGCCGGAAGCACGGGATCGTGCTGATCATCGACGAGATCCAGAGCGGGATGGGGCGCACCGGGAAGCTCTACGCCATCGAGCACTGGGGCATCGAGCCGGACATGATCCTCACCGCCAAGAGCCTCGGCGGCGGCCTGCCGCTCAGCGCGGTCACCGGCCGGGCCGAGCTGATGGACGCGCCCCACCCTGGCGGCCTTGGCGGCACCTTCTGCGGCAATCCGATCGCCTGCAGGGCGGCCCTGGCGGTCCTGGAAGTCCTGCTGGAGGACGGGTTCCTGGCCCGGGCCGCGGCGCTGGGGGTGAAGGCCCGGGCTCGGCTGGACGAGTTGCAGGCCCGGTTCGAGATCATCGGCGACGTGCGCGGCAAGGGGCCGATGCTGGCCATGGAACTGGTGCGCGACCGGGAGCGCAAGACCCCCGCCGGCGAAGAGACCAAGGAGCTGATCAGGCTGTGCTACGAACGGGGCCTGATGCTGCTCTCCTGCGGACAGTACGGTAATGTGATCCGTACCCTCATGCCGCTGGTCATCACCGACGAGCAGCTTGACCGGGGCTTTTCAATCCTGGCGGACGCGCTGGAAGTCCTCACCGCCAGCCGGGTGGCCGCGGCGAGGTAGTGGCTGGACTCCAGGTTTCCCTGTGGAAACACCGTTGACCCGGCCGGGGCTGGTTCAATTTATGCTATTGTCCGCAGCGTGATTGGGACCATCTGAAAGGAAACACCCCGTGCTGATCTGGAGAGTCAACCTGCAAAGCGGATCGCTGCAGCGCGAGGCGGTGCCCGAGTCCTGGTCGCGGCTGGGAGGCCGCGGCCTGCTGGCACGCATCATGGTGGACGAGACCCCTCCGGGGTGCGACCCGCTGGGGCCCAACAACCGGCTGATCTTTTCTCCCGGGCTGCTGGTGGGCCACATGCTCTCCAGCTGCGACCGCATTTCCGTGGGCGGCAAGAGCCCCATGACCGGCGGCATCAAGGAGGCCAACGCCGGCGGCACCACCGGGCTGAAGATGGCCTGCATGGGCATCCGCGCCCTGATCCTGGAAGGCCAGGTCACCGCGGCCCCGGCGGCCCGGGCTGACTGGCGGGTGCTGCACCTCAGCCTGGACGGCGCGCGGCTGGAACCCGCGGCGGACCTGGTCGGCCTGGGGGTGGGTGAAGCCGCGGCCCGCCTGCTGAAGCGCTACGGCGACCAGGTGGCGGTCGCGCTCATCGGCCCGGGCGGGGAGATGCGGCTGTCCGCCGCCGGCATCCAGAACCTGGACAAGGATGGGGTGCCCTCCCGCATCGCGGCCCGGGGCGGCCTGGGCGCGGTGATGGGGGCCAAGGGCCTCAAGGCGATCGTGTTCGACGCCGCCGGCGCGGCGAAGCCGCCGTTGGCGGATCCCGAGGCTTTCAAGCAGGCCCAGAAGGTGTTCACCCGCAACCTGGCCGACCACCCCCAGACGGCCTTGTACCGGGACTACGGCACCGCGGCCATGGCGCTGACCTGCAACGCGCTGGGCGGCCTGCCGACCCGGGCCTTCTCCGAGGGCAGCTTCGAGGGCGCCGAGACCCTCAGCGGCGAGCACCTGCGCGAGGTGACGCTGGAGCGCGGCGGTGAGAGCACCCCCACCCACGCCTGCATGCCGGGCTGCGCCATCCGCTGCTCCAACAACTGGGGCGGCCCGGACGGCAAGAGCCTGGTCACGCCGCTGGAGTACGAGACCATCGGGCTCATGGGCTCCAACCTGGGCATCGCCGACCTGGACGTGGTGGCGCGGCTGAACTGGGAGGTCAACGACCTGGGCCTGGATTCCATCGACCTGGGCGCGGCCCTGGGGGTGGCGGTCCGGGCGGGGCTGATGGCGTTCGGGGACGGCGACCGGGCCATGGAGCTGCTGCGGGAGATCCGCCAGGGCACGCCCCTGGGCCGGATCCTCGGCCACGGCGCGGCCCTGGCCGGGCGGGTCCTGGGCGTCATCCAGGTGCCGGTGGTGAAGGGCCAGGCCATGTCGGCCTACGAGCCACGCGCCATCAAGGGCACCGGCGTCACCTACGCCACCTCGCCCCAGGGCGCCGACCACACCGCCGGCAACACGGTCCGGGCCAAGGTGGACCACCTGGACCCCAAGGTCCAGGCCGCCCTGTCGCGCAACGCCCAGATCAGCATGGCCGGCTACGACACGCTGGGCGCCTGCATCTTCGCCGGCTTCGGCTTCGCGGTGGCGCCCGAGGTCATTCCCGGCCTGCTCAACGCCCGCTACGGCTGGCAGGTGGGCGGGGACATCCTGCAGACCCTGGGGCGGGAGACCCTGAGCCTGGAGCGCGAGTTCAACAAGCGCGCCGGCTTCACCGCCGCCCATGACCGGCTGCCGGAATGGATGACCCTGGAGCCGCTGCCGCCGCACCGCTCCGTGTTCGACGTGGCGGAGGCGGACCTGGACGGGGTCTTCGATTGGTAGTCATGGTGCACCTGCACACGTCGCTCCGGCGCCGGACCCCGGAAGGGCTGGTGCGGCGCCTGGAGGTGGCCCTGCCCGCCGGCGGCACCCTGGCGGATCTGCTGCGCGCCCTGGATCTCCAGGCGGAAGGCCTCCTGCTGGTGGTCAACGGGCGCACCGCGCACCTGGCGCGGGTGCTGGAGGAGGCGGACGAAGTCCATCTGATCCCGGCCCTCTCCGGCGGATAGAATTGAAGCTCTCCCCGGACTGTCCATGGCCGCAGGCATCATCTCCTTTCTGGGCGCCTTCCTGCTGTTCTTCCTGCAGCCGTTCAGCGCCAAGACCATCACCCCCTGGTTCGGCGGCGGGAGCCAGGTGTGGCTCACCTGCCTGCTGTTCTTCCAGGCCATGCTCCTGGCCGGCTACGGCTATGCCCATCTGCTTCTGACCCGCGCCCCGGCCCGGCTCCAGGTGCGGATCCACGCGCTGGTCCTGGCCCTGGCCCTGGCCAGCCTGGGTTGGACCTGGGCGGCCTCGGGCCGTCCGCTGCTCCCTCCCTACCGCTGGTCCCTGGGCGCGGAGGCCTTCCCGCCCCTGGGGATCCTGCGGGTGCTGCTGGGTTCCATGGCCTGCTGCGTGCTGCCCCTGGCCGCCAGTTCCCCCCTGGCCCAGGCCTGGCACCTGCGCGCGGGAGGGGGAAGCCCGTACCGGCTGTACGCCCTGTCCAACGCCGGGTCCATGCTGGGGCTGCTGGCCTACCCCTTCCTGGTGGAGCCCTTCCTGCCGCTGTCCGTCCAGGCCTGGGCTGCCGCCGGCCTGTTCCTGACCTACTTCGCGGCCATGGCCGTGCTGGCACGGCGGGCAGCCGGGGCCGGGGCCCCGGCCCTGGAACGCCCTGCCGGCGCGCCGCGGGGCAGGGAGGTGTTCGCCTGGATCTTCACCGCCATGGCCGGCACCCTGCTGCTGATGGCGGTCACCAACGTGGCCACCACGGAACTGTCGGGCCTGCCGCTGCTCTGGGTGCTGCCCCTGGCGGTCTACCTGGCGACCTTCATCCTGGCCTTCGACGGCAGGCTGGACCTGGAGGGGGGCCGGATCCAGGCTCTGGCCATGGCCCTGTTCCTCCTGGCCCTGGCCCTGGTGCCCGCCGCGCTGCGCGCCCCCGGGCTGGTCTGGTCCACCTGCCTGCTCATGGTCACCCTGTTCGCCGGCTGCCTGTTCTGCCACGGCCGGCTCTACGCCCTGCGTCCGCCCCCGGAGCGGCTTTCGGGGTTCTACCTGGCCATCGCCCTGGGCGGGGTCCTGGGCGGCGCCGTGGTGGGGGTGGCGGCGCCGCTGCTGTTCAACCGCATGTGGGAGCTGCCGCTGGCGGTGGCCATGGTGGGGGCGGTCGCCTTCCTGGAGCGGCAGGACCGGCCGCCGCTGCGGTGGATGCGGCTGGTTTCCGCCCTGGGCTGCCTGGTGCTGGCGGCCCGGGGGGTGGTGGCGGAAGTGCGCAGCCCCGACCGCAGCTACCGGGATTTCTACGGCCAGGTCAAGGTCGCCACCCTGGCCCAGGGCAACCTGAAGGTCATGTTCCACGGCCGGACCCTGCATGGCCTGGAGCGCATGGACCAGCCCAGGCGGCCCCTGGCCTACTACCAGCCCTCTTCGGGCATCGCCCGGGCCATCGCCTCCGCCCGGCGCCGCCATCCCGCCCTGCGCCTGGGGGTCATCGGGCTGGGGGTCGGCGACGTGCTGGCCCACGCCCAGGCCGGCGACACCGTGCGCATCTACGAGATCAGTCCCAAGGTGCTGCGCCTGTCCGGTCCCGGCGGCACGGAGTTCTCCATGGCCGGGAACTGCCCGGCGCGATGCGATTTCCTGGCCGGCGACGGCCGGCTCCTGCTGGCCCGGGAACCGGCCCAGGGCTTCGACCTCCTGCTGGCGGACGCCTTCAGCGGCGGCAACATCCCGGTGAGCCTGCTCACCCTTGAGGCCCTGGACGGCTACTGCCGGCACCTGGCGCCGGGGGGGCTGCTGGTCATGAACGCCACCAACCGGCTGCCGGTGGACCTGGTGATGCTGGCCGGCGCCAAGGCCCGCGGGCTCGGCGCCCTGGAGATCGACGCCCCCGGCCCGGAAAACCCGGCGCCCCTGGGCCCGCTGGACCGCTGGAGCCGCTTCCTGGTCCTGGGCCGGGATCCCGGCACGCTCCTGGACCCGGACCTGGTGGAGGCGGCCCGGGCCGTGCTGTTGCCGCCCCTGCCCCCCGGCGCCGTGGTGCAAGGCTCTCCCGAGTTCCAGCGGCGGGTGGCGGAGGGGGAAAGGCTGGCCGGGGCCACGCGCCCATGGACCGACGACCGCAACAGCCTTGGCCGCCTGGCGGCCCTGTCCCTCCTGCGCTGAGGATCGGAAAAAACCATTGGTCCAGCTTATGCCGCCCTAAAAAAGGGCAATAGCCATGGACAGCCCGGCACCCGCCAGGGCTCACTGGAGCTTCACCATTTCTGGGGTTCCGGAACCATGCAACGAGAACCGCAATTCATCTCCATCTTCGACACCACCCTCCGCGACGGCGAACAGAGTCCCGGCTGCACCATGCAGCCCCGGGAGAAGCTGAGGTTCGCCCACCAGCTGGCCGCGCTCAAGGTGGACGTCATCGAGGCCGGCTTCCCGGTCTCGAGCCTGGATGACTTCGCCGGGGTGCAGATGGTGGCGCGGGAAGTGCGGGGTCCCGTCATCGCCGCGCTGTGCCGGTCCCTGCCGGTGGACATCGACCGCGCCTGGGAGGCCATCCGCGAGGCCCAGCATCCCCGCATCCACACCTTCCTGGCCACCTCCGACATCCACATGAAGTTCAAGCTGCAGAAGAACCGGTCCCAGGTGCTGGTGATGGCCCGGGAGGCCGTGCGCCGCGCCAAGGGCCACACCGACGACGTGGAGTTCAGCGCCGAGGACGCCACCCGCAGCGACCTGGATTTCCTCTGCGAAGTGGTGGCGGTGGCCCTGGAGGAAGGGGCCACGGTGATCAACATCCCCGACACCGTCGGCTACACGGTTCCCGAGGAGTACAAGGAGATCCTGCAGACCCTGCGGCGCAAGGTGCCCGCCCTGGAACGGGCGATCCTCAGCGTCCACTGCCACAACGACCTGGGCCTGGGGGTGGCCAACAGCCTGGCCGCGGTGGAGGCCGGGGCCCGGCAGATCGAGTGCACCATCAACGGCATCGGCGAGCGGGCCGGCAACGCCTCCCTGGAGGAGGTGGTCATGGCCCTGCGGGTGCGGCGCGAGCGGCTGGGTTTCGACACCCGCGTCGCCACCCCGGAGATCTACCGCACCAGCCAGCTCCTTTCCAACATCACCGGCGTGGCGGTGCAGCCCAACAAGGCCGTGGTGGGGAAGAACGCCTTCGCCCACGAGGCCGGCATCCACCAGCACGGGGTCATGGCCAGCCCCACCACCTACGAGATCATGACCCCCGAGAGCGTGGGCGTGAAGACCTCCAGCCTGGTGCTGGGCAAGCACAGCGGCCGCCATGCCCTGGACCAGCGGTTCCGCGAGCTGGGGTTCGAGCTGGAGCCCGAGAAGCTGGCCCAGGCCTACCTCCTGTTCACCCGCCTGGCGGACCAGAAGAAGGAGATCTTCGACGAGGACCTGGTGGCCCTGGTCAACGACGGCCTCTCCGACGGGGCCGACGCCTACCAGCTCCGGGCCGTCCAGGCCACCGCCGGCACCCACTCCGTGGCCACCGCCCTGGTGATCCTGTTCGACGGGGAGAAGGAGATCACCGAGACCGCCTCAGGCGACGGCCCGGTGAACGCGGTGTTCGAGGCCATCAACCGGATCACCGGGTTCCAGGGCGAGCTGCTGGACTTCCACCTGGCCTCGGTCACCGGCGGCGCCGACGCCCTGGGCGAAGTGTTCCTGCGGGTGCGCTTCCCCGAGGGGACCTTCTCCGGCAAGGCCGCCAGCACCGACATCGTCGGCAGCAGCGCCCAGGCCTACCTGAAGGCGGTCAACAAGGTCATCCAGCGGGTCCGGTCCGCCGAGCCCATCGTCAACGCCTGAAAGGAATCCCCATGCGCGCACGCATCGCAGTCCTGCCCGGGGACGGCATCGGACCGGAAGTGACCCGGGAGGCCGTCGCCTGCCTGGGCCAGGTGGCCCGGACCCTCGGCCACGACTTTGAATTCCAGAGCCACCCGGTGGGGGGCTACGCCCTGGACGCCTACGGGGTGCCGCTGCCCCCGGCCACCCTGGAGGCCTGCCTGGACTCGGACGCGGTCCTGCTGGGCGCGGTGGGCGATCCCCGCCACGACAAGCAGCCCGCCGGCCTCAAGCCCGAAAGCGGCCTGCTGGCCCTGCGCCAGGGCCTGGGCGTCTACGCCAACCTGCGGCCCGCCCTGCTGCACCCGGCCCTGGCCGCCTCCTCGCCCCTGAAGGAGGAAGTGGTGCGCGGCACCGACCTGGTGGTGGTGCGGGAACTGGCCGGGGGCCTCTACTTCGGCGAGCCGCGCAGCCTGGACGAGGACCGCGGGGTGAACACCCTGCCGTACACCCGGTTCGAGGTGGAGCGCATCGCCCGCTACGCCTTCGACCTGGCCCGGCTCCGGCGGCGCAAGGTCACCAGCGTGGACAAGGCCAACGTGCTGGAATCCAGCCAGCTCTGGCGCCGGGTGGTGACCGAGGTGGCCGCGGACTACCCGGACGTGGCCCTGGACCACCTGTACGTGGACGCCTGCGCCATGGCCCTGGTCCTCCGTCCCAGCAGCTTCGACGTGATCCTCACCGACAACCTGTTCGGCGACATCCTCAGCGACGAGGCCTCAGTGCTCACCGGCAGCCTGGGCATGCTGCCCAGCGCCAGCCTGGGGGGCAAGGTCGGCCTCTACGAGCCGGTCCACGGCTCGGCCCCGGACCTGGCCGGGCGCGACCTGGCCAACCCCATCGGCGCCATCGGCAGCGCGGCCATGCTGCTGCGCCACAGCCTGGGCCTGGAGAAGGAGGCCGACGCCCTGGAGGCCGCCATCGCCGCCGTGCTGACCCAGGGCTTCGGCACCGCCGACCTGGGCTGCCAGCCCGCCCGGGTGGGCACCCGGGGCATGGGCGAGGCCATCCGCCAGAGCTTCGCCAGGGAATTGACCGGAGTCTCCGCATGAGCGCCCGCACCCTCTACGACAAGCTCTGGGACAGCCACGTGGTGGAGCCCCGCGAGGACGGCGCCGCGCTGATCTACATCGACCGCCACCTGGTGCACGAAGTGACCAGCCCCCAGGCCTTCGAGGGCCTGCAGCTGGCCGGCCGGGCCGTGCGCCGGCCCGGGGCCACCCTGGCGGTGGTGGACCACAACGTGTCCACCCTCGACCGCCGGGCGGGCATCAAGGAGCCCACCAGCCGCCTGCAGGTGGAGACCCTGGAAGGCAACTGCGAGGCTTTCCGGGTGCCCTACCTCCCCCTCCTGGACCCGCGCCAGGGCATCGTCCACATCATCGGCCCCGAGCAGGGCTTCACCCTGCCGGGCGCCACCCTGGTCTGCGGCGACAGCCACACCAGCACCCACGGGGCCTTCGGCGCCCTGGCCTTCGGCATCGGCACCAGCGAGGTGGAGCACGTCCTGGCCACCCAGACCCTGGTCCAGAAGCGGGCCAAGAACTTCCGCATCCGCTGCGAGGGGGCGTTTCCCAAGGGCGTCGGCGCCAAGGACCTGATCCTGCACATCATCGGCCGGATCGGCACCGCCGGCGGCACCGGCTGCGCCCTGGAGTTCGCCGGCTCCGCCGTGCGCGCCATGAGCATGGAAGCGCGCATGACCCTGTGCAACATGGCCATCGAAGCCGGCGCCCGCACCGGCCTGGTGGCCCCCGACGAGACCACCTTCGCCTACCTGAAAGGCAGGCCCATGGCCCCCGCGGGCGCCCAGTGGGACGCGGCGGTGGCGTCCTGGCGCCAACTGGCCTCGGATCCCGACGCCGTGTTCGACCGGGAGCTGGTGGTGGAAGTGGACCGGCTGGAACCCCAGGTGACCTGGGGCACCAACCCCGAAGCCGAGACCTCCATCCTGGGCCGCGCGCCGCTCCTGGCCGACGCCCCCACCCCGGAAGCCGCGGCCCAGCTGGAGCAGGCCCTGGCCTACATGGGCATCGCCCAGGGCCAGATCCTGGAGGGGCTGGCCGTGGACGTGGTGTTCATCGGCTCCTGCACCAACGGGCGGATCGAGGACCTGCGCGAGGCGGCCGCCGTGCTCAAGGGCCGGCGGGTGGCCCCCGGCGTGAAGGTGCTGGTGGTGCCCGGCAGCGGGCTGGTGAAGGCCCAGGCCGAGGCCGAAGGGCTGGACGCGGTGTTCCTGGCCGCGGGCTGCCAGTGGCGCGAGCCCGGCTGCTCCATNNTGCTCCATGTGCCTGGGCATGAACGACGACCAGCTCCAGCCCCTGGAGCGCTGCGCCAGCACCAGCAACCGGAACTTCGAGGGCCGCCAGGGCCGGCTGGGGCGCACCCACCTGGTATCGCCCGCCATGGCCGCCGCCGCCGCCGTGCGCGGCCACCTCACCGACGTCCGGGGACTGATTTAACATGGGGATGCCACGCATGCGTGGCATCGCGCTCACTTCGTTCGCTCTCCGTCCCCCCACACCCCCACTCCATGCCCGGGCAAAGCCCGGACATGGAGTCTGCTCTAGGAGCACCGCCATGCAGCCGTTCACCATCCACACCGGCCTGGCCGCCGCCATGCTCCAGGACAACCTCAACACCGACCTCATCATCCCCAAGCAGTTCCTCAAGACCATCCACCGCCGCGGCCTGGGCCGGCACCTGTTCCACGACCTGCGCTACCGGGCGGACGGCAGCGACGACCCCGCCTTCGTGCTCAACCGGGAGCCCGGGCGGAGCGCCAGCATCCTGCTGGCCGGGGCCAACTTCGGCTGCGGCTCCAGCCGCGAGCACGCCCCCTGGGCCCTGCTGGACTTCGGCTTCCGCGCCGTGCTGGCCCCGTCCTTCGCCGACATCTTCGCCACCAACGCGGTGAAGAACGGCATCCTCCCCGCTGTGGTGGCCCCGGAGGCGCTGCTGGCCCTTGCGGCCCTGTCTGGCGAACTCACCGTGGACCTTGGGGCCCAGGAGATCCGGGCCGGCGGCGCGACCTTCCCCTTCCGCGCCGACCCCTGGGCCCGGGGCATCCTGCTGGAAGGCCTGGACGAGGTGGAGCAGACCCTGCGCGGCATCGACCAGGTTGCGGCGTTCGAGCAGCGGCGCCAGGGGACGGCCCCCTGGCTTTGATGCTGTGGCCCGGGAACTTCCAGTCTGAATGAAACATTAATCACATGGGTCGGTCCCAGAATGGCAGCCCTCATTGGTTTAGTTATGCCAAGGCTCCCACGGGACCGCCCCCTTGGTTTGAGCCAATTTTTGCCAACAGGTTTGCGAGACGCCGCACCAGGCAAATGGCATTTCCTCCGGGATAGGCCATGCGCCTTTCCTGGGGCCGCGCGCATCCCGTATGATCAATTCTTTCAAAAATATCTATGAAAAGGGAATAATTCATCACAATTTCTACATAATTCGTATTATTTAAATAAATTAACAATTCAAAGTGGAAGCACATTTCATGGCCTGGGCGTAATCATCTAACTGATTTCCGTGCTGTACCCTGCCATTCAAGGCCCGAGGGAACCAAGGCCCAGGGATTCACGATCCACCTGGCACCTTTCGTCATTCATGCCCTCCACGAAACAAGCGTTGCACCTGAAGCGCGATACCAAGCGCCCCGGGTAAGCCAAAACCAGGTTGCATTCGGCTGGTCGCCTTCGGCTCGGGCGACTGGCGGAGAGAGGACACCGCATGCGGCAGCGAGGATGTGTCTGTTCATTTGCGCGCCAGCGGCGCGCGCTGGCCCAGGCCGGCCACGGCCGGAGGCAGGCCGGCGCGGCCCTGCGGCATGAGCGGCAGGACCACCGGGATGCCCGGCGTCAGATCGATTCCCTCGCCCAGCGGCTGAACCTGGCCACCCGCACCGGGCGTGTGGGGGAATGGAGCCTGACTCCGGAAAACGGCCAGCTGGTCTGGGACGACCAGACCTTTGAACTGTTCGGCCTGGATGCGGCCCGGGTGGTGCCGACCCATGAAGTCTGGCACCGGCACGTCCACCCCGAAGACCTGGCCACCCTGAAGGCCGAAATCGAGGCGGCCATGGCGGGCCACCAGCCGCTGGACACCGATTGCCGGATCGTCACCCCCTCCGGGGAAGTGCGGCACATCAAGGTCGCCGCCCTGGTGGAGCGCGACGCGGACGGGCGCCCCCTGCGCATGGTGGGCGCCTACTGGGACTTCAGCGCCATCCGGGAGAACGAGGAGGCCCTGGAGGCGGCCCGGTTCCAGGCCGAACAGGCGAGCCGGGCCAAGAGCGAGTTCGTGGCCAACATGAGCCACGAGATCCGCACGCCCCTGAACGCCATCGTGGGCACGCTCTTCCTCCTGAACCGCACCAGCCTGGACCGGGGCCAGGCCGACCACGTGGCCAAGATGCAGGAGGCGGCCTGCACGCTGCTGGCCATCATCAACAACATCCTGGACTTCTCCAAGATCGAGGCCGGGCGGATGGAGGTGGAGTCCACGCCGTTCCGGCTCAGCACGGTCATCGACCGCCTGGCGGACGTGGCCAACGACGGGGTGCGCGACAAGGACATCGAGCTGGTCATCGTCCTGCCCAAACAGGTGCCGGACAGCCTGATCGGCGATCCGCTCCGGCTGGGCCAGATCCTGCTCAACCTCGCCAACAACGCCATCAAGTTCACCGAACACGGGGAGGTGGTGGTGGCGGTGGAGGCCGTGCGCCTGGACGAGCGCGAGGCCGAGTTGCGCTTCTCGGTGCGCGACACCGGCGTCGGCATGTCGGCCGGGCAGCTGGCCCGGTTATGCGCGCCCTACACCCAGGCGGACAGTTCCATGAGCCGGCTGCACGGCGGCACCGGCCTGGGGCTGGCCATCTCCCGGCAACTGGTGGAGCTGATGGGCGGCAAGCTCCACATGGAGAGTGAACCGGGCCGGGGCACGCTGTGCCAGTTCACCCTCCTGCTCGGCCGGATGCCGCACCCCATCACCAAGCTGCCCGAAACCAGCGACCTGGGCTCCCTCCGGGCGCTGGTGGTGGACGACCTGGAGAGCGCTCGGGTGGGGCTGCGGGAAATGCTGGTGATGTTCGGCCTCCAGGTCACCGACGTGGCCAGCGGGGAGGCCGCCCTGGCGGAGTTGGCCCGGGCGGAGGCGGACCAGGTCCCCTACAACGTCGTGCTGCTGGACTGGAAGATGCCCGGGAAGGACGGCTTCGAGACCGCCCAGGACATCAAGGCCGATCCCCGGCTCAAGCCCCCGCCGGTGGTGATCATGGTGACGGCCTACGGCCGGGAGCAGGTGCTGCGCCGGGCGGAGGAGATCGGCCTGGAAGGGCTCCTGGTCAAGCCGGTGACGCCCTCCATCCTGCTGGACAGCCTGCACGCCACGCTGGGCATCGGCGCCCCGAGGCCCTGCGACTGGGCGCTGCTGCGCGGGCTGGTGCCGGGGGTGGCGCGGCTGAAGGGCAGCCGCCTCCTGCTGGTGGAAGACAACGCCATCAACCAGCAGATTGCCCAGGAGATCCTGGAGACGGCCGGCATCGTCGCCGACGTGGCCAGTTCCGGCAGCCAGGCGCTGGCGATGCTGGCGGACGCCGCCCACGGCTACCAGGCGGTCCTCATGGACATCCATATGCCGATGATGAACGGCTACGCCGCCACCCGCCTCATCCGCGCCCAGCCCTGGAACCGGGATCTGCCCATCATCGCCATGACCGCCGACGCCATGGCCCAGGACCGGGAACGCTGCCTGGCCGCCGGCATGGACGACCATATCGCCAAGCCGATCGATGTGGACCAGATGTTCTCCACCTTGCGCCGCTGCCTGCGCGGGCCGGGACCGGAGGACCGGCCGGGCGGTGCCGGGGCGGCGGCCCGGCCGCAGCCTACGGCGGATTTCCCGGATCCGCTGCCCGGCTTCGACGTGGCCCGGGGCCTGGGCCGGCTCAGCGGCGACGCCCATCTGTATCGTCTTCTGCTGAAGGAATTCCGGGCCAGGAACGGCGGGGACGCCACGGCCATCGTCCTGGCGCTGGAAGCCGGCGATCTGGCCGGGGCGCACCACCTGACGCATACCTTGAAGGGGCTCGCCGGCAACCTGGGCGCCCTGGAACTCGCCGGGGCCGCCGCCGACCTGGAAGGCGCGCTGCGCTCCCGGGCCCCGGAGCGCTACCCGGAGCTGCTCCAGGAGCTGGGGCGATGCCTGGACGAGGCGGTCCTCGCCATCGAACGGCTGGGTGCCGAAGCCCAGGCCGGAACCCCGTGCGCAACCGAGCCCCTGGCCGCCCTCTTCCTGGACCTGGCCGGGGAACTGCGGGTGAACGCCACGGACGCCATCCGCACCTGGGAACGGCGGCTCGGACCAGCCCTGCGGGACCGGGTCGCCCCCGCCCGGCTGGAGCCCCTGGAAACCGCCCTGCAGACCCTCGACTTCGAACAGGCGATGGCGGGACTGAAGGAGCTGGCCCTTTCCCTGGGTTGTCCCCTATGAACCAGCCTGGACCCTCCGCCAAGCCCAAGGTCATTGTCATCGATGACGCCCCCACCAACATCAGGATCCTGGATGCCTGCCTGGGCGACGAGTTCTACCTGCGTTTCGCCACCAGCGGCGCGGCCGGTCTGCAGGCGGTCAGCCAGGAACGGCCGGATCTGGTGCTGCTCGATGTGATGATGCCGGTGATGGACGGATACGAGGTGTGCGCCCGGCTGAAGGCCGATCCTGAGACCCGGGACATTCCGGTGATCTTCGTGACCGGCCTGAACGAGGTGGCGGACGAAGCCCGGGGGCTGTCCATCGGAGCGGCCGACTACATCGTCAAGCCGATCGTGCCCGCCATCGCCCGAGCCCGAATCAGGAACCAGGTGGAACTGAAACGCCTGCGCGACCGGCTGGAGCGCCTGTCGGCCACCGACGGCCTCACCGGCCTGGCCAACCGCCGCCATTTCGACGAGGCCCTGGAACGGGAGTGGACCCGGGCGCGGCGTTCCCAGAGCCCGCTGTCCCTCATCATCATGGATGTGGACCATTTCAAGGCGTTCAACGATGGTTATGGGCACCAGGCCGGCGATGCCTGCCTGCGCCAGGTCGCCCAGGCGCTCACCGCGGCCGTTTCCCGGACCGGCATCGATCTGGTGGCCCGCTACGGCGGTGATGAGTTCGTCGCCCTGCTGGTGGATACCGGCCTGGAGGGTGCCCGGACCGTCGGCGAGCGCATGCGGGCCTGCCTCGACGCCCTGGCGCTGACCAACCCGTATTCCCAAGCCGCCGGCCGGGTGACCCTGAGCCTGGGGCTCGCCACCCTGGTGCCGGCCGCCGACCAGGGACCCGCGGCCCTGCTCGCCGCGGCGGACGCGATGCTGTACCGGGCCAAGGGCCAGGGCCGGAACCGAATGGTCCACTAGAGGGTGTTTTAAAAATTAACGCAACAAATAAAGATCATGTCTTTCTCCGCGACCCTCTGCGAGATCTCCTTCTCGACCCCGCACTTGCCTTTGCAAAACACCCTCTAGCGGGTCAGCCTGGCGAAGGCCCTCCCCAGGCGCCTGGCCGCCAGGATCCAGGCGCCGATCACCAGCAGCAGGAGCACGGCGATCTGGCCGGGCACCGCCCGCAGGGAATGGTGGATGGCGATGAGCAGCTGCTGGAGCAGCGATCCGCCGGCCTTGCCCAGGCGCGCCCCCACCACGTCGATGGCGGCCTTGCCCTTGACCTTGGATTCCGGGTCCAGGGGGATGTAGGCCATCTCC
>PLUC01000268.1 GCA_003165415.1 Holophagaceae bacterium
ACGGGTTACTGCACATAAATGCGATTATGCGTTGCAACGCATAATGGCGTAGTTCTCTGCGGCGTCAAATGCCGAATCCAGGCGAATCAGGACCTTCTCCACCCCCATGCTGCGGAGGTCCTGGATCGCACCCCGCAGGACCGCCGTAGCCCCCTTCTGGCCATGCTGTTTCCCTGGTTGGAACTCCTCGCGGATGCACCAGCCCTCGACTCCAGCGAACACGAACATCGGTGCGAAGCCAAAGACGTCCGGCATATAGGTGCGGCTCACGCCCTCCTTCTTGGTCTTGCCGTTGTCCTGGGGCGTGGTGTCCCCGTCCAGGCAGACGTGCCCGGTGCTGCACGGCGAGATGGGTGCTCCTGATCTTCGGATGAGGTCCAGGCTGGCCTGATGGACCATCCGCAGTGCTTCCTCCAGGTGGCCGTCTGCCAGGTTGTCGAGGTGCTGTCGAAGCGTTTCCGGAGAGGCCATGCGGTCGATCCGAAGGGCCTTGGCCACCCACGCCTGCCCGAACCAGGGACGCAGGGCCTCGAAGTCGCTCTTGCCCGTGGCGAGTGAGGCCACGTAGGGTGTCAGCACGTCCCCCCAGGCGATCTCGCCCCGGCCTTTGTGGAAGGTCCGGGTGAAGGTGGAGCGGAAGTCCGTGTAGCGGAACAGGGCGTTCCCGACCAAAGCGATTCCGCCCACGCCAGTGAGCACCAGTCCCTCTGATCCCAGCATCCCAATCCCGCTCATCTCGCCTCCACAGAAGATGTGACAGTGAGAAGCAGGGTGAAGTTTATCCTTTTATTGATATAGTTTAATTTATTAAAATTTTGGCAATGAATTTCTCATGTCTTCAGGGTGATGTCTAGTCGAAATTGTAGTCGATCCAGAGAAGCTGAGAGCCTGTGGGTTCCTGGACCTGGCCATTGGCTTCCGCTGTGATGAACAATTGGAAGGAGTGGAGCGGAGTGACCGACTTGAGGGTGCCCTCACGGTTCTTTTCAACTTTGAGGGCCCCGATGTTCTGCGCAGTTGACTCCTTGTCCTTCCTCACCCAGACCGCATAGATCGCGGCGGGCGGCTGCAGTTTCTGGGGATCTGCCAAGTACTTGACCGAAAGCTTGATGGCGATATTCCCATCGTTCGTCTTGCTGAATTTGACCTTGCCTTGGGCCGCCGGGATGTCCGGAGAAACATTCATGGTGGTGGCGTGCTGGAAAATTCCGGGCAAAGCAAAGGCTTCAACTGTCGAAAGGGCCAATGCTACCGTAACCAACGCGATTCGGGAAGTTCTCATATGTGGTCTCCTTTGGGTAACGCCCACGTGCTCCAGGAAGTCTGGAGGGGATCCTCCTCTCAAGCAATCCCTGAGCCGTTAGATAACATCAATTATAATTTATGTTAACAATGCGGTCGCCTATACATGGGTGCAACTTCCCTCTCAGAATGAAAGGGCACATCCATCACCCTGGTCGGCCTACCCACTTGAATCCTATTTCGCTTCATCGAAGCCCAGTTCACACCGGCTGTGAAGGCATGGATCCGACTCTTTGGTTCTTATTGCTTAAATCGTTTGGCCTGTGTGTCTTTGCTGAAATCCGGGCTCACGGATTCAGGGACACTAATGGCTACGGCCCTTGCGAAGATTTTCCAGGATGACCACTTCACAGAAACGCTAATCCTTTGCCCGAAGAACCTTGTGAAGATGTGGGAAGACTCGGAAGCCCTCCCTCAACCCTGCCCAGCTTCGACCACCTTTGCCGGTTCTTCACGCCCCGAATGGCGATGGCCACGGCCTTCTTCTGCCCGACCAGCACCACCAGCTTCCGGCCCCGCGTGACGCCTGTGTAGAGCAGGTTCCGCTCCCTCCTTATCGTCGCGGACGGTCTCACCCTCCTCCCGAGTGCCCATTCTGCGGCAGACCTCTCGGCGGATCCGATCCCCATAATGCTCGATCAGCTCTTCCACTGGCCGGGATTCCAGGACCCCTTGCAGGACCTTCTGCCAATCCCGGCGCCCATCTGCCTCCATGAACCCGGCTTCCAATTCCAGAATCCCGGCGCGTTCTTCCAACAGATCCCGCTCGGCTTCGGCCACAAGCAGGGCCAGCAACCCCGCCCGGTGGCTCTGGTTCAAGTCGATTACCCCGGGTGATGGTTCTGTGTCACCCGCCAACCGCAGGCCACCAGGGCGAAGGCCAAGGCGGTAGGGCAAGCAATCAGCAAGGCTGATGACCACCGCCCCGTTCGGATCAATCCGGCGGCAACGGTGGCGTTGCTTGCCTCATCGATCAGGATGAAGGCGCCGGTGGACCGGCTGACATCATAGGGGTCCGCGGCCACCGGCGCCTGGAGCCTCAGCCGGACCTCCGCGAGGTCGTTCATGGCCAGTTGGTCGGCGCCCTGGGGCTTCATGCTGGTGATCTCCAGGCGGGAACGGATCTCCTGGAGCAGGGCCCGGGTTTCCCAGGGGCCAAGGCGGAGCAGGAACCGGGCTCCGGCCTGGACTGGGGCCTCGGAGAACCAGCACAGGGTGGCCTCCAGATCCTGGGAAAGGGTGGGGGGCGACCCGGGATCGGCCAGGAGGTCACCCCGGGAAATATCCAGGTCGCCCGCCAGTTCCAGGGTGACGCTTTGTCCTGCCTGGGCCGCCTCGAGGCGGGTCTCCCCAACCCGGATGCCCTGGACCCGGGTCCGGCCCAGGCCCGGCAGCGCGACGATCTCCGCGCCCACCTGGAGGGTCCCGGTCGCGATCCTTCCAGCGTAACCCCGGAACTGCCCGCCTCCCATGCGTGGCCGGCACACCCACTGGACCGGGAAGCGGAACGGGCGTTCCAGATCCTCCTGGGCCAGGGGCACGGATTCCAGCAGTTCCATGAGGGTCGGGCCCTCATACCAGGGCATCCGATCGCCAAGGGAAACGACCGAGTCTCCGGCCAGCGCGGAGATGGGAATGAACTCCAGCCGGGGGATCCCCAGATCGGCGGCGAAGGCCAGGCAGTCCTTGCGGATCTGGGCGAACACCTGTTCGGACCAGTCCACCAGGTCCATCTTGTTGATGGCCATCACCAGGTGGCGGATGCCCAGCAGGTGGGCGATGGCCGTGTGGCGGCGGGTCTGGGTGAGCACGCCCTTGCGGGCGTCCACCAGGATGATGGCGAGATCGGCGGTGCTGGCAGCGGTCACCATGTTCCGGGTGTACTGCTCGTGGCCCGGGGCATCGCCCAGGATGAACTTGCGGGTTCCGGTGGAAAAATACCGGTAAGCCACGTCGATGGTGATGCCCTGTTCCCGTTCGGCCTGGAGGCCGTCGGTGAGCAGGCTGAGATCCACGCCGTCGGCGCCCCGCTTCAGCGAGGTGCGCTCCAGGGTGTCAAGGGCATCGGCCAGGATGGCCTTGCTGTCGAACAACAGCCGGCCGATGAGGGTGCTCTTGCCGTCGTCGACGCTGCCGCAGGTGATGAAGCGCAGCAGGCCGGCGTCGGGGATGTCGCGAACCGATGAGGTCATCAGAAATAGCCCTCCTTCTTGCGCTGTTCCATGGCGGCTTCGGACACCTGGTCGTCCAGCCGGGTGGCACCCCGCTCGGTGAGTTCGGCGGTGGCGGTCTCCCGGATGATGTCGACGATGCTGGCCGCCTTGGAGGCCACGGGGGCAGTGCAGGGGATGTCGCCCACGGTGCGGAACCGCACCGAGAGTTCTTCCACCAGCTCCCCGTCCCGGGCCGGGGTGAGGTCGGTGACCGGCACCAGGGCCGAGCCCCGGCGCACCACGGGCCGGGTATGGGCATAGTAGATGCTGGGCAGTTCCAGGGCTTCCCGCTGGATGTACTGCCAGACGTCCAGCTCGGTCCAATTGGAGATGGGAAACACCCGGATGTTTTCGCCGGGGAAACACCTGGCGTTGTAGATATCCCACAGCTCGGGGCGCTGGTGCTTGGGATCCCACTGGCCGAACTCGTCCCGGAAGGAGAAGATGCGCTCCTTGGCCCGGGCCTTCTCCTCGTCCCGGCGGGCGCCGCCGATGCAGGCGTCGAAGCCGAACTCCCGGATGGCTTCCAGCAGGGTGACGCTCTGGAACGGGTTCCGGGACTGGGTCGGGGTGCGCAGCACGACGCTGCCCCGGCGGATGGAATCCTCCACGGTGCGGACGATGAGCCGCTCGCCGAGTTCCTGGGCCCGCCGGTCCCGGAATGCGATCACCTCCGGGAAGTTATGCCCGGTGTCGATGTGCAGGAGGGGGAAGGGGAAGGGGCCGGGTCGGAAGGCCTTTTCCGCCAGGGCCAGCAGGCAGACTGAGTCCTTGCCGCCGGAGAAGAGCAGCACCGGGTTCCGGCACTGGCCGGCCACCTCCCGGAGGATATGCATGCCTTCCGCCTCCAGGGTGTCCAGGTGGGTGAGGGTTCGCGTCTGCAGGATCATGGCACCGCCTTTTTCCGGGACTGGTTGTGGAGGCCGCATTCCTTTTGCTCGGGCTGTTCCCACCACCAGCGTCCGGATCGCACATCCTCCCCGGGCTGGACGGCCCGGCTGCAGGGGGCGCAGCCGATGCTGGGGTAGCCCTGGTCGTGGAGCGGGTTGTAGGGCATGTCGTGGGCCCTCACGTAGGCCCAGACCTGGTCAAGGCTCCAGCCGCAGAGGGGATTGACCTTCACCAGGCCGCCGTTGGCCGGGTCCCACTGGAAGGCACCCACTGCGCTGCGGCTGGACGCCTGCGCCCGCCGCAGCCCGGTGATCCAGGCCGAAGCCCCCGCCAACGCCCGGCCCAGGGGCTCGACCTTGCGGATGTGACAGCACTCCCTGCGGTTCTCCAGGCTCTCATAGAAGGAATTGGGCCCCTTGGCCGCCAGGAGCGCCTGCACCGCATCGGTGCGCGGAAAATAGACCTCGATGGGAAGGCCGTAGCGGGCCTTCAAGGCGGCCAGGGTGTCGTAGGTCTCCTGGTTCAGGCGGCCGGTGTCCAGGGTGAAGATCCGGGGCTTGGGGTCGCCGCGGGCGATGAGATCCAGCACCACCACGTCCTCAAGGCCAAGGCTGCAGGCGAAGACCAGGTGCGGGTGGAAGGCCCGCAGGGCCGCCGCGAGAATCTCCTCGGCCGAGGCGTCGGTGTAGCGCCGGTTCAGAGCCTCGGCCTGGGCGGAGGACGCGCTCATGGGACACCCGCGAGAACCGCCACGAGGCTCACCATCCCGACCACCCCCCAGAGCAGCAGCCCGGCGGCCGCCAGGAAGCCAAGGATGAACCAGGGCCTGTGCCCTTTCGTCGTCCCCAGCCCCTGCTTCCTGATCAAGCCAAGGCCCAGGGCCACGGGGACGATCCACAGGACCCGGGCCAACTTGACGGCGGCCGCCACCTCCAGGGCCTTGTGGCCATAGGCCAGCGCCGCCCCCACCACCGAGCTGGTGTCGTGGATGCCCAGGGCGGCCCACCAGCCGAACCCCTCCTGGGAGAGGCGCAGGGCCCTGCCGATCAAGGGAAAGGCGATCAGCCCCACCGCGTTCAGCAGGAAGACCATGCCCAGGGCCGCGGAAGTCTCATGCTCCTCGGCGGCGATGACCGGCGCCACGGCCGCGATGGCGCTGCCACCGCAAATGGCGGTGCCGACGTTGATGAGCAGGCCGGTGTCGCCGCTCACCCCCATGCGCCGGGCGAGCCAGATGCCCAGGGTCAGGGTCAAGGCGATGCTTACGGCGGTGGCGCCCAGGCCGCGGAGCCCGGCCTTGAGCACCACCCCGAGATTCATCCCGGCCCCCAAGCCCACCACCGACCATCCCAGGAGCGGATGGATCCATCGCCTGAAGCGATCCTGATGGGGATTGCCTAGGACCAGGGCGAGCAGGGCGCCGCCCAGGAGAGCTGTGCTCCCGTCCACCCAGGGCAGCAGCACCAGGAGGGCGGCCAGGGGCCAAAGGAATCTGGAGAGGCGTGGAATCAACCCCCCATCCAGGGGTGAATGCAACTTATTCATCGGTACCATCGGTTCAGGCCGGATCGCACAATTCAATACGCCCAAGCGCGCATGGGAGCCTTGGGAAAAAGGATCTGAAAGCCAATCTCGCCATTCCCGGAAAATTCCATGGCATGGCAGAGACGGAGGTTGAAACCCGGTTGAGTCTACTCATGTCGACCAAAGGAGTCAACCTATGGAATCCCCAGGCCTCACCAGCGCCCGGCTGGCGCAGTCCGGTCGGAATGCCATGCCTGACACCGAGACGCCGCTCTGGCGGCTGGCGCTGGCCAAGTTCTGGGCGCCGGTTCCGTGGATGCTTGAAGCCGCGATCCGGCGCGGGTGAGGATACCGCCACCGGCATCGCCGCTTCCGCCCTGGCTTTCGGCCTGCTCAAGGCCGGCCTGGTGGAGCCGGATGACCGGACCATTCGTGTGCTCCAGGGCCGGGCCATGGGGTCCTTGTCGGAAATCCGGGTCCGGGTTGGCTTCGCCGACGGGCGGCCTGTCGGCTGTCTGGTGGGCGGCACCATTGCACCCACGACCATGAAGCCTCGGGACAGCGCGCATTCGTAAGGACAGTCAACCGGTAGGCACGACGGAGGTGGATGGAACCATGCCCCCCACAGGGATCAGATAAGTGTCCTCGCTCGGCTACTTCACCTCGTGGGCAATGCGCGAGATCGTTTCCGCGATCTCCTTGGGGGTCTGAATGAAATCCACGAACCCAGTGGCGATGGCGCTCTCGGGCATATCGGGTTGCCGAGCCGTGTCAAGTCTCTGCGCGATGGTAATACCGCCGACTTCCTTGATGTCGCGGAGCGCCACTGCACCGTCACCATCGTAGCCCGAGACGATGACCGCGATCAGCTTCCCATCCCAGTGCTCCGCAAGGGAGCGCAGAAAGACTGTGATGACGTCGGGCCACCCCCTTGGCTTCGATATGGGCTTCAGAATAAAGTCGCCGTCCAGCACATGCAGATCCCGGCGCTCGGGGATGATGAACACCCGGTTGGGCCGGATGAGCAGTTGGTCCGTGATGAGCTCGACCGGCATCGACGTGAAGCGTGGCAGGACCTCGTGGAGCTGAGTGGCAATGGTCCTTACGTGATTGACGATGACGATGGCGACCCCCAGGTCACCCGGCAGATCCTGCAACAGCCTTGTATACGCATCAAGACCCCCTGCAGACCCACCGACGCAGACGATAGGGAAATCCCTGGCCGTATGGTTGGTGCCCATCGATACGCCCTCGTGATCCGGTGAAACGCACATTAAGGATGATTCAGCATCAGAAAGATCAAGGACCATCCTACCCCTTTCTGAAGGATGCGGCTGTCCTGGTGGTGGGTGCATCTGCGCACGCCAACCCGAAGCTCACAGTAAGCCGTTGTCTAGAAATAACCTGAACAGGGCTTTGCGGCCCCGGCATAAGGTCCCTAGATCCAGGCCAACGCCTGCGTTGGCCTGGGGGCCGTAGCAAAATAATCTGAAATATACAGATTATTTCGCAACGGCCCCTAAAACTAGGAGGCATGATCAAACAGGGTCATCGGATCGATAGCCTTGCCATTCTTGCGGACTTCGAAAAGAAGATGGGGTCCGGTGGAACGCCCACTCGAACCCACCCGCGCGATGGGCATCTGGGCTTCAACCTGTTGTCCGGTGTTGACCAGTGACTCGGAGATGTGGCCATACAAACTTACCAGTCCATCGTCCTGGCGGATGACCACGGTGTTTCCGTAGCCCGACTTCCACCCGGCAAAAGTGACCGTGCCCCCCTTGAATGCCGAGATCGGGGCACCGAGTGGCGCAACCACGTCGATGCCATTATGGTGCTCCGGTTGCCCGGTGAACGGATCCTTGCGCCACCCGAATCCCGAGGAAACAGCCACAGCTCCCTTCACAAGCGATTGCCATGGTTTCGGGCTCTCATGGACGCTTGTCGCGTCCGGCGTTTCCCGGCTGGAAGGGGCCTTGGCCAGACTGGACAAATCCAGGTCCTGCCCGGGGTAGATCCGATTCGGGTCCGCGAGATGGTTGGCCTTTGCCACGACCTGGACGGCGGCATAGATTTCCCGCGGAGATACCGCACCTCCCCCTTCATGGAGCCGGTCGGCACAGATTCTGGAGAGGCAATCGCCACGGCGGACGACCGCCGTGCCTGATTCCTGCGAAGACGCTGGATCCGGGCCGGGGTTGGGCGTTAAGGGCGCAGCACCGGCGGCCTTTTTCCCCATGGACGCCAGGAGGTCCTGGAACGAGGCGGTGGACGGCCCATGCCTGTGCGGTCTGGCGGTCGCCAGGGCCTGGGGTGGGGCGGTCGAAATGGCAATTCCCTGCATGGCGACGTCCCGGCTGCATGTGCCTGCCAGCTTGTTGGATGAGCAAGATCTACGCCAGTCCTGGCAGGCAACCCTGAGCCACCCAGCCAGCAGCAACACTTCGACTGGATTTAATGAGTGCCATGGCCAAAAGGGGGAGATACTGACCCTTCACTGGGACGACAGGAGGAACCCAATGCCCCGGAGGCCAACAGGCATGAGATCGACAGCCGACCTTCGCTCCCGCGCCGAAGCCATGGTTCTGAAGAAACGCGCCCAAGAGCCCGATGAACCATCTTCCCTGACCCAGGATGAGGCGAAACGTTCCATCCATGAGCTGCAGGTGCATCAAGTCGAGCTCAGGATGCAGAACGAAGAATTGTCGCGGGTGCAGGCCGAACTGGAGGTGGCACGAGCGCACTATTTCGACCTCTACCACCTGGCCCCCGTCGGTTATTGCATCCTCTCCCGGGAGGGGCTGATCCTGGAAGCCAATCTCACGGCCGTGAACATGCTGGATCTGGCCCTGTCCACCCTCATCAGGAAGCCCATTTTCAAGTTCATCCTCAAGGAAGATCAAGACATCTACTATCTGCACCAGAAACAGCTCTATGGGACGAACCGGTCAACCACATGCGAACTCCGGATGGTGAAAAAGGATGGGACTCCCTTCTGGGTGCAACTGACGTCCGCACCTCCTGATCTAGCTCAAGCCATGGGCCGCGAACCGGTTTGTCGCGTGGTGATGAGCGACATCACTGAGCGAAAGGCCGTACAGGAAGAGAATGCCAGGCTCCTGGCTCAGCTGCGACAGTCCAGCAGCGATCCGAAAAAACACTGAGCCTGGCAGGGATGCCGTTTCGGGCTTCACGACAGGAACGGGAAGGTGGGGCGTGAGGTACGTTCTGGGCCGTACATCCGCATGAGCGTGGCCAGGAAGGCCGTTCCCATGGTGAAGGGCGCGAGGACGCGGGTTCCCAGGGGGAAGCCCACCAGAAGGTCGCCGAGGCACAGGGAAGCGTAGCCGATGAGGGGGAGGATGATGAATCCGCGGTGGGCGCGGCCCAGGGGCTTCAGGGGGATGCCCCGCTCCAGGAGGCGGTAGGCCGTGGAGATGGTGAAGGTGGTGAGCACCCAGCCAAAAAAATTGCGGAAGGGGATGCCGAAGTAGGGACCGCCATTGTCCCAGACCCAGGCCTTTACCTCCCCCACCATGACCGGGTCCATGGTGAGGTCCCAGGCGCTCATCACCAGGGCGGTAAGGAGGGAGGCATAGAGGAGGGACAGGAGGCCTGGGTGCTTGCCGGCCGGCTTCCCCCGGGTGAGGTAGTTGGCCATGAGGTAACTGGGCCAGAGGACCATGAAGTAGGCCATGGGGATCGCCAGGGGCACGGTGCCCAGGACCAGGGGCGACAGGACGCCGGTGTACTGGTAGCGCCCGAACACCAGCCCCGTCCGGACGCCGGCGTATTCGAAAAGAAAGGAGATGACCAGGGTGAGCCCGAGACAGGTGAGCGCGCGGCGCCACCCCACCATGTAGGTGGCGTGGACCAGCACGAGGCTGCCGAAGGTCCAGGTCATGGCCTGGAAAGGCAGGTGATTGATGGTGATGCGGATGCCCAGGATGCTGAGGAGGACCAAAAGGAGGAAGTCCAGGGCCACCAGCAGGACCATCTCGATGGCGGGGTGGAAGGTGATCTCCTGTTCCAGGTGGCGGTCGTAGCGGACCAGCGTTTTCATCCCTCGCCTCCCCGGGACTGCCAAAGCCCGGCCAGGCCGGCCAGCACCGGGATGCCCATGGCGAACGGCGAGATGACCCGGGTCGCCGGCGGGTAGCCGATGGCGATATCACTGAGACCCACCAGTGCGTATACCGCGATGGGATAGGCTTCCCACCAGCGGCCCATGGAGGGCGCGGGGACGGCGTCGGGCTGGCTGGCGAGCGTCCGGTCGGTGAACCGGCAGGCCACGGCGATGATGAAGGAGACTTCCACCCAGTTCACGTAGTTGGCCAGGGGAATCCCCAGGTAGGGGCCGCCCTGGTCCCAGACCCAGGCATGGGCCCTGTGCACCATGAAGGGGTCCAGGGTGAGATCCCAGGCCGTCAAGACCAGCGCGGTGAGCAGGGAAAGCAGGAGGATCCAGATGGAACTTCCCCGTGTGCTCAAGGCCTGGCCTTCGGCGATGCAATTGACCAGGCAGTGGCTCGAATACATCATGGAGAACCAGCCCAGGGGCACCACCAGGGCAACGCCCCCCAGGCAGGGACCGAGCACGGGGGTGTAGTGGTAAGGGGTGGCGAGGCCTGTGCCGATGCTCAGGAATTCCAATGCGAACGCCAGACCGCAGGCGATGCAGAAGAAGGCCAGGATCCGCTTCCAGCCCATGAGGCAGGTGCCGTGGACCAGCGCGGCCAACCCGAACAGGACATTCCCGAGGATGAGCCCGGAGTTTGCTCCCGCAGCGGCCCGGGAGGCTGCCCGGGTGAGCAGGGCGCTCAGCCCGAGCACCCAGAGGATGGCGTGGGCCAGGTATGGGTTTGTGCGTTTCGGCATGAATGGTTCCTTGACGATGGCTTAGACCGGCAGGGCGCACAAATAGCCAAACCTCACCGAATGGAATCCTGGGACAATAAGCTTTGCATTGATTATGAACATACGCCGCCCCCTGGACAATGGTCTGGAGGATGGACCGGACCTTACGGATCCGGGTGATGGCGCCGCCCCAGTCTGAGCAGGAGTCATGCTTGGCCCATTCCGAGGGAACCCAGAGATTCGCGAACATAGAAGGCGGCGGCTTCGGCGAGGAACCCTCCGCCCTGGACACGCGTTCGACCTCGGGCGCCGTCCTGATGGGCCGGCAGGCGGAACTGGCGGCTCTCCGCAAGGCGTTCGACGCCAGCCAGCATGGGAAGCCGGTGATGGCGGTGGTCCAGGGCGACTCCGGCATGGGCAAGCGTTTCCTCATCCAGTGCTTCCTGCGGGAACTCCAAAGGGAGCATCCCAAGGCGGTGGTCCTGGTGGGGCGGTGCTACGAGCGGGGATCGGTGCTCTACAAAGCGCTCGACTGTCTGGTTGAACCCCTCACCCAGCACCTGATGGATCTCCCCGATCCGGAACGGGCCGGGCTGCTTCCGCCGCACATGCCCTACCTTGCCAGGCTCTTCCCGGTGCTGCGCCAACTGGGGGATATCGCGCCGGACCCCGCGCCGACGGAAGTCCCCGACCCCCAGGAATTCCGGCGGAGAGCGTTCGGCGCCCTGCGCGGGCTCTTGTGCGCACTGGGGAACCGCGGCCCCCTGGTGCTGTTCATCGACGATCTCCAGTGGGGGGACCGGGACAGCGCCGCCCAGCTGGCGAGACTCTTCCAGCCCCCGGAACCCCCTTCCATGCTGCTCCTGGCCTCCCACCGCACCGCGGACGGGGAGGTTCCCACGGTGCTCCATGACTTCTGGAGCCTCCTTTCCGGAGCAAACCATGAAATCGTCCACCTGTTCCTGAAGGAACTGCCTGAACCGGAGGCGCGGAGTCTGGCGCGCGCGCTGCTGGGCCCCCGGTTCGCCCATGCCGAGGACACCAGCGCATGGATCGCCAGGGCATCCGGCGGGAGCCCCTTCTTCGTCGCCGAACTCTGCCAGCATCCCCATTACGCCCTGGCATTTCCGGGGGACCGGGGGTCCCTGGCCGCCTCCGGCCCCCTGGCGCTGGACCCGTTCATCCACGCCCGGGTGGCGGGGCTTTCGGAGGAGGGCCGCCGGGTTCTGGAGGCCCTCTCCCTGGCCGGGCAACCGGTGGACGGGGAGGTCCTGGCCAGGGCCTGCGGTCTTGGCCAGGCGCCGGCGGAACTCTTCACCCAGCTCCGGACGGCCTGCTTCATCCGGATCCGGGGCCAGGGCCGGAACCTGGTGGAGACATGCCACGACCGGATCCGGGAGTGCCTGGCCAGGAACATCCCCATCCCCATGGCCCGGGAGATCCACCGCGGCCTGGCGCGATCCCTGGAAATGTCCCCCAGGCCTGATCCCCAGGCCCTGGCCTACCATTTCCAGCATGCGGAAGAACTGGACAAGGCTTCGACCTATGCGGAACAGGCCGCGGAACAGGCCGCCAAGGCCCTGGCCTTCGAGGCGGCCGCGCGTCTCTTCCGGCAGGCCTTGGACCTGTGCCCGGGCCACGCCGGGGACAGGGCCGGGGACAGGGCCAGGCTCCTGGTGAAGCTGGGCGACGCCCTGGCCAATGCGGGCCTCGACGCCGAAGCCGCCTGCATCTACCATGACGCGTCCGGGCTCTTCTCCGGGCACGAGGCCATCCGCCTGCGGCGCCTGGCCGCCGAACACTTCTTCCGGTGCGGGCGCTTCGATCAGGGCATGGCCACCCTGGAGGCGGTGCTCGCCACGCTGGGCATGAAAATGCCCACCCGTCCCTGGCGTGCCCTGGTGTCCCTGCTGATCCGCCGGAGCCTGATCCGGATCCGGGGTCTGGGGTCCCGGCTGCGCAAGGAGTCCGAGATCCCTCCGGAGGAACTGGACCGGATCGACATATGCTGGGCCGGCGCCATGGGGCTGGGACCCATCGACCACATCCGGGGCGGGGCATTCCAGGCCCGCGGGCTGGGCCTCGCCCTCAAGGCCGGCGAGCCCTTCCGAGTGGTCCGCGCGCTGGCCCATGAAACCATCTATGTGGCCCACCGGGGCATCCGGAGCCAGGCGGCCACCCAGCGGGTCCTCGCCGCCACCCAGGTGCTCGCGGAGCAGCTGGGTGAACCCGGTCCCCTGGGCCGGGCCCTCATCGCCGCCGGCACCGCCGGCATCATGCAGGGACGCTGGAAGGCCGCCATGGAGCTGCATGAGAAGGCGGAGGCCATCCTGAGGGACCACTGCTCGGGAATGGACTACGAGCTTCACATTTCCCAGCACCATGGGCTGGCCGCCCACTGGATCCTCGGGAACGTCCGGGAAGTGTCGGCCCGCCTGCCCGTGGCCATCCAGACCGCCTGGGACAAGGCCGACCTCCTGGCGCTCACCAACCTGCGGACCAGCATCGCCCCGTATCTCTGCCTGGCCCGGGACGAACCGGACCTCGCCAAATGGGAGGTCCGCCAGGCCATGGAGCATTGGTCTTCGGCGGGATTCCACCTCCAGCACTACAACGCGCTCGCCGCCCAGGCAAACATCCACCTGTACGAAGGAGAACCCCTCACGGCATGGGACCTGCTCACGACCCAGTGGCCAGGCCTCCGGGGCTCCCTCCTGCTGAGGGTGCAGCCCATTTTCATCACCATGCTGGAACTCCGGGCCCGGACGGCCCTGGCGGTGGTGCTTCTGGTCCTCGATCCCGGGTCCAAGGCGGGGATGCCCTGGCTGAAGACGGCCAGGGCCGACATCCGCGCCCTGGCAGGGGAGAAGACTCCGTACGGCGATGCCCTCGCCCTCAAGCTCCAGGCCCTGGAAGCGCTGGTCGCGGCCCGGACCAAGGAGGCCGCGCTGCTCCTGTCCCAGGCGGAAACCGCCTTCGGCGCCTGCGACATGGGCCTTCATGCCATGGCGGTCCGCCAGATCGGGAGCAGCCTGGAGGGCGGCCCGGGATCGGCGCGGACGGCTGAGGCCATCGCGGACATGCGGAACCAGGGCGTCGTCCACCCGGAGCGGTTCGCCCGGATGCATGTTCCCTGCGGCTAAGAACCTATCCCGGTAGGGGCGGCCGCAAGCCTGATCGTTGGTACCCAACCAAGCGGCTCGGTGACTTCGGCCAAAGGAATTTTCAACGCTGAGGACGGCGAGCCGCCGAGGGCGCAGAGAGGGCGCCGACCCACTCGCGCACGCGCCCTGGCCCGCTATCGCGGGCCGCATCGCTGGCGCGCTGCCCCCTTCATGGGCGGCGGGCTGCTTGCAGGCAAAGCCCGCGTCAGCCCGCCGCCCATGAAGGGGAAACGGGCCCGTGCTCAGTTCGAGTTCCAACCGCCCCTGTGTTTCTTCTGACTCTCATCAGTTCCGCATCGACGTCACCTTCTTCCATGTGATCAGGGCGCAGGCGAAGTGAAGCATGGCCAAGTAGGTATCTACCCGCTTGGCCCAACGGATCAGCACCCCACGGAACCGGTTCATCCAACTGTGGGCCCGTTCCACCACCCAGCGCCGGGCCCGAAAGCTGGCCTCCTGCTTGATGGCCTTGGCCTCCTCGCCTCGAGTGCGAATATGGGCGGTGAAACCGAAGGTCCTGGCCAACGCCCGGACCTCATCAAAATCGTAGCCCTTGTCCAGCCAGAGGCCCTGGGGCGCCTCCGGGCTGGGTTCCGGGCGTTCGACGGGGATGCTCTCCAGGGTGGCTTTCACGAGCTTCATGTCATGACGGTTGGCCCCATCAACGGCCAAGCCGACGGGGATTCCGGAAGCCTCCGTCAACAGGCTGCGTTTGGCGCCTTGCTTGCCACGGTCCGTCGGATTCGGACCCGTTTTTTGCTGCCCGCCAGGGGGGCCTTGGTCATGGCGCCATCCAAGGCCAGCCACGACCAATCCAGCCCCTTCAACTCGTCGTAGGCGAGCAGTCCTTCCCGCCAGAACGCTTCGAACACACCGGCCTCCGTCCATTCCACTAACCGGCGATGCGCCGAACTGCTGGTGCAGATGCCGGTCTTGTTCAGGGCATTCCATTGGCACCCAGTCCGCAGCACAAAGAAAATGGCATCCATGGCCGAGCGGTCATCGACCCGAGGGTTGTGCATGCCCCAGGGATGGAACTTGGGGGGTGGCAGCAGGCGCTGGATTTGCTCCCAGAGCGCATCGGGGAGCCTCCAACCGTCATCCTTGATGATTGCAACTTCGTTTCGCATTTGGACCTGGAGGACAGCGCAAGCCCGTTACCCTTCATGGGCGGCGGGCAGTCGCGGGCTATGCATGCAAGCTGCCCGCCGCCCATGAAGGGGCAGCGCGTCAGCGCTGCGGCCCGCGATAGCGGGCCAGGGCTTGTGCGGGGTGGGTCGGCGCTTCCTCGGTGGCCTCTGCGCCTCAGCGACCCCAGCGTTGATATTTCTTTAGCTTAAGCCACCGGCATGATCGGATGGGCTGGGCCGAACGTGCATCCAATCGTCCCTATCGGGATAGGTTCTAAGCCGTCGCGCAAAAATAAATTTAAGATTTCGGAAGTGCCCCGGCATAAAGGGCCGTAGCAAAATAACCTGAAATGCACAGGTTATTTCGCAACGGCCCCTAATCAGCGAACCCCCGCACCGCCTCCTTGCCGAACTTGAAATCCACCAGCACGGTGAAGACCTTCAGGTTGCCCCGGAATCCGGCGGGCCCGGGCGACAGCGGGGAGGCGCCCTGGACGGAGTGCACCCAGTCGACCTGGGCCTTGAAGGCCGCCCCGTGGGCGAAATCCCAGCGCTCGCCTCCCGACCAGGTGTACTGATCCCGGTTCAGGCCCTGGAGGAGCCTGGCGATGCCGGGAACAAAGGCCTGGGAAGCGGGGTCCGGCAGGTAGGGGATGGCTCCCACGTAGGGCATCTGCAACTGCTGGGCCAGGGTGCGGGCCCACATCACGTAGGGTTCCACCTTGCCCGCCTTGTAGCCCATGTAGAGGCAGCCCGACTCCACGGGCGCGAGCAGCCATCGGTTCGTGTAGGTGCGGGTGAACTGGCCCTCGATCTGCACCTGATCATCGGCATAGGTCACGGTGGCGCCCCAGCCGCGCTCCCCCGCGCCCTTGATGCTGAACTGACTGCCGGTCTGGGCCAGGCGCGGATCCGTCAGGGCGCCCGCGTAGAGGTCGAAATCCGCGGGCAGCTGGCTGATGGGCGCCGGGAATTCGCTGGGGATGGTGATCTGTCCCGCGGAAAGCGCGATCCGCCAGGGCCCGTCGAGCACCGCCGTCACCATTCCGAATTCACGCCCGCCATTGAAGTTCATGCTTCCCACCCGCCAGATCGCGATCCGGCCGGCGCTGGTTCCGCCATAGCCCTTCAGGATCAGGATGGCCTTGCCCCCCAGGGGCAGGGCCTGGCTCACGTCCACGCCGTCCATGGCGCCCACGGCCAGTGCGGAGTAGACCTCCACCGGCGGCCGGACCCAAAGGTAGTCATAGCCCACATTCTGGTCGATGTGGCTCTCGAAGCTCATCCGGCCCGCATGCACCTGGGTGCCCAGGGCCGGATTCCAGACCAGCTCGGCCTTGGTGATATCTGGCATATAGGTGCCATTGTATCTATATTTACTTACCACCTGCAGGGTCGCGCCCAGGGCCTTGGCCAGCTTCAGGTGCCCCTGGAGCCCCAACCGGCTGTCCTCGGTCACGGTCGGGTAATCGACGGCTCCCAGGTAGGCCGAGGTATCCCTGGGGTAGGCCACCTGATGGGAATCGGTAGAGGCGGCCCCGAAGGTGCCGAACCCGCCGAACTGCAGCCTGGCATCGGGTTCCCCGGCCTGGAGGGGGATGGCCAAGGCCAGGGACAGCCCCAGTCCAAGGAATGCGTAACGTTTCATGGCTCGCTCCGCAAACCAACCGGCACATGCATGCTCACGAACCGCTCCGGCTGGACGACGCCCTGGTCGCGCAGCCACTGATCGATCTCCGCCATGCGCCTGGATGCCGGTGGACCCTCCAGACGGCTCCGCACATGGCGGACCGCCATGGCGTGCACAGCCATGTCAGTGGCGCCGAAGGCGATCTCCGCCTGGAGGCACAGGGCGGCGGCCTCCGGCCACCGGGCCGCGACCATGGACTCCTGGGCCTGGAGCTTGAGGGCCAGGGCATCCCCGTAGGGCGTCTTCTCGCGCCGCAACGAGCTCACGTCGGCCGCGGCGGACTTCAGGCAGGCTTTCCGGTCCCGGGACCCGGGCGGGAGGGTCCCGGCCAACGCCAGCGCCGTCCGGGCCCGGAGTTCCAGCATGGTGATGAACATGCTTTGCACGCGAAGGAGCAGGGAGTTCCGGAAGGGGCGCCACCGGGTGGTGATGAGCTCCCAGGCCGGCTCCGGCTCCCCCTCGTACAGGTGGATGTTGACCTGGGCGACCAGGGCGTTGTAGTGCTGGATGTGGAACCCGGTGGAAGACCAGTGCTCCATGGCCAGGCGGATGTCCTTCCGGGCCCGGGGGCCGGGGATGTCCTTGGCCACCGATTCCCGGATCCGGTCGTGGAAGATCTCCACCAGGTTCCTGGCCTGCCCCTTGGCCCGGACGAAATGGGCCGCCCGCAGACCGGTGAGGAGTTCGGGCCTGGGCTGGTCCAGGCCGCAAGCCTGGGCCAGGATCTCCCAATCCACCGGGTGCACCGTGAGGGCCAAGGCTTCCAGCACCTGCCGGCTCTCGTCGCCCAGCCCCGCCACCCGGGAGCGGATGAACTGGTCCAGGGTCTGGGGCCCGGCTCGGCTCGCGCGATCCGGATCCCCCGGGAAATCTCGTTCCGAAAGGGCCTGCTGGCTCAGCTCGGCAATGAAGTAGGGGTTTCCTCCGGATTCCCGGGCGATCCACGCCCCTCTGGCCTCGGAATCCTCGAAGCCCGGGCCGAGCATGGCCTGGGCCAGCTTGCGCGCCGCGGGCTGACTGAGTTCCTCCAGGTTCAGTTCCCGCACTTCCACCGCCGCCTGGGACAGCCCCTTCCAGAACTCGCGGATCTCCCACCCGGCGGGGCGCCCCTCCGGGTTCCGGCTCAGGAGTTCCACGCACAAATCCGTCAGATCCGCAGGCGTCCCGGGCACCAACGATGCGGGGGAGGGGGGATCCATGGACAGCTTGCCCATGATGGCGGGCAGATCGGTGCCGGGGAAGGGATACAGCCCGGTGAGCGCCCGGTACAGCATCACGCCGACGCTGTACCAGTCGCTGGCCGCGCTGGGCGCCTCGCCCATGATCTGCTCGGGGGCCATGTAGATCGGGGTCCCCGTCATCCACCCTTTGCCTTTTTCGGAGCGGAGGACCGGCCCTGCGGCCATGTCCATGGCCAGGCCGAAATCCACCAGGACCACCCGCCCTTCCCGAGTGACCAGGACATTGCTCGGCTTGATGTCCCGGTGCAGCTCCCCCGCCTGGTGCAGCGCCCCCAGGCCTTCTGCCAGCTGGCGGAACAGGTTGCGCACCTCCCGATAGTCCGCGGGCGGCGCGGGGTGGCTTGAGATCCGGGACTCCGCCGGGCTGGGACCTTCCCGTCCCTCGCCGGACAGGCGCTCGTGCGCCGCCCACCCGGTGCTTTCGCTGGAGCCCGGAAACGGGGAAGGGTCCTCCGACCAGAGGCTGGGAGTGCGGCTGGCAGTGCGCCGGGTCGAATCCAGCCCCGGGGTGTCCAGGAGGGTTTCAGGTTCCCGCCGGCCGGGGTCTTCCGACCGGAGCCGGCGGTAGAAATTGGATCCCTCCACCAGTTCCATGATGAAGAACCAGTGCGGTCCATGGGCCAGCAGTTCGAACAGGTTCACCAGGTTGGGATGCGTCACGTCCGCCAGGGTCCGGAACTCCTGCTTGAACATGTAGATCGCCTGGGCCTTGGATCCGTGGGGGACCTTCAGGGCGACCTTGTGCTGCCGTTCGTGGTCAAAGGCCTCGAACACTTTCCCGAAGCCCCCGGAACCCAGGCACCTCAGAATCGTGAATCGTTCCGTTCTCTTGAAATCGGCCACCTTGGGGCTCCTGCTTGGACGAGGCTGTCCAATACTTATAGCGCAGTTGTGGACTTTCCTCCGTTACCTAAGAAATGGGCCCATTGACGATCTGCGAGTCAGGGTAGAATCCACCATGCCCAAATAATCGGATGGGAGTTGCCCGGAGATGGCGAATTCCGTGATGTTGCGACCGGAAACGCGGAGATGGCTGGTGGCCATCGCCGTGATGTCCAGCGCGACCATGGAAGTGCTGGACACCTCCGTGGTGAACGTCAGCCTGCCGCACATCGCCGGCAGCCTCTCGGCCACGGTGGACGAGGCCACCTGGGTGCTCACCTCGTACCTGGTGGCCAACGCCATCATCCTGCCCATCTCCGGCTGGCTGTCCAACTTCTTCGGCCGCAAGCTGATGCTGATGACGGTGGTGACCGGCTTCACGGTCTCCAGCCTGGCCTGCGGCCTCGCCCCCACCCTGCCCTGGCTCATCTTCTTCCGGGTCATGCAGGGGGTCACCGGCGGCGGGCTGCAGCCCCTTTCCCAGGCCGTGCTGCTGGAGGAATTCCCCCACGAGCAGCGGGGCAAGGCCATGGCCCTCTGGAGCCTGGGCATCGTCGCGTCGCCCGTGCTGGGCCCGACCGTGGGCGGCTGGATCACCCAGAACTACTCCTGGCGCTGGGTCTTCTACATCAACCTGCCCATCGGGATCTTCAGCCTGGTGATGATCTCCCTGTTCATCATCGACCCCCACTACATCCGACGCGGCGCCATGCGCTTCGACGTCTGGGGCATGGCCATGCTGGTGCTAGGCATGGGCGCCCTGCAGATCATGCTTGACAAGGGGCAGGAGGAAGACTGGTTCAACTCCCGCTTCATCGTGGTCCTGGCCGTCACCGCGGTGGTCATGCTCACCGCGTTCGTGATCCGGGAGTGCTACACGGAGAACCCCCTGGTGAAGCTCTCCCTGTTCCGCTACCGGTCCTTCGCCGCGGGCATCGGCATCACCACGGTGCTCGGCTTCGTGCTCTACGGCAGCCTGGTGTCGCTGCCCCTGTTCATGCAGGAGCTGCTGGGCTGGGACGCCCAGACCGCGGGCCTGTGGACCAGCCCGCGGGGCATCGCCACGGCCGTGTGCCTGCCGCTGGTGGGGTTCCTGCTGGGCCGGAACTGGGACGCCCGCTACATGCTGGTGTTCGGCATGGTCATGGCCAGCGCGGCCTTCTTCGGCTATTCGGGCATGAACCTGGATTCCGGCACCTGGAACATCATGGGGCACCAGATCAACCAGGGGGTCGGCCAGGCGTTCCTGTTCGTGCCCCTGACCATCCTCACCATGGAGATGATCCCCAAGCAGGACACCCCGTACGCCACCAGCCTGTTCAGCGTCATGCGCAACATCGGCTCGAGCATGGGCATCTCCTTCGTCACCACCCTGATGGCGCGCCGATCGCAGTTCCACCAGAACCAGCTGGTGGGGTCCATGTCCCGGGCGCGCTCCCAGGAGCTGCTGGACCAGGCCCGGGCCCTGTTCATCCACCACGGCTCCGACCCGGTGACCGCTGGGCGGCAGGCCATGGCGTCCCTGTACGGGCGGGTGCAGCAGCAGGCGACGCTGATGAGCTTCATCGAGGTGTTCTACCTGCTGGGCTGTCTGTTCATGCTCACCATTCCGCTGGTGCTGCTGATGCGCCGGCCCCGGCCATCGGGGAAAGGCGCCCCGGTGTCGGTCCATTGAACCGATCCGCCGACTCGGCAGGCTGAACGAGGTCGCCCCCGGAACCGGGTGCTGGAAATCCCGGCGGCCGGAAGCCCCCTGCGCTGGTAGGATGAGCCAACTCAGCAATCGAAGCCTGCACGATGACCTCCCGCTTGAACGTCCTCAGGAGCGGCCTAGATGGAAACCCACAGTCGCGCCGAGATACCTGTGACCCCGGAGGACATGCTGCCCGAATCCCTCTACCAGGTCCTGTTCCGCACGGCGCCCCAGGGCATCCTGTTCCAGGACGGGGAGGGGGCCGTCCTCAGCGCCAATGCCGCCGCGGAGCGGATCCTGGGGCTGTCCCTGGAACGGATGCAGGGGAGGACCTCCATGGAACCAGGCTGGGACGCCATCCATCCGGACGGCTCACCCTTTCCGGGCGAGAGCCACCCGGCGATCATGAACATGCCCGGGCTGGGCGGCATCGGCACCCTGCCGCGCCTGCGCGCCCTGTGCCCGGCCTTGCCCATCCTGCTGGCCACCGGCCGGATCGACCAGGCCGCCCTGGACCTGACGCGGGTCCATCCGCTGGTCACCCTGCTGTCCAAGCCTTTCAGCATGGGTGAATTGCGGCAGCACCTCTGACGCTAGGAGCCTGTCCATGTATTATTCGACCCCGCGACGACGTCCAGACCCGTGCATATCGTGCGCAAGGCCCGCAGGAGGATGTGGTTCATCCTTCAAGGGACTTGCACACGA
>PLUC01000261.1 GCA_003165415.1 Holophagaceae bacterium
AGTTCAACGCGGAAGTGGCCCGGTCCTGACCGGATCAGCCGAGTACCACCAGATGAGGCCGCGCTGCGGCCTCATCTGGTGCAAACGGGAAAACAGTTCAGACTAGACTTTGATCCAGGTGATCCCATGACCGCGCGCATTCTCATCCAAAACGGCACCATCCTCACCTTCGGCTCCCCCTGCAGGGTGCTGGAAGGCCATGCCCTGCTCATCGAAGGCGGACGCATTGCCCGCATCGCTCCCAGGGAAAGCATCCAAGGCCCCTTCGACCAGGTGCTGGACGCCGCCGGACAGCTGGTCATGCCCGGCCTGGTGAACGCCCACATGCACTTCTACTCCACCCTCGTGCGCGGCCTGGGCAAGGCGGAACCCAGTGCGAACTTCCAGGAGGTGCTGGACAACCTCTGGTGGCGGCTGGACCGCAAGCTGACCCTGGACGACGTGGAGATGAGCGCCCAGTTCATCCTCCTGGACGCCATCCGCAAGGGCACCACCACCCTGGTGGACCACCACGCCAGCCCCTTCGCCATTCGCGGTTCCCTGGACCGCATCGCCAAGGCCGTCAAGACCATGGGCGTCCGGGCCTGCCTGTGCTACGAGGTGTCGGACCGGGACGGCGAAGCCATCGCCAGCGAAGGCATGGAGGAGAACGCCGCCTTCGCCCGCCGCTGCGCCGCCGAAGGGGATGTACAGCTGCGCGCCCTGTTCGGCCTCCATGCCGCCTTCACCCTGTCGGACCGGACCCTGGAGCGGGCTGCCGCCCTGGGCCGGGACCTGGGCATCGGCTTCCACGTGCACGTGGCGGAAGCGGCCTCGGACGTGGCCCTCAACCTGGACCGGCACGGCCTCACACCGGTGGCGCGGCTGGAGCGTTTCGGCCTCCTGGGCCGGGACAGCATCGCCGCCCATTGTGTGCACGTCACCGCCGCGGACATGGACCTGCTGGCCGGAACCGGCACCTTCGTGGCCCACAATCCCCAGTCCAACCTGAACAACGCGGTGGGCATCGCCGATGTGCAGACCCTGGTCCGGCGCGGCGTGCGGGTGGGCCTGGGCACCGATGCCATGACCGTGAACATGCTGGAGGAGCTGCGGGTGGGCCTGTGGGCCCAGCACCTGCGCCAGGACAACCCCACCTGCGGCTTCATGGAGCTGGCCAGCACCCTGGTGGCCCGCAACCCGGAACTGGCCTCCCAGCTGTTCGGCTTCCCCCTGGGCACCCTGGAGGTCGGTGCGGCGGCCGACCTCATCCTGGTGGACTACCACCCGCCCACGCCGCTCAACGGCGACACCGCGCTGGGCCACCTCATCTTCGGCATCTCCCAGGCCACGGTGGACACCACCATCTGCGCCGGACGGGTGCTCATGGCGGGCAAACGGCTCATGATTGATGTGGACGAGGCGGCCCTGGCAGCCAGGAGCCGGGAACTCACTGCCCGTTTGTGGGAGCGGTTTTAGGAGAAGGAAGGCCATGAAGGGTTTCCAGGAGATCGCCGCCGCCGTCGAGGCCCTCGCCGAGCCTTCCGCCCTGGCCACCCTGGTGCGGGTCAAGGGCAGCTCCTACCGGCAGCCCGGGGCGCGGATGCTGTTCGGCCCCTCCGGGGTCCGCACCGGCCTCATCAGCGCCGGCTGCCTGGAAACCGACATCCTGGCCCGGATCCAGATGGTGCTGGCCAGCCGGGAGCCCCAGCTGGCCGCCTACGACCTGGGCAGCGACCTGGACCTCATCTGGGGCACCGGCATGGGCTGCCAGGGCCGGGCCGACGTGCTGCTGGAGCGGGTCGCCCCGGGGCCGAGCCCGGCGTGGATGCGGCTCTGCCGGATCATGCTGGAGCAGCGCCGCACCGGTGCCCTGGCCACCGTCTATGCCATCCGGGGCGAGCCCGGCGGCGCGGCCGCGGGCGACCACTTCCTGTACGACGAGGCCGGCGGCGGCCTGCCGCCTGACCCGGGCCCGTTCGCGGACGCCATCGATGCCGCCCTGCGCCGGGCCCTGGCCACGGGCGCCATCGAAACGCCCACCCTCCGGGCCGGGGCGGGGGAACTGGACCTCCTGGTGGAACCCATCCGGCCCCCCTTCGCCCTGTGGATCTTCGGCGCCGGGGAGCATTCCATGCCCCTGGCCCGGCTGGCCAGCGCCCTGGGCTGGTTCGTGGGCATCATCGACCATCGCCCCGCCCTGGCCACCCCGGACCGGTTCCCCGAAGCCGGCCGGATCGTGCTCGGGCATCCGCCGGAATCCCTCCAGGGCCTGCCCCTGGACCGGCGCAGCGCGGCCCTGGTGGTGAGCCACATCTACGACAAGGACCGGCAGGCCCTGGAATGCCTGCTGCAGACCCCCATCGCCTACCTGGGCCTGCAGGGCAACCGGGCCCGGAGCCAGCGGCTGCTGAAGGAACTGGCCGAGGCTGGGCTCGCCCTTCCCGAGCGGCAGCGGCAGATCCTGCATTACCCCGCGGGCCTGGACATCGGCGCCGAAACGCCGGAAGTCATCGCCCTGTCCATGCTCGCCGAGGTCCAGGCCGCCCTGGCCGGGCATGCGGGCGGCTCCCTGCGGGACCGGGGCGGATCCATCCATGCCTGGAGACAATGAAGTTTGAATAATTTGGGTTGCAAAGCTAATTGATTTATGCTGAGTTGGAGTTGAGGAGTCCGGCGATGCATGGATCATGGGCGGGAATGGCCATCGGAATCATTTTCCTCACGGGCTGCTGGAAGGGTCCAGGTCCGGCCGTCGAGCCTCCCCCCGTCGCCGTCGCGGTCCTGCCTGCCGAAGCCAGGCTGACCGTGGACCGCGCCATGACCTTCGCCGCCCAGGTGGACGGCGAACCGGCCGGGGAAGTGAACTGGCGGGTCGTGGAGCCGGGCGGCGGCACGGTGGACGGCGCCGGGACCTATCGGGCCCCGGCTGTTCCTGGGGTTTACACCGTCCAGGCAGATTTCAAGGTCCGCTCCGGCCAGACCGCTTCGGCCAAAGTCACCGTGGTGGCCCCACCCGCCGGAGCCATAAACGCACCGCCGAGGCTGATGCCGGGAGCCTTGGGCCAGAGGGCCGGGATCGCCCCGGTGCCCGGATCCAGCTACCGGTGGAGCATCACCGGTGGGGAGATCACCGCGGGCACCGAGACCCCCGCCATCACCTTCGCGGCCGGAACCGGGCCCAAGGTCCTGCTGAGGTGCAAGGTGAACAACCTGGCCGGGGATGTGCTGAACACTTCCCTGGAGGTCCCGGTGGTGCCGCCGGTGACCCTGGACATCAGCCCGGCGGTGGCCACCATCACCGCCGAGCGGGCCATGAAGTTCGGTTTCAGCATCGCCGGCGGGATAAGTCTGGGCGTTACCTGGAGCCTGGGTGAGCCGGGCGCGGGGAGCCTGGACAAGGCGGGCCATTATCTGGCTCCGCCGGTGCCTGGTCTCTATACGGTGCGGGTGACCTCCGTGGACGATCCCACCCAGATCGCGGTCGCCAAGGTGCGGGTGGTGCCCAAGCCGCCCGAAAGCCTGTTCGCCCCCGACACCTTCCAGCCCGGCGCCCAAGGCCTGCGCGCCACGGTGCCAGACCTGCAGGGGATGACCTACGCCTGGTCCATCGATGGAGGCACCATGACCTCGGGCGCCGCTTCCCCGGCCCTCATCTTCAATGCCGGGGACGAGCCCAGCATTACCCTGCACTGCAAGGTGACAAACGCCGCGGGCGATTCCTTCGTGGCGGCAAAAACCATCAAGGCGTTCTAGGCTCGCTGGGTCAGCGCCGGGAAAGCGTCCATCACCGCAGCGGATGTAATTTGTGTTGCAAAGCAACTTTTAGCATATATATTCATATCGCATCAACCTTCGGTCCCCATTGAATTTCCTCCTGTGCTCGGCCCCGCAGAACCTCCGAGTATAGTGAAGAATTATTACAAAAAACCATACGCAGAAGGGACGGCACCATGCAGAGGCGGCTGGCGGAAGAGACCATCCTGTTCATCAGCATCATGAAATGGGTGGTGTTGGCGACCGGGGTGGGAGCAGTGATCGGCGTGGCCGTCACCGGCTTTCTGAAGCTGCTGGCCTGGGGCATGGCCGTCGGCCAGAGCCATCCCTATACCTTCCTGCTGCTCCCGGCGGCTCTGTTCCTGAGCGCTCTGATGGTCAAGTACCTGGCCCCGGACGCCCAGGGCCACGGAACGGAGAAGGTGATCGAGGCCATCCACAAGCACGGCGCCCGGATCAAGCCCATGGTGGTCCCGGTGAAGCTGGCGGCGACCCTGGTCACCCTCTGCATCGGCGGCTCGGTGGGCAAGGAGGGTCCCTGCGCCCAGATCGGGGCCGGCATCGCCTCGATCCTGGCCGGGTGGCTGAAGTTCGGCGAGCATGACCGCAAGAAGCTGGTCATCTGCGGCATCAGCGCGGGGTTCGCCCTGGTGTTCGGCACCCCGATCGCGGGCTCCATCTTCGGGGTGGAGGTGCTGTTCGTGGGCGGCATCCTGTACGAAGTCCTGCTGCCTTCCTTCATCGCCGGGATCACCGCCTACCACATCTCCTCCGCGCTGGGAATCGCCTACTTCTACCACCCGGTCAAGGTCGTGCCGGTCTTCACCGAGGGCTTCTTCTTCCAGGTTGTCCTGGCGGGCGTGTTCTTCGGCCTGTGCTCGATCATGCTCATCGAGATCCTGAAGGTGGGAGCGAACGTTTCCGGACGGCTGCGGATCTGGGAGCCACTGAAGGGATTGGTGGGCGGCTCCGCCCTGGTGCTCCTGGCGCTGGTGTGTTCGGCCCGCTACCTGGGGCTGGGGCTGGACACGGTCGAGGCGTGCCTGAGCGGGAGCCGGATCCCATGGTACGCCTTCCTGCTCAAGCCGGTGTTCACCTCGATCACGCTCAATTTCGGCGGCAGCGGCGGCGTCGTGACCCCGATCTTCTTCGTGGGCTCCGCCGCTGGCTCAACCTTCGCCTCCTGGATGGGATTGAATCCGGCCACCTTCGCGGCCATGGGGATGGTCGGGGTCCTGGCCGGCGCGGCGAACACCCCCATCGCGGCGAGCATCCTGGCCATGGAACTGTTCGGCCCGGCCATCGCGCCCTATGCAACCGTGGCCTGCGTCATCAGCTTCCTGATGACCGGACACCGCAGTGTCTACCCCTCCCAGGTGCTCTCCACGGCCAAATCCGAATCCCTCCGGGTGGAGCTGGGCAAGGACATCGAACAGATCGAGGCCAGGTTCACCCCGCGCAACAAGGGCCTGACGACCCGGGTCCTATGGTGGTCACGGCTACTGGGAAGGCTGTTCCGGCACATCCGCTGATCACTCCTTGGCGAAGAAGAAGAGCGCCTCCAGGTGCTCCGCCTCCAGGACGCCCACCAGGGTGTCCAGGGCTTCGTGCAGGTTCTCCACCTTCCTGCGGTCCATGCCCTCCAGGCCCACCAGGAGATGGCCCTGGGCCGGGTGGGGCGCCGCGCTCAGGATCTCCTCGCCCTTGCCCGTCGGCGCCAGGGAAATCCGCCGCCGATCCTGGGGATCGGGGTTGCGCACCACCAGCCCCTTGACCACCAGCCGGTCCACGATCCCCACCACCGTGCTGGAGTCCAGTTTCATCCTTTCCGCCAGGTTCTTGAGGGCGCAGGGGTCAATGCCCAGTTCTGGTTTCCGTTCACCGGGTTCGCTGGAGAATTGGGTGTCCTGGAACCTTTCCAATCTTATCGATTCGAAGGCGCCGGTTATTCCCAGGACAAGAATCTCGCACGACCATGGTTGCGTATGGGAACCCGTTGGGTGCTGCCATCGCTCGAACCCAGGCCTTATCTCGCTGCCAGTTATCAGGCGGCCCTCACCAAGGATCATCCGGTTCAGGAAGGCTCCGTGCAGAATCTGGGCGCCTACCTGAACACTCAAGGATCGGGCCAGGAGTTCCAACGGTTGTGGACACTCGGAGTGGGCATCAGCTTTTGACGAAGGGCCCTGGTCGGTTCGGCGAATCATTCCACCATCAAGCCGAGATCACTCGCTTTCCCTTTCCGAAAATCCAGGGGGGCCGGCCAGAACGGCACCCAGGAGCACCCATCTGAAGGGAACTTTCGGGTTGGTGACCGTAACCCGGTCGGATTCCCTTTCGGAATCCATGGTGCCCTCCAGCCTTTCCAACGCTGTCTCCATTCCCACGCTGACGGGAGCGATCCGCCAGACCCCACCTTGGTCGATGGCTATGGTCATCAAGGTGCCGTCGCTTAGCGCCAGGAAGGCCCCCTCCTCCATTTCATAGGCGTCCACCTCCTCCTGGAATTCGCCTTCGATCTTTATCCGGTCTTCCGGTGTTCCGTAGATGGTCAGGGAGGGCATTGTAAATCCCTCTCAATGTGGGGGCAATTACAAGGTAGATTATAAAATTTGTTTTGCAATTCAAATAATTAATCTCGGAAATCAGTCCTCAACCTTATGAACCTGCATCCATTCAGATGGCCTGATTCCCATTTGATGCGTGAAGCGAAGGGATCATTCGGCTCTCATGGTCTTTTTCGTGGCGGAAGTATCGCCCGCTTCGTTGGTGATCCTGCAGCGCAGGGTGATGCTGGGGCCTTGCCCGGCATCGAATATCATGGTGGAGGCGGTGGAACCCTTGATGATGGTTCCGCCTTCGATCTCCCAGGCGTAGGTCATTCCGTCCACCTTGGGCACCCTGGCGCGCAGATCCATGGCTCCTGGCTGATAGGAGTCAGGCGCGGTGAGTCCTTCGGGGGGCTTCGGCACGACCTTCACCATGGCGGTGACGGTCTCGGTGGGATCGTCCAGGGAGGTGACCCGCACCGAATAAAGACCCGGCACGGTTGGAGCCACGTAATTCCCCAGGCCGTCTATGCTCCCGGCACCGGGTTTCCCCAGGCTCCAGGCCACGTCCAGAGTGGTCCCGCCGGCAAGGTTGAAGCCGAACTTCATAGTCCGTTCCGCAGTGATCGTCACGGCCGCGGGGCTGATGGTAAGCGATACTGCACGCACCAACGTGACCTCCTGGGATGAATTCAAGGCATCCCCGGCCGCGTTGCTCACCCTGCAGCTCAACACCAGCTTGGGTCCGGCACCGGCCTGGAAGGAAACGGCAGGGCTGTCACTCCCTCCGGTCAGCTTTCCCCCGGTGATCGTCCAGAGGTAGTGCGACCCTGGAACCGGGGCAATGCTGGCCACCAGGTCCCCGGCTCCTGGCCTCACCTCGTGGGGGACCCTGATTTCTCCGGCAGGCGGAGGCACGACGGTCACCGAGGCCGTCGCGGTCCGGCCCGCACTGTACTTGAATCCCGCCTGGACCGTGTAGACGCCGGGGATGGCAGGGGCCTGGTATTGCCCGGTCCCATCCACCGTTCCACCTCCCGGCTCCAGCACGCGCCAAGCCACGTCCAAGGCCAATCTGCCATCACGCTTGGCGGCAAAGGAGGTGCCATGCCCCACTGTCAGGGTCGCCGCGGCAGGCTGGACCCGGTAGGTTTCCACAGGAGGCTCCGCCATAGGGCTGGAACTGTTCCAGCAACTGGTCAGGAAGCTGACTGCGACGATGCATAGGACTTTTTCCATGCGGAGAGTGTGCATCATGGGCTCCAGAATCTCGCGCTAGCCGTCGCGGACGACCTCGGATTTGAAGACAGGCTCGTGCGTGGGCTGCTCGACTTGCCGGCCCGGCTCAGGGGTAATGATGAGGGTGAACCGGCGGTACGGCGTCTCCGTGTTGAGACTCCCCTCCAGGTTGTCCGACAAGGTCAGCGCGCCGATCTTCTGGATGGGCTCACCCGGACGCTGGAGCCATACAATGTAGACCGTCGCTTCCGGATACACCTTGTATGCGGGAGCAAGGTGTTTGACCCGGACGTAGAGGTTCGTATTGCCGTTGGCTCCAACCGTCGCCTTGACTGTCCCTTCGCTCGCCGGGACATCGGAGGCCGAGGTCATCGAGGTAGGTCTTGTCTCCCAGGACCTGACGGTATCGCACCCGAATTGCATTCCCACCAGTCCAGCGACCGCTGGAAAAACAATCGAGTAGATGATGGGCCGAATGATGAAATTTTGTGATCCCATGGCTTGCTCCCTGTGGACCAGACATCGAGCATTATTGGTGCCATTCCCTAATTATTTGATTTTTAGTAGAGTTATACCATTCCATCGGGCCGGCCAGCTGCCGAGATCATCAAAATGAGCCACCCTTTACTTCGAATTGAATGAGCGCGTCGTTGGGTAGCCGACAGATTCCGTTTGAGGCGAAGTAAGCCTCGCAAACCCTGTGGTAGCATTTCACTGGACTCTCGTGGGTTCCAGCCTTTTGAGTGTTAGATGAGTGGCCAGGAAGGAACATTCAGAAATGGAGAAATCCGGGAACCTTAAATTAGCTTATTTTTTGAAATACCCTCAAAGGCAATGGGCGGCCATTCTCCATGAGCGGGAAGAGCAGGTTTTTCTCGTCCTGACGCTTGTGATCGGCGCCCTGACCGGTCTGGCCGTTGTCGCTTTCATCCTGGTCACGGAGCGCTTCGGGCTTCGACTCTACCCTGTGGCGAGCGGAGCCTGGCGAAGGTTGCTGTTCCCTGTGTTGGGATCATTGGCCATGGGGTTCCTTTTGTTCCGGTTCTTCCCCGAGGCCAGGGGCAGCGGGGTTCCCCAGACCAAAGCAGCGCTGTTCGTGCATGAAGGTCATATTTCTCTGCGAACGGTTCTGGGAAAATTCTTCTGCACTTCGGTGACGCTCGCCAGCGGGATCCCCCTTGGGCGGGAGGGCCCTTCCGTCCAGGTCGGCGCGGGCATAGCTTCCCTTTTGGGACGGCACCTTGGGCTCGGACCCGAAAAAGTGAAGGCGCTCATTCCCGTTGGGGCTGCGGCCGCCATCGCGGCTGCGTTCAATACGCCCCTGGCCGCGGTGTTGTTCGCGCTGGAAGAGGTGATGAGTGATCTTCACGCACCCGTGCTTGGCTCGGTTGTGCTTGCCTCGGCGACATCCTGGATGGTGCTGCGCTTGTTCCTGGGTAATACCCCTCTCTTCCAAGTTCCGGAGTACCGACTGATCCACCCATGGGAGTTTGGCGTGTACGCGGTCCTCGGCGTGACCGGCGGTCTTGTTTCTGTTGCATTCACCAAACTCCTGCTTTGGATGCGTGGCTGGTTTTTAAAATTGCCCATCAAGACCGTCTGGTTCCAGCCCCTGGCGGGAGGACTGATCGTAGGGGTGATGGGTTGGTTCGTTCCCGAGGTGCTTGGTGTGGGATACCGGTATGTTGGGGATGCCCTGAATGGCAGAATGGCGATCGAGTTGTTGGCCATTCTGCTCGTCCTGAAAATGGTGGCCGTGACCACAAGCTATGCGTCAGGGAATGCGGGGGGGCTTTTCGGGCCAAGTTTGTTCATTGGGGCGATGCTGGGAGGTTCGGTGGGATGGGTGGCCCACCACATGCTCCCCAATGCTACGGCTACCCCTGGCGTTTATGCCCTGGTGGGCATGGGCACGCTCTTCGCGGGAATCGTCCGGGCCCCGATGACTTCTGTCCTGATGATCTTTGAAACCACGCGAGACTACATGGTCATCGTGCCGCTGATGATTTCAAATCTGGTGAGCTTCTACATTTCCAAGCGGCTACAGCCATTCCCCATCTATTCCGCACTTGCATTTCAGGACGGAATTCACTTGCCCAGTTCGGAAACGCCTCATGAGGGTTCTCAATACACAGTCAGTCAAGCGATGCACCCGGCAACGGAGGTACTATCGGCAAACATGACTGTTTCCGAGGCCGGTCAGAAGGCGCGTTCCAGCGAATTTCGGACGTGGCCGGTGATCAGTGATCGAGGGGTGGTAGGTGTGATCAATTCATCTATTCTCGAAAAGACCGTTAGGGAAGGCCCCGGCGACAAACGGCTGGATGAGCTTTTTGATGAGCGTTCCTTCCCCCATGTTCACCCCGATCATTCCCTCTACTGGGCGCTCGAAAGAATGGGTGCGGCCAAACTAGACCTTTTGCCCGTAGTGGACCGTAGTGATATCAACAAAATGGAAGGTATCGTGACCTTGAAGGATCTCCTGCGTACGTATGGTTTGGGTCCAGATGATCTAGAACAGAGAAACGAGGTTGATCCCGGAGTGGGGCCCGAATGATCGGGGAAACCTGGATTTGGTTTAATACCATGGGTCCCGTCAGGGGATCTGCCCGGTTAACCCATCAATCTCCAGCACCATCCTGAAGCGTTCTCAGCGCTACCTCGGCGATCAAGCGCGCCGCATCGGGGCATGGAATGAGATCCGTGTTGATGACCAGGTGGTAGAGCAAGTCATCGTCAATGCCCACATGGAAGTTGGCCTTCATGTAGCGACCCCGTGCGCGGTCTTCCTTGTTGATGACCTTGGCCGTTTCTTCCGCCGTCAGGTGCTCCAATTGCTGCATTCGCTCGATACGTTTCACCAGGGGGGCAACCAGGTGGACGTGAAATACGTTGGGCAATCGCGTGGTGATGAAATTGGCGCCTCGCCCCACCAGGATCACGTGTCCGGCGTCGGCCAGATGCATAATGGTTTCAGTGAATTCCGGCACAATCTCCCAGGAGGGGGGGATCATCCCGAACATTTCGTCGATCGCATCCTGGAGATAGGAACGGCGATCCTCTGGAAGGAACGCCATCAGGGCATGAGGAAGATGATGGTCCTTGATCACCTGCTCCAGTAGATGCCGATCGAACACAGTCCATGGGACCATTCCTTTTGTCTCCCCAGCCTGTAACAGCCTGGGAAGCATCGCTGCAATTTCGTGGGCGCCTGATCCGGTTTGATGGGAGATCGCGATGGCAGGTCCAGGCGGCTTTGCGCTCTCGCGAGGACCGCCGTTCTTTTTCAGCTGAATTTGGGTGTTTATATATGAATGGCACTGTTCCAACTGCGTTTCGTCTGATCGAAAACGGGTTGCAGAATCCTTTTGCATCATCAGCTCCTTTGCTTCTTGGATTTCAGGATCGACCTGGTGAAGCAGAACCAGTAGGACCTCCATGTGGCACTGGCCTGGCCAATTCCTCAAAACCGGCAATCACATCGAAAAGTTCTTCATCAATGCCACTCTGACGCAGACGATGGAAAGTGCCATGGAGTTGCTCCAGCAGTTCGTCAATATTTTTATTGGCACGTTCCATCGCCGCCAAGCGGCTCGCGTTCTCGCTCGCAAGCGATTCCGCACACGCCCGGAACAGGGAGATGAACAGATATTCGCGGATGAGCGCGCCCATGGCTGTGGTGCCGGTCCCCATGATCTCGGGCAAGGCTCGGGTCGGCCAACTAACTTTGGCCAAGGCCTGTTGCCATTGCGCATCGAGCGGCAACAACCGCTGGCTGACCGGCTCATAGAGTGCCCCGGACTTCGGGCGATTATGGAAGACATACACCCGCGTAACCTCGCCCTTGGCCCGATTGGCTTCGCTTTTGATCTGGATCTCCCCGACCAGCGGGGTGATGGCCTTGACCGAATTGGGCACGGGAAAAGTCCCAGCCAGAGCCAGGCCGGTGTCCGCCAGACGCGACTGGACCCGCTCACCTACGGCCCATACCCGCAGTTTTCCTGGCAGATCGCCAAGTATCTTGAGCGCGAAATCGGCCACCACTTCATTGAACTGGCCCACCAGGCCCTGGTCGGAACCGAACACGATCGCGCAGGTCGCACCCGCTTCCCCGGCCTTCCTTTCTCCTGCCGGGCTGGTCGGTTCGTTCTGCCGGAAAATGGCGCCCAGCCCCAGTTCCACGGTGTGGTAGTAGTCCGCCAAAGCCTGCACCGATTCCTGGTATTGACCAATACTCGAGGCGGCCAAGGCTTTCATGGTGCGGACGACGGATTGAAGATCTCCAGCGCTGGTGATCTTTCGGCTCAGGCTCGCGGTGGTGTTGCTCATGGCGCATCCTTGGTTGCCGCCTTGGGTTTGGCCCCTGTCTTGGCTTCCTTGGCTTCTGGGCTCGGCGTGGGATCGCCTTTTTTGCCGGTTTCCGGATCGGGATCAACCTTGGGGTCGGGTTTCCCCTCCGGCTTGGGCTGGAAAGGCGCGAGGGCCAGTCGTGCGATCTGGATGACCGCTGCCCGATCCTCGTCACTGAGCTTGTCGGCGGTTTCGAAGCGTGAGCACACGTCCGGCGGGATCGTCGCCGCCGCCTCACGCACCGCGAACTCGGCTTTCGCCATCTGGTCAAGGGGCACCGGGTCAAATAGTTCCGCTGTCAAGGCGAGCAGGACAGTGATCTGGGCGGGTACGGACACCGGGGCGAGTTCTGGCTGCTTCAGACAGGCGCGGATTCGCCGCCCATGCTCGATGATCTTGCGGGTGCCCTCATCCAGGCGGGCGCCGAACCGCGCGAAGGTCTCCAGTTCCTCGAACTGCGCGTAGGCGAGCTTGAGGTCGCCCGCCACGGCGCGATAGGCGGCCCGTTGGGCCTTGCCGCCCACCCGGGATACGGATTTGCCTACATCGACCGCAGGCAGCACCCCCAATTCGAACAGGGATGGGGAAAGATAGATCTGCCCATCGGTGATGGAAATCAGATTGGTGGGAATGTAGGCGGAAATGTCCTGCGCTTCGGTCTCGATGATGGGCAGGGCGGTGAGCGATCCGCCCCCGCGGTCCTTGCCCAGATGGGTCGCCCGCTCCAGCAGGCGCGAATGGATGTAGAAGATATCGCCAGGGAAGGCTTCGCGCCCGGGCGGCCGGTGCAGCAGGAGGGAAAGTTCACGATAGGCGCGGGCATGTTGGGTGAGGTCGTCATAGACGATCAGCACGTCGCGACCAGCTTCCATGAAATGCTCGGCGATGCTGGTCGCGGCGTAGGGAGCGATGTAGGCGAGGCCAGGCGGGTCGTTGCCCTCGGTCACCACCACGACGATATGCTCAAGCGCGCCCTTCTCCCGCAGGTTGGCCACGGTCTTCGCCACCGCGGAGGCGCGCTGGCCAATGGCGCAGTATATGCAGACGACATTCTGGGCGCTCTGGTTGAGGATGGTGTCGAGGGCGATGGCGGTCTTGCCGGTCTGGCGGTCACCCAGAATCAACTCGCGCTGACCACGGCCGATGGGAATGAGCGCATCGATGACTTTGAGGCCGGTCTGGAGCGGCACGGTGACGGGCGCGCGGTCCATGATCGGCGCAGCCGGTCGTTCGATGGGCAGTCGTTCGCTGGTGGCCACGGGCCCCTTGCCATCAAGAGCCCGGCCGAGTGGATCGATCACGCGCCCCAGCAATCCGTCGCCGACGGTCACGTCCATGACCCGGCCGGTGCGCTCGACTTCATCGCCCGCGTGCAGATGGAAGTACTCGCCGAGCAGCACGACGCCGATTTCATCAGCATCCACATTGAACGCGATTCCGAGCAGATCACCCGGAAACCTGACCAGTTCCTCAAAACCCACATTGGGGAGGCCGGAGACCATGGCGATGCCAGTAGCCACGCTGGTGATTGTGCCCACTTCCCGAGCAGCCAGGTTCGGAGTGAAGGCTTCCCGCACCCCGGATATTTGGGCTATCGCGTGGTCATAGACGCGTTGAATGCTCTCTAGTTTCACGGTCATTGGGGTTTTGCCACGGTTCCAGGCTCATCATGTTTGGGCTTGGACTTGGATTGTGTTTTGGATTTAGGCGTTGTTTTGCTTCTCGCTTTGGCAGTTGTTTTCTTGGCTGGCTTTGGCTTTGGCTTGGGTTTGGTAGGCGGTTGTTCCTGCTTTTGCAGGAGATCGTCGACCCCCTTGATGAGCGAGGTGAGATAATCCGCGATGCTCCATGCGATCTTTCGTCCATTGGTGGTGAGTTCAATGCCGCTGATCAGGTCAGGGGCGGTTTCGAACCGGATCTGAGCCTTTGCACCGGACATCGCAGTAAGCGCCTTCTGGATCGCTGCGCGCTGTTCCGCTGGAAGTTCAAAGGCACTGCGAACCAGCGCGGGCTCGGCGGCGGTCTTGAGAGCCTCGGCGAGTTCCGCCTTGGCCTTGGCGTCCAGAGCCCCCAGGCGGTCAATGAACACTGAGCCCATGCGTTCTTCCAGACTCGCCCCGGCGAGGTCCGTCAGGGCCTGGCGCGCAATGGCAAAAACTTCCTGCTGGGCCCGTGAAATAAACGATTTGTTGAGTGCATGGGCTTCCTGGATCAGGGTTTCGGCTCGTTTGGCAGACAATGCGTCGGCCGCCTTCCGCGCTTCATCCAGGATCCTCTGACCTTCAGCCTTGGCCTCGTCCGCCGCCTTGCTCATCAGGGCGGCGTGGTGCCGGTCGAAAATCTGGTTCTTGTGCTCGAACACCTCGCGTTCCTTCTGGGCTTCGGCCTTTTTGGTGTCTGCGTCTTTCAGTTCCCCGGCGATCAACTGCTCCCGCGAATCGATGGCGCGGAGGATGGGCTGGTACAGGTAGCGCTTCATCAACCAGATCAGGATCAGGAAGTTGACCGCTTGCGCAGCTATGGTGAACCAATCGATCAACATGGGTTCACTTTCCAGCCGCTTTGATGACCTGGTTCCAGAAGGGATTGGCGAAAATGAGGATCATCGAGACCACGAAACAATAGATGGCCGTGGACTCGATCATGGCGAGCCCCACGAACAAGGTCCGGGTGATTGTCGCGGAAGCGTCGGGTTGTTGTGCCAAGGCGGTCAGCGCGGTGGCCACTGAGCGCCCTTCGCCCAGGGCCGGGCACATGCAGCCGATGCCGGTGGTGA
>PLUC01000003.1 GCA_003165415.1 Holophagaceae bacterium
GCGCAGTAACCCGTTATGCGGAGCCACCAGGACTCCTGGTTCGCAGGGACTGAATTGCCGGTGCGGCTAGCTGTGCATAATCAGCGGGGCTTCAGGGAGGCGATGAGGGCGTCCGGCGGACTGAACTTTCCTGGACGGAGGCCGGGGGGAACGACCGCCTTCAGGATCTCCAATTTCTCATTGGGGTCCCCGGCGACATAGATTTCGCTGGTCTCCGTTCGTTCATGGCCAAGCCACAGGGCCACTTTCCGGATGTCGCCCGTTGAACGGAGCACGTTGATGCCGCAGGAATGGCGCAGGACATGGGGCGAGATGCGTTTCCCCTTGAGGGAAGGACACACCCCCAGGGCTTCGGCCTGATAATTTCGCAGAATGAAGGCTACGCCAGACCGCGTCAGTGCTTCGCCCCGGGAATTCAGGAACAACTCGGGTGCCTTGGCATTGCCCCGGATCGCGATCCAGGCCCGGAGGCTGTCGCCGACCTCCTTCCAGAGGGGAAGGATGCGCTCCTTGCGGCCCTTCCCATGAACAAGCACGTCCACATATTTCCCGCGAAAGGTCAGGTCCTCCATGCGCAATCCGAGGAGTTCAGAAACCCGAAGGCCCCCAGCAACCGCCAGGTGGCAGAGGGCCCGATCACGTGTTCCAGCGCGGGTTTTGGGGTCGGGGGCATCCAGCAGGGCCTTCTGCTCCTCCGTCGTGAGGTAACGGACGACCCGCCCATCGGTTCGCATCATGGGGCTGGCAAGCACGCGGTGGATCTGGTCAAGGGCTGAAGGAAGGCGGTATTCCATGTATCGCATGAACGACTTGATGGCGGCCAGACGCACGTTCCTGGTCCGGCCGCTGTTTCCGCGCTGGTTCTGGAGGTGTTCCAGGAACGCCATCACCAAAAGGGCATCGATCTGTTCGAACTGCAAACCGGATGGTGGGACCCCGAGCCGGGTGCTGGCGAATTGAAAGAGGAGCTGGAATGAATAGGCGTAAGTGTCGCAGGTGTTCTGGCTGGCACGCCGTTCCAGGGGGAGGCGTTCGCGGAGGAACGCAGTGATGTGCGGTGCAATGGGGGTTGTCACGACCTTCCCCCTTCGAACTGGGCCTGGCAGGCGTCTGCGATGCCGGCCAGGAGCTGCGGGGTGGCGTGGATATACCAGTAGGTATTCGCCAACTTCGAATGGCCGAGATAGGTCGAGAGGGCAAGCATGTGGTTGGCGACCTGGTCGGGCGGGCAGGATTCCAGGGCCCGAACGGTGGTCGTGTGGCGGAAGTCATGGAGGCGGGGGCCCGGCTGCCCCTTTTCCCCGCGCAGCCCCAACCCCCGCAGGATTTTTAGAAAATTCCGGCTTACGGTCGGGTAGCAGAGGGGTTTCCCCCATGGTGAAACGAAGAAGTGATCGGTGCCGCCCCCAGCCGTCTGCCTGAGTATGAGGTATTCCTTCATCGCGGCTTCCGTCGTCTCGTGCATGGGCACGAGCCGGGTCTTCCGGAACTTTGTGTTCCGGATGATGAGCCCGTCCTCGGTCATGTCCTCGACCTTCAAGGCGATCGCTTCGGAAATGCGCAGTCCGCACGAGGCCAACAGTCCGAACAGGGTCTGGTAAGTCCATGGCTGGAGGGAACCCGCTGGGCCCAGGTTCCCCGCCTCCTCCAGGATTTGGTAGAGCTCCTCCGGTTCAAAAATATGCGGCAGTCGGCGGTAGATGGGGGCCGCAAAGACGTGATCTGGCGGAAGCTGGTGCTCCGAATCCTCAGCCCGCACATGGCGCGCAAACCGGGTGAGGGTTCTGAGCCGGATTCCACGTTGCCTGAGAGACCTGGCCCCTGCCGCCCACTCGATAGCCGTGGTGGTCCGGATATGATCCTCGCCCCTCTCCGCCGCATATCGGACGAAGTTGAGGAGCAGGCGTTCGTCGGCGTGCAGGGAGAATCCCCCGGCCCGGCGGATGGAAAGGTATGCGTGGACCGATTCTGTCAGCATGGCCTCACCCCCCCCAATGGCCATGGCTGCGCAATCTTCCGCAAGGAGAACACATCCACCTTCGCGTAGTGGGCGGTCGTGTCGTCGCCGCGGTGCCGGAGTACCGTGCGGATGACTTGGAACGGAACCCCGCCCCTCACTAATCCGGTTGCCAAGGAATGGCGAAGCGCATGGGCCATCTGCCCTGGGGGAAGTACGACCCCCGCATGTTTGGCAGCAAAGGCGACGATATCGGAGATTGACGACGAATTCAGAAGTGGGCCGTGGGGGGGCCGGACCCGAACGAACACTTGCCTAGCATTCGTCCGTGGGCGGCCCCCGGAGAGGTAGTCCAGGATTGCATTGCCAACCTCCTGGGGGAGTGGGAGTCGGCCGGGGCGTCGCTCCTTTCCGTTGATGGCAATGGTCCCGGCAGGCCAGTCGATGTCATCCAGACGTAAATGAATGACATCCCCCGCTCTAAGCCCGAGCCTCGCCAGCAGAAGGAGAATCGCCCTGTTTCTCAATCCAACAGGCTTCGCAATATCAGGTGCACCGACGATCCTTTCCACCTCTCCCGGCGCCAAGTAGGCAGGCAAGGAAGCCAAGCGCCAGTGGGCGATGGGGGGAATCGCGTCCACGAGCAAAGGGTCGCACTGGCCTTGCCCAGCGAGAAACCGGAGAAACATCCTGACCTTGGAAAGGATTTCTTTCCCATGCTCTGGGCCGAACTGAACGGTGCGTTCCGCCACGAACCTGCGCAGGCCGTCAATGGTGAATTGGCCCAGACCTCCAGTTTCCTTCAATAACCCGATGATGGTTGGCCGGTATTGGGCCACGGTCGAGGCCGCTGCCCCGCGGTGAACGAGCATCCAGTGCTGAAATGCCTCCACCAGGTCAGGCAGGTCGACATCTGATGGTGGGCTTGGCGGGACGACATCCTGGTGGCGGAGATGGGCGATAAATTTCCAGACCCCAGCGCGAGCCGGTCTATTCCTGACGCTATGGTGACCGCGAGCCTTCACGCAGGCGCAGCTCGCCAAGTGTTGGATGAAACCGCCGATTACCGTGTCATCCAAGTCCGGGAGGGCAATGCCCTCGGCCTCCATCCATGCTCCGAGATGGGCAGCTGCCCGGAGGTATCTGCCCACGGTGGAGGGCGTGAAGCCCTCGGTCTCAAGATGTCCGGCAAACCCTTCAAGAAACGGCCCGGCAATGCCGGGTCGGGCCTGAACAAGCGCGTATTGCGCCTTGAAGTATTGCTCCAGCATGTTCCCCTCCGCAGTCGACGGGGCCAGGTCAGCCCGACCCACCCGGAGGGAACCCCTATTATGTAAAGCTGTCCATGTCTTTTGTAAATCTAAGCCTTGGATTCATGTCGCTTCTTCGCCTGCACCCGTTGGGGCTCCGCATAACGGGTTACTGCGC
>PLUC01000004.1 GCA_003165415.1 Holophagaceae bacterium
CTCCCGGCGGTTCCGGCCCATGCGCGTCCAGGCGCGACCGGAAAGGGCCTCGGCCTCTTCCAGCCAGTTCCAGCGCACATGCGCTGGGTTGCCTTTCACCAGGAAGTCCACCCGCTCTTCCTGGGCCATAGCGTTTATGCGCAGTAACCCATTATGCGGAGCTACCAGGGTGGCCGCTTCGGAGGGAATGGGTTACCGGCGCAGTTGGCTGAGCATAATCAGCGAGCCTTCAGAGAGGCGATGAGGGCATCCGGGGGGCTGAACTTCCCCGGGCGAAGGCTCGGTGGGACGACAGCCTTGAGGATTTCCAGTTTTTCGTTGGGGTCACCGGCAACATAGATTTCGCTGGTCTCCATTCGTTCGTGACCAAGCCACAGGGCCACTTTTCGGATATCGCCCGTCGAACGGAGCACGTTGATGCCACAAGAATGTCGCAGGACATGGGGCGATATGCGTTTCCCTTTGAGGGACGGGCATACTAGAAGGGCTTCTGACTGGTAATTTCGCAGGATGAAAGCCACGCCAGACCGTGTCAGTGCTTCGTTCCGGGAATTCAGGAACAATTCGGGTGCCCTGGCATTGCCCCGGATCGCGATCCAGGCCCGGAGGCTGTCGCCGACCTCCTTCCAGAGGGGGAGGATGCGCTCCTTGCGGCCCTTCCCATGGATAAGCACGTCTACGTATTTGCCACGAAAGGTCAGATCCTCCATGCGCAATCCGAGGAGTTCAGAAACCCGAAGCCCCCCGGCAACCGCTAGGTGGCAGAGGGCCCGATCACGTGTGCCAGCGCGGGTTTTGGGGTCGGGGGCATTCAGAAGGGCCTTCTGCTCCTCAGTCGTGAGGTAACGGACGACCCGGCCATCGGTTCGCATCATTGGGCTGGCAAGCACGCGGCGGATCTGGTCAAGGGCTGAAGGAAGGCGGTATTCCATGTACCGCATGAACGACTTGATAGCAGCCAGGCGCACGTTCCGGGTCCGGCCGCTGTTTCCGCGCTGGTTCTGAAGGTGTTCCAGGAACGCCATCACCAATGGGGCATCGACCTGTTCGAACTGCAAACCGGATGGTGGGACCCCGAGCCGGGAGCTGGCAAATTGGAAGAGGAGCTGGAATGAATAGGCATACGTGTCGCAGGTGTTCTGGCTGGCACGCCGTTCCAGGGGGAGCCGCTCGCGGAGGAACGCGGTGATGTGCGGTGCGATGGGGGTTGTCATGACATTCCCCCTTCGAGCTGGGCCTGGCAGGCGTCTGCGATGCCGGCTAGGAGTTGCGGGGTGGCGTGGATATACCAGTAGGTATTCGCCAACTTCGAATGTCCGAGATAGGTCGAGAGGGCAAGTATGTGGTTGGCGACCTGGTCGTGCGGGCAGGATTCCAAGGCCCGAACGGTGGTCGTGTGGCGCAGGTCATGGAGGCGGGGTCCCGGCTGCCCCTTTTCCCCGCGTAGCCCGAGCTCTCGAAGGATCTTCAGAAAGTTCTCGCTTACAGTTGGATAGCGGAGGGGCTTCCCCTCTGGTGAGACGAAGAAGTGATTGGTGGAGCCCCCCGCCATCTGCCTGAGCTTGACATACTCCTTCATCGCGCCTTCCGTCGTCTCGTGCATGGGCACGAGCCGGGTCTTCCGGAACTTCGTGTTCCGGATGATGAGGCCATCCTCGGTCATGTCCTCGACCTTCAAGGCGATCGCTTCGGAAACCCGCAGCCCACAGGACGCCAACAGTCCGAACAGGGTTTGGTAAGTCCATGGCTGGAGGGAACCCGCTGGGCCCATCTTTCCCGCCACCTCTAGGATGTGATAAATCTCCTCCGGTTCAAAGATATGCGGCAGTCGGCGGTAGATGGGGGCCGCAAAGACGTGGTCGGGAGGAAGCTGGTGCTCCGAATCCTCAGCCCGCACATGGCGCGCAAACCGGGTGAGGGTTCTGAGCCGGATCCCACATTGCCTGAGAGACTTGGCCCCTGCCGCCCACTCGATAGCCGTGGTGGTCCGAACATGATCCTCGCCCCTCTCCGTGGCATATCGGGCGAAATTGAGGAGCAGGTGTTCGTCGGCGTGCAGGGTGAATCCCCCAGCTCGGCGGATGGAAAGGTAGGCGTGGACAGATTCCGTCAGCATGGCCTCACCCCCAATGGCCATGGCTGCGCAATCTTCCGCAATGAGAGCACATCCACCTTCGCGTAGTGGGCGGTCATGTCATCACTGCGGTGTCGGAGTACCGTGCGGATGACTTGGAATGGGATACCGCTCCTCACCAATCCGGTTGCCAAGGAATGACGAAGCGCATGGGCCATCTGCCCGGGAGGAAGCACAACCCCTGCCTGTTTGGCGGCAGAGGCGACGAGATCTGAGATTGATGACGAATTCAGAAGCGGGCCATGGGGGGGCCGAATCGTCACGAACACCTGCTCGGCATTCGTCCGTGGACGCCCCCTGGAGAGGTAGTCCAGGATGGCATCGCCGACCTCCTGGGGGAGGGGAAGTCGGCCCGGACGCCGCTCCTTGCCGTTGATGGCGATGGTCCCGGCAGACCAGTCGATGTCATCCAGCCGCAAATGAATGACATCGCCCCCTCTAAGCCCAAGCCGCGCGAGCAGAAGGAGAATCGCCCGGTCCCTCAATCCAACGGACCGCGCAAGGTCAGGCGCACTGACGATCTTTTCCACTTCACCTGGAGCCAAGTAGGCGGGCAATGAAGCCAACCGCCAGTGGGCGATGGGGGGAATCGCGTCCACGAGCAAAGCATCGCACTGGGCTTGCCCTGCGAGAAACCGGAGAAACATCCGGACCTTGGATAGGATATATTTTCCGGACTCTGGGCCGAACTGAACCGTGCGCTCCGCTACGAACCTTCGCAGGGCGTCAAGGGTGAACTGGGCTGGATCCCCAACTTCCTTCAAAAGGCCGACGATGGTTGGGTGGTATTGGGCCATGGTCGAGGCCGCCACCCCACGTTGAAAGAGCATCCAATGCTGGAATTCCTCCATCAGATCGGGCAAATCGACATCCGATGGGGGATTTGGTGGGACGACACCCCGGCGGCGGAGGTGAGCAAGGAATTTCCAAGCTCCAGCGCGAGCATTTCTGTTCTTGACGCTATGGTGGCCACGAGCTTTCACGCACGTGCAGCCCGCCAAGTGTTGGATGAAACCGCCGATTGCCGTGTCATCCAAGTCCGGGATGGAAATGTCTTTGGACTCCATCCACGCTCCGAGATGAGCAGCTGCCCGCAGGTATCTGCCCACCGTTAAGGGCGTGAACCCCTCGATTTCAAGAAACTCGGCGAAACCGCCAAGAAATGGTCCGACAAGGCCGGGCCGAGCGTGAACAAGAGCGTATTGCGCCTTAAAGTATTGCTCCAGCATGTTGCCCTCCGCAGTTGACGGGGCCGGGTCCACCCGACCCACCCGGAGGGAACCCCAATTATGCAAAGCTGTCCATGCATTTCCCAAATCTAAGCATTGAATTTATTTCGCTTCTTCGCCTGCACTCGTCGGAGCTCCGCATAACGGGTTACTGCACATAA
>PLUC01000146.1 GCA_003165415.1 Holophagaceae bacterium
CTGGAATCACAATCCAGTACTCTAACCAACTGAGCTACATCCGCCGTTGGATCCATTAGAATAGCTGGTCGCCATGGGTTTGGATAGCAGGAAGTGCCGGGTGCCGCATGGGCTGGATTCCAAGAATCATGCCAACATATAGGACCAGTCATCCGCCCCGGCCTGGGACCAGCGAAGAGGGTTGAAAATGCACCGCCAGGTGAAACAGCTAATCATCCTTTCAGTCTTTGCTTTGGTCTGCATGGGGGTGGGGATGGGCCTCAGCTACCGCTGGGTGGCCCAGGCCCAGGAGGAGATGCCGGTGATGGTGGCCGGCAAGGGCATGGAGGGCCTTCCGCCCATCGCCGAGGTGGCGGAGAAGCTGAACCCCACGGTGGTGTCCATCCTCAACACCAGCTTCGTCAAGAACCGGTCCAGGGGCGAGAACGATTCCCCGTTCAGTGACGACTTCTTCAACTGGTTCTTCGGGCCCCAGCGGCCCGGCTCCAGGCGCCCCCTGGAGGATGAACAGCGGATCCAGGCGGGCGGCTCCGGCGTGCTCATCTCTCCGGACGGGGAAATCCTCACCAACTACCACGTCATCGAGGGCATCAAGGGCGGCGAGTCCTCCATCGAAGTGAAGATCTCCAGCGGCCGGACCTTCAAGGCCCGGGTGCTGGGCCGGGACAAGGAACTGGACATCGCCCTCATCAAGATCGACGCCAAGCACCTGCCCTTCGCCAAGCTGGGCAACAGCGACGCCATGCGCGTGGGCGAGTGGGTGGTGGCCATCGGCAACCCCCTGGGGCTGGACCACACCGTCACCCAGGGCATCATCTCCGCCAAGGGCCGGCAGATTTCCGGCCCGGGCCTGGAGTCGTTCCTGCAGACCGACGCCGCCATCAACCGCGGCAACTCCGGCGGCCCCCTGCTGAACCTCAAGGGCGAGGTCATCGGCATCAACACGGCGATCCGGCCGGACGGGCAGAACATCGGCTTCGCGGTGCCCGTTGACAAGATCAGCCTGGTGCTCAAGGACCTGCGCAGCGGCAGGCCGGTGAGCCGCGGCTACCTGGGCGTCGGCACCAAGGACCTGGACAATGCCTTCCAGGACTCCCTGGGGATCCAGGAGGGTGCCGTGGTTTCGGAAGTGGTGCGCGGCGGTCCCGGCGACAAGGCCGGCATCAAGCGCCTGGACGTGATCACCGCCGTGGACGGCACCCGGATCACCAACGGGGAGGACCTGGTGGGCGCCATCTCCAGCCACCGGGCCGGGGATTCGGTCAAGATCACGGTGTTCCGGGAAGGGAAGACCAGGGAGCTCAAGGCTGTGCTGGGCGACCGGGAAAAAATGGTGAAGGTGGAGGCCGAGGAGGAAGGGAACGAGGAGGAGGCGCCCCGGAACAGTCCCCAGGACGGCAGGACGGTGGACCTGGAGCGGGCCTATGGCTTCTCCGTGGAGGGCCTGACCCCCGTCAACCGGCACCAGTTCGGCATCAGTGCCGACTGGCAGGGGGTCGTGGTGACCTCGGTGGTCCCGCGCGCCGCCGCCCAGGAGGCGGGCCTCCGGGTCGGCTTCGTCATCACCGCGGTGGGCACCCGCGACATCGAGGGGCTCCAGGATTTCTACCAGGAGATGAAAAAGGCCGGCGGCAAGAAACCGATCCTGATCCTGGTGCGGTCCCCCCGGAGCAACGCCCAGGCGACCCTTGCCATCCCGCCCCGCTGAATGGAGCCTTTCCAGGCGGCATATTGAGGTATCGTTAAGTTCCACTTGCAAGGACTGACCATGGGCCATCGTCTCCTCGTCGTCGATAGCGATCGGAGATTCCTCCAGGACCACAAGGCCTCCCTGGAATCTGCGTTTGACGTGGATTTCCGGGACGGGACCGAGGGTTCGCTCGCCCACCTGGAGGCTGGCGGTTTCACGGCCATCCTGCTCTGCGTGGAGGCTTCCGAGAACAAGGGCTATTCCCTGTGCTCCGCCATCCGCCGCAGCCCGCTCCTGGCGGAGCTCAAGGTGGCGCTCATCAGCGCCAAGGCCACCGAGGAGGAATACGCCCGCCATCAGAGCCTCAAGGGCAAGGCCGATCTGTACCTGCACAAGCCCATGCGCCCCAACGCCCTGGTTTCGGCCCTCACCCCGCTGGTGCCCCTGAAGCTGGTGGACCCGGACAACCCCCTGGGCGATCTGGGCGGCGACCTCGGGGACGAATGGCTGGAGAGCCTCAGGAGCGAACTGGAAGTGGAGACGGTCCCCCACCATTTCCCGCCCCAGCCCCCGCCGGCCCCGCCGCAGCCCACCCCACCCCAGCCCACCCCCGTGCCGGTCGCCACCCTGCTCGGGATCAGCCGGCCCATGGCGCCGCTGCCGCCCCAGGTCATCCCCAAGGTCCCGCCGATCCCCAAGGACGCCGGACGGGTCGAACTGCTGGAAGCCCGGGTCAAGGATCTGGAGACCAAGCTGGTGGTCACCAGCGACGACCTGGAGCGCAAGCAGCGCGAGGTGGAGGAACTGGCCCGGGCCGGGGAGACGGCCCAGGGACTGTTCGAGGAGAAGAACCAGCTGGCCATGGACCTGGAATCCAGGCTGGCGGAGGTCGACGGCGCGCTGATGCGGTCCGGCCGGGAACTGGAGGACCTGCGCCGGCAGGAGGAGGAGACCCGGGGCCAGCTCCGGGAGCAGACCCAGCAGATCATGGACATGATGGAATCCAACCAGCTCCTCCAGGCCCAGTTGGCCGAGGCGCGGGAGCAACTGGAGTCGGAGCGCGGCGAAAACCTCGGCGCCAGGGAACAGCTTGAACTCACCGTGGCCGATCTGCAGAAGCAGCTGGCCGAACAGGAGGTCAACCATGACCGCCAGCAGATGGAACTGCTGGCGGCCATCGACGACCGGGAGGCCCGGCTTGGACGCATGGATGAAGCCCTGAACGCCCAGCGGGAGCAGATCCAGCTCCTGGAGCAGGAAAAGCATGAAGCCGACGGGCAACTCGAGAGCCGCTCCGGCCGGCTGCTGGCGGTGATCGAAAGGCTCCAGGACCTGGAAGGACAAACGCGACAGGCGCTGGAGTTTGCCAAAACTGAGATGAATTAGCGATGCACGCAGGCTCCCTGATCGCGACCCCTCTGCTGATCCTCCTGACCGGCTGCTTCGTCGCGGCGGAGTTCGCCGCCGTGCGGGTGCGCTCTACCCAGCTCGAAGCCATGCTGGACACCGACCCCCGGGCCGCCCTGGCCCTGGAGGTCCACCGGCACCTGAGCCGGCACCTCTCCAGCATCCAGGTGGCCATCACCCTGCTCACCATCTCCCTGGGCGCCGCCGGGGAAAGCCTGTTCGTCCGCGGCTTCCAGTCCTGGTTCGGGTTCCTGCCCTGGCCCAAGCTGGCCGTCCTCCTGGGCACCGGCCTGGGGCTGCTGGCCATCACCCTGCTGCAGGTGGTGCTCGCGGAGTTGCTCCCCCGCGGCGCGGCGATCCGCTCCTCCCTCACCGTGGCCCTGGTCACCGCCCGCCCGCTGCTGTTCTGGTCCCGGGCCATCGCCCCCGTCACCTGGATCCTGATGGCCCTGACCCGCCTCATGGAGCGCCTGGTGGGGCTGGATCCCGAGAACCTGCCGGCCGAGGAGCCGGCACCCTCCAGGGACGAGTTCCGGCGGATGCTGGTGAAGAGTCAGGCCAGTGGCGAACTTGAAGCCGACAACAAGGAACTCATCGAGAACGTATTTGATTTTTCCAAGCGCACCATCAAGGAGATCGCGGTCCCCCGGGCCCAGGTCGTCTACATCGACCTCCACCGCAGCCTGAAGGAGAACCTCGACCTGGCCCGGTCCTGCCCCCACACCCGGCTGCCCCTGGTGGACGGCGACCTGGACCACGTGGTGGGCGTCATCCACCTGAAGGAGCTGCTCTGGGCCCTCAACGACCAGGGCGAGCAGCTGAACCTCCGGGCCACCGCCCGGCCGGCTTTCCTGGTGCCGGAAATGCGGCTCATCCAGGATCTCCTGCTGGATTTCCAGAAGCAGAAGCAGCACCTGGCCATGGTGGTGAACGAACACGGCGGGGTGGACGGGCTGGTGACCCTGGAGGACGTGCTGGAGGAGCTGGTGGGCGAAATCCAGGACGAGTTCGACCGGGAGGTGAAGAACCTCCACCGCACCCGGGGCGGATCCTGGGTGGCCCAGGGCACGGTCACCCTGGAACAGCTGGAGAGCACCCTGGGCCTGCGCCTGGAGGTTGAGGCCGGCTCCGTGAGCCTGGGCGGCTTTTTCCAGGAGCGCCTGGGCCGCGTCCTCAAGGCCGGGGATGAACTGCGTATCGAGGGCTGGCGCATCCGAGTGCTGGAGATGCGCGGCATGGCGCCCCGGAAATTCCTGTTCAAGCCGATTCCAACCGAGCAGACCGGAGGAGCCGGGCGTGAAGCCGCCCATTGACGCGTTCATCCTCGCCGCCGGCCTTGGCACGCGCATGGGGCCCCTGTCCCAGGTGCTGCCCAAGCCGGTCTGGCCGCTGGGGGGGCGCCCCCTGCTCCAGTGGTGCGCCGACAGCCTGAGGCGGGCCGGCTTTGGCACCATCGCCTGCAATGCCCACCACAGGCCCGACCTGTTGGAAACGGCCATGGCCGGGACCGGGGTGGAGATCTTCCGGGAACCCCTGCTGCTGGGCTCCGCCGGCGGCTTGCGCCATGCCCTCGGGCGGGCCGCGGAGCCCCTGGCGGTGTGGAACGGCGACATCCTGGCCGACGCGCCCTGGTCCACCTTCCTGGAAGCCCACCACCGGCTGCGGGCCGACCTGAGCTGGCTGCTGGTGCCCCACCCCGGCGGTCCTTGGAACCCGGTCTGGCTCTCCCGCACGGGGCGGATCCTCCCGCCGGGGGAGACCGGGGAGGGCCCCTACCATTTCTGGGGCGCCGCCCTGTGGGGGCCCCGGGCCCTCGCCCTGCTGGGCACGGAGGGCCCCGTGGACGTCAAGGCGCAGATCCTGACCCGCCTGGACCGGGCCATGGGGGTGGTGGTGGACCCCTTCCCCTGCCTGGAGATCGGAACCCCGGACCAGCTCATCGAAGCCGCCCGGATCCACGCCCCCCAGGCAGAAGGGCGCTTGGCCGGCTGCTATGTCCACCCCACCGCCCTTCCCGGGGGCAGGCTGGAGCGCTGCGTGCTCGGCCCCGGGGCCGAGATCCCGCCGGCGGTCTCGGATCAAAATGCATTATGGTTCAAGGAAGGCCGTCACCAAGTTCGACTGGCGCTATAGACTTAACCCATGGATCACCGACTGCAGGTCGCCCTCAAGAGATGGGATTGCGCCAATCCGCAGGCGCTCAGCGGTGATGCCGGCATGCGCCAGTATTTCCGGGTGGACCACCCCCTGCTGGGCAGCGCCCTGGTGGTGCTCTACCCGCCCGTGGACCCCGCCAGTGCGGACGACTCCTACTATGAGTACCGGGCCCTGCAGGCCTACCTGGACCCCGTCGTCCGGGTGGCCACCATCATCCAGTACGATGACGAACTGCGGGCGATGCTGCTGGAAGACCTGGGCCGGACCACCCTGGAGATGCGGCTCACCGCCCATCCCGAAGAAGAGCTGCAGTGGGCCCAGGAAGCCGCCCAGCAGATGGCCACCTGGCTCGGCCTGCTCACCGAGGCCGCTCCCGCCCGGGCCTTCTTCATGCTGCGGCGGTTCGACCAGCCCAAGTTCCAGTTCGAGTGGAACTACTGCAAAGTGAATTTCTTCGCCGAGTTCCTGCAGAAGGACCCGCCGCTCTGGCTGGACCGGATGATGGAGGAAATCCACGCGGGCCTGGATTCCCGGACCCATTTCCTGGTCCACCGGGATTTCCATGTGCGCAACCTGATGGTGCACGGCGACCGCCTGATCACCCTGGACTTCCAGGACGCGCGCAAGGGCGCCGCCACCTACGACCTGGCCTCGATCCTGTTCGACGGCTACTGGGACTGGTCCGAGGAGGCCAGGGAGGTGCTGATCAACGGCGTGCGCGAGGAGCTGGGCTGGAGCGAGAGCCTGCTCTGGGAGGAGCTGAACCTGAGCGCCATCCAGCGCAATTTCAAGGCCCTCGGGACCTTCGCCCACCAGGTGGTGCACCAGAACAAGGCCCACTTCGCGCCGGCCATCCCGCGCACCCTGAGGCATCTCCTGGGCCACTTCCAGCGCACCCGCCAGGGCGAGGCGGTGCTGGCGGTGGAACACTGGCTGCGCCTCTCGGAGAAGCGCCTGCTCAAGACCGCCGGCGGCGGCGGCTGATATGCCCGGGCAAAGCCCGGACCTGGAGTCTAGTTCCCGTCGGGGGGGGTGTGGACGTAGAAACGGACCTGGAAATCGTCCGCGGATTTCCAGGCCTCGCGGTGAAAGTGGAAGCCGGTCTTGAGGGGGGTGGAATTGGCGTTTCGGCCGCCTGCCTGGACCACTTGCGGGCCTTCCTTCCGGATCTCCTCGTCGGACTTGGCGGAGGGGCGCACCAGGGCGATGTGGCCGGGCACCAGTTCGTGGGGAGGCGGGGTGGCGTAGGCCACCACCACGACCTGGCCCGCGTTGGCCAGGCGCTGGGCTTCGAAGGGGGACGGCACCGGCTTCCAGCCCTGCCCCGCGCCGTCCTTGGCCAGCCAGCGGGCCAGGTCATTGGCGGAAACGCCCAGGTGGGGCATGAACACCCCCAGGCGCTCGCAGGTGGATTCCACGAAGTAGTCGCAATGGGTCGGGTAGCCTCTGCTGGTCCTTCCGTCAGGGTCGCCGGTGCGCCAGTCCACGGGCCGGCCCGGGAGCCAGTGGTGCTCCACGTCCATGGCGTCGTAGCGGGCCCCGAGCCGGACCCCGGCGGGCCCGACGTCCCCGGCGGCCAGGATGCCAGGGAACAGAAGGGTCAAGAACAGGCTTGAGCGGTTCAGTTTCATGAAATCCTCACCTCTCCCGATCAAGACGGTATCACCGCACCTCCGGCGCGTCTGGGATCCCGCCCTACTCCCCGTCGCCGATGCCGTGGGTAATGCTCTGGTGGTTGAAGGCGCCCCAGGCCAGCTCGCGGAAGCGGCCGGTGTGGCCGAAATCCGCGCCTTCCTTCCAAAGCTTGTAGTGGATCAGCTCGTGCTCCAGGATCCGGCGGATGACCTCCTCCGGGTTGCGGCAGTTGCAGCCCACCACCTGCACCGGCCAGGGCCAGTCCCGGCGCCGCAGCAGCGGGATGGAGAGGCGGATCTCCGGGTGCCAGACCTTGCGGCTGTCCCGCTCCACCACGAACAGCCCGGCACAGCGGGCCATTCGCGGGGACCACACGATGGGGGGCGGCGCAAGATCCCAGCCAGCTTCGCTGAGGATGCGGGCGGCCTGCTGGCGGAGGGTGAGAGGCATGCCTTCAGTTTGGGGCAAATCCCGGGATTTGGGTCGCCTCGCCTTGGCCGGAGGAGGTGCGCACCTGTCATCGTAGCTGTCATGTCGGGTCCGGGAAGGCCTGCTGGGAAGATCCCCCGGCCTGCAAGGCCGCAAATGGCAGACAGGCTTGATTTCAAGGTCAGACGACAGTGTGGGAAACGCGCCAGCCTTTTCCAGGCGGAGTGTCCAGCACATGCAAAAGGCCCTGACCCAGATGAACATTCAACTCGCGAATATCATCTCCGACGTGTCCGGGGAGACGGGCCTGAAGATCCTCAGGGCGATCAGCGAAGGAGAGCGTGACGGCCATGAGCTCCTCCATTCTGATTGCCACACCCAGTCCAGCCCGTCCCGGCGAATATTTAAATGGCTGATTCTAATTAATATTAATAACTGGCCTAGAAACTGCTTAGTCTTCCTGGGTGGCCTTCCGTTGCCCCGAGGGCTTCGGACACTCCAGCTATCCCCTCTGCCGAAAGGACAAACTCATGAATATGTCCCTCACAGGACTGATCATCCTCATTCTGATCGCAGCAGTCTGCGGCGCGATTGGCAAGGCGATCGCGGGCAGCGCCCGAGGCGGGCTGATCGTCTCCACGGCCCTGGGCTTCATCGGTGCCCTGGTGGGGCCTTGGATTGCCCGCGCGGCCAAGCTTCCGGAGCCCTTCGTAGTCACCATCGATCGCCATCCTTTCCCGATCCTGTGGTCCATCATCGGCGCCGCCCTGTTCGTGGCCATCATCCACCTGTTCTCTCGCCGGCGGTGGAGCGCGTTCTCACGCTAAACGGCCAGGGTGGGCAAGGGTCGTTTCCAGAAGGAGTGAACACTCCAGGAGAACCATGTCAAGCCTGAGCAGGGCCCGAATGGCACCCACTCTTGGAGCCGGAAAGGGTTCCCGATACCAGAACCCGGATGCCTCGTCTGTGGGAACGGTCCTTCGGAAAACCCTATGCCACAGCCAAGCAGGTTGGCCGGAAATAGATCTTGAAAAACCGATTTCCCGACTGAAGCAAC
>PLUC01000174.1 GCA_003165415.1 Holophagaceae bacterium
GGGTTAAACCGGGATTTGAGTTTGTGATTGGCCCAGCCATCAGGGCTTGGAACGCGTCGAGGGTCCAACTCCTTGCCAAAAGGCCATACCGAACCCCTTTGGGGCACCAACCCAGGGCGGCTCTTAGCCATTTTATACCTTCCTATCGTCACGTTTCGACAATTACTTGAGCCCCAGCATGGTTTGCCTCCTCGCTTCGGGCCGTTCCTCCGGAAAACCCCTCAAGGGGAATCCGGCAGCGTCGGTACAGGCATAGAATGGGTGCTCGACAGCTCCGTTCACAGGCTTGCCCGCAAAAGGAGGGAAAATGAAAAAAGTCCAGCTCGCCTATGGAAGAACGGGGATGAGCATGTCCGTGCCCCGGGCTGCGCACGTCATCGAACCCAGACACCTGGAAGGGCTTCCCGACGAGGAAGGGGCGGTGGCCCAGGCACTGAGGAATCCCACAGGCACACCTCCGCTGAAGGCCATGGTCAAACCGGCCGACCAGGTCGCCATCGTCATCTCGGACATCACCCGGCCGACGCCCAACGAGAAACTGGTCCCATGGCTGCTGAAGGAACTCAGCCATGTGCCCAGAGAACATTTCGTGATCATCAACGGGCTTGGCAGCCATCGCGCCAATACCAGGGAAGAACTGGTCCAGATGCTGGGACAGGAAGTCGTCGACACGGTCAGGATCGAGAACCATGACGCCTTCGACGACACGAAGCTGGTCCACGTCGGCCGGAACACCTATGGTTCCGAAGTGTACTTGAACAAGACCTACGTGGAGTCGACCTTCAGGATCGTGACCGGATTCATCGAACCGCATTTCTTCGCGGGGTTCTCAGGGGGGCCCAAGGGGATCCAGCCCGGCATCGCCGGTATCAAGACCATCCTGGATTTCCACAACGCCCTCATGATCGGCCATCCGAACAGCACCTGGGGCGTGCTCAAAGGCAACATCCTGCAGGACTCCGCCGCCCAGAACTGCCTGATGGCGAAACCCGACTTCATGCTGAATGTGACCCTGAACGGCAAGAAGGAGATCACCAACGTCTTCGCCGGCGACGTGATCAAGGCGCACCGGATCGGCTGCGAATTCGTCCGGGAAAGTGCGATGTATGCTGTTGATGAACCGTTCGATATCGTGATCACCACCAACTCCGGCTACCCCCTGGACCAGAATCTCTACCAGACGATCAAGGGCATGAGCGCCGCGGCCCTGATCGTGAAGAAGGGGGGCGCCATCATCAGCACCTCGGAATGCTGCGACGGTGTGCCGAACCACGGCAACTACGCGAAGATCCTTCAGATGCGTGATACGCCCCAGGCGCTGCTGGACATGATCACCGACCCGTCCTTCAGCATGTTCGACCAGTGGCAGGTCCAGGTGCAGGCCATCATCCAGCTCAAGGCGGACTGCTACCTGTATTCCAGGCTGGACGACGAGACGGTCCGGAAGGCGAAGCTCGAACCCACGGACGATCCCGGCAGAACCCTGGCGGAAATGATGGAGCGGTTCGGCCCCGGGGCCAGCGTGGCGGTGCTTCCCTATGGGCCATTGACCATTCCTTACGTCAGGGGGCGTTCTGACTCCGGCTCCTAGACCTGAGACACTGGCGGGATCGAGTTTGACTCATTCAAAATGAATGATTTGTGGGCGGGTTTTTAATCGTTTTGATTTAGGTTCCCATCCTTTTTGCGTTCTTTTGAATCCCTAAGTTGATAATTCATTACCAGGTTATGAGCCCGGCACAGGTTGTGCTTATTGTAGAGAGCCATAAAGGTTCAGGCGAGGTCCAGGGGATGACGCTTCATGTGCCATCCTTTCATAAAATTCCGGAAATATCGGGGTGATTCTGCTCAACCCCCTTTCCCCTCGGGGAATAGACAACCGGCTGGAGGCGATATGTTCTGCTGTAGAGGACCGGGATTTGAGGAAAATGCAAGGCTTATCCGTCTTAATCTGGAACGTGGTGCCCAATTGGATGAGCTGAGAAAACAAACGGATATCTGGTTGAATTACACCTTGGCTCAAGTGAAACCCATGATCACCCAAACGGGACCAAGCCTGAGCTCTGACCATCGAGGGAATGATCAATCATAATTCTGACGAAGAAATTCATCGTATTTCTTTCCATGGAGGGAGGAGAGATGGATGTTTGAAACAATTGATATTAACCGGAGACTCCGAAATATTAAACGATTAAAAAATATTGATGAAATTATGAAAAACATGTCCGAGGTGGTGATGAAACAAGGTGACTATTTGGCTGCGCAGAAATTCATAGCCAGCATTGTTGCCAATGAGGCCGAGATAGAACGCCTTAGGAATATCGGACCCAACGTCAGGATTTTCTCGTAAAATGACCTGAAAAGTATCAGTGATTGTGCCGTGGCTCCTGACTTGAACGATGGTTGTGCCGCGGCCAACCTCCCAATAGCGCGGAGCCCTCCCACCTGCCCCCAGTGGCCGAGCCCCAGGAAACTTGCAACCTATCATTGACCAGGTTTTGGCATCGGCGATAATCCCGCCATAAACATTTCCGCGGGAGCCAGTCATGGGCATGCTGACGTTCCGGTTTCCCAAAGCGCTTTGCGGCTGGCTGGTGGGGGTGGCCATCCTGCTCACCCCCGGGCTGGCCCGGGCCCAGGTCGGGTCCCGGCTGGACCAGATCGTGCAGAAGGGGGTCCTCCGGGTGGGGACGACGGGGGATTACAAGCCCTTCACCTTCCTGAATCCCGCCAGCCACGAGTATGAAGGGCTCGATATCGATGCCGCGAAGCTGCTGGCGGATTCCCTGGGGGTCAACCTCGTGCTGGTCCAGACCACCTGGCCGACCCTGCTGAAGGGGCTCCAGGAGAACCAGTACGACCTGGCCATGGGTGGCATCACCCGCACCCTGGCCCGGCAGAAGGTCGCCAGCCTGACCCATCCGTACCTCCGGGCCGGGAAGTCGCCCCTCATTCGGGTCGCTGACCAGGGCCGGTTCAGGACCCTGGCCGACATCGACCGGCCTGGGGTGAAGATCGGCGTGAACCCCGGCGGCACCAACCAGCGGTTCCTGGACGCCAACATCAAGAAGGCCACGGTGGTGGTGATCGAGAAGAACCTCAGCATCCCCGAGAAGGTCGCGGCCGGCGAGGTGGATGTCATGATCACCGACAACGTCGAGGCGATGCTGGCGGCGAAGCTGGATCCCCGCCTCTACGCGGTGGACCCGGACAACACCTACACCAAGGATGACCTCGGCTACCTCCTGCCCCGGGACGACCATGCCTGGCTCGACTACGTGAACCTGTGGGTGGACCTGGCCGAGATGAAGGGGGATTTCGCCCGCCTGCGGCAGAAATGGCTCCGGTAGGCGGGCCCCCGTGGGAACTTTTCCGGCCATGACCCGGTCCAATGACCCGAAGCCGGGGCTGGGCGAGGAGGGGGACGATGGGGAACTGGTTGCAGCCTGCCGGAACGGCGACCCCGACGCCTTCGGGGTGCTGGTGCGCCGCCACCAGAAGACCATGCTGAACCTGGTCTACCGCATGGTCGGCGACTTCGAGGAGGCCTGCGAGGTGGTCCAGGACACCTTCCTGGCCGCCCACCGCGGCCTGGCCGGGTTCCGCGGGGAGGCCCGGTTCTCCACTTGGCTCGCGGCCATCGCCCTCAACCAGGCCCGGAACCGCCTGGTCCGGCTGAAGTCCCGGCGCCGCAACGAGGCGTTCTCCCTGGACGCCCCCATCGCCACGGCCCAGGGGCCGGTGTTCCCGGATCCGCCCTCCCAGGCTCCCGGCCCGCTGGAACTGCTGGAGCGGCAGGCGCTGCGCACCCGGGTGGAGGGCTGCGTCCAGGCCCTGCCGGCGGCGTTCCGGGAGGTGCTGGTGCTCCGGGACCTGCAGGAGCGGACCTACGAGGAGATCTGCGTGCTGCTGAAGGTGCGCGAGGGCACGGTGAAATCCAGGCTGTCCAGGGCCCGGGAGGGCGTCCGGGACTGCCTCAAGCACGCGCGGGGGGGTCTGTGAGCTGTCGTCCGTACCGGGAACTCATCTCCGGGCTGCTGGACGGGGCGCTGACACCCGCCGAGCGGGAGCGGCTCCAGGAACATCTGGGCCAGTGCCCCGCCTGCCGGGAGTCCCTGGAGGAGCTGCGCCTGACCCTGGAACGGATCAAGGCCCTGGGGCCGGTGGAGCCCCCGCCCTGGCTGGCCGAGAAGATCCTGGCCCGGGTCCGGGCCCAGCCCCCCGTGGCCGGGCGCCGCCTGCTGCCTCTGGCTTTACGCCCGGTATTGCTGGCCGCCTGTCTCCTGCTGGTCTGCCTGACCGGGTATCGACTCATGCGGGTCTCCGGTCCCCCCAGCAGCCAGGCCGCCACAGCCCAGCCGGCTCCCCCGGTCGCGCCGCCCCCGGTCCTCACCGCCGGGCAGACCCCCTTCACTCCGCCGCCCCCGGGCCGGCGCCGGGCGGCCAAGGATCTGGCGACCCTCCCGCCGGTGGCCAGCTTCACGCCGGAGGAACCACCCCAGGCGCCCGGCGCGGGTACCCTGGGCGTCCAGGGCCAGGCCGGCGCCCCGTCCAAGACCCTGGTCCTGGGATCCCGGGCCGGCGTCCCGGCGGCCCCGTCCGCAGCCCGGTCCCAGGCCCTGGGCATGAGGGCTGAAGAGGACGGTGCGGCGGCCAGGACCGCCCGCGCCCTGGCCTTCCGGCTGGCCCCCCGGGATCCGCAGCGGGCCAGGGCCCAGGTGGAAGTGGCCTTGCGCGGGGCGGGCGCCACCCTCCTGACCGCGCCCACCCCGGACCGGGCCGTCCTGTCCGCCCGGGTGCCTTCCGCCGCGCTGCCGGCCCTGCTGCGGCAACTGGAAACACTGGGCACCCTCCAGGGTCCGAGGCCGGACCCGGCCGCCCCCATGGCCGAAGAGGTGGTGGTCGTGCTGGCCTGGTGAAATACTGGGAACTTTTTCCCTGGGCCCCTTGTCCAAAGGGGCAGCTTCCAAGGAGAACCCCATGAAGACTTCCCTGACATTCATCCTGGCGGCGGGCCTGCTGGCCTGCTCCTCCGCGCCCGCGGACACCATCGGCAGCGCCGTGACCCTGGAACTGCGCAGCGACGACCGGGGGCCCCTGCCGCTGTTCCCCGCGGCCAGCGGCCCCGACGGCCCCCGGGCCTACGCCGAGGCGGTGAAGGGGGCGGGCTACCGGCTGGTGGTGCACAACACCCTGAGTTGCCGGGTGGGCCTGGTCATCGCCGTGGACGGGCGGAACATCATTTCCGGGGCCAAGTCCTGGCTGAAGAGCGACGAGCGGATGTACATCCTCGGCCCCGGCGAAACCCAGGAATACTCCGGCTGGCGCACCGCCCAGGACAAGGTGAACCGGTTCTACTTCACCAACGCGGAGGACTCCTACGCCGGGGCCTTCAACGACCTGTCCGCCATGGGCGTCGTGGCCATGGCGGTCTACCCGGAGTTCATCCCGGTCCCGCCCCGTCCGCCCTTCATCCTCGACCGCTTCAACCGGCCCTGCGCGCCGGGAGGCCCTTCCCTGGGCATGGCGAGAAAGGCCCCGCAACCTGGCGCCGAGGCCCAGGGCGAAGCGGGCACCGGCTACGGCGAGGAAGTCTATTCCCCGTCCATCACCGTGGCCTTCCAGCCCGATGCCCGGGCCCGGGAGAAGCTGACGGTCAAGTACGAATGGCGGGAGACGCTCATGCGCATGGGTGTGATCCGGGATCTGCCGGTGCGCAGGAACCGGCTCTGGGATTCGGGGTTCGCGCCGCCGCCTCCGCCCCGGCTGTAATCAGGGAACGGACCGCACGAGGCGGAAGCCCTGGAAACTGCGGAAATCCGGGTGGCGGGGATCGTCGGGTTCCCATGTGTCGTTGAAGCCGGCCCGGGCGCAGGCCGAGGTGCCGTACCACCCGCCCCCGCGCGCCACCCGGAGCCGCCCCGATGCGGGCCCCCGGGGGTCGGTGGCGGGACCGCCGGGAAGGTCGCCGTACCAGTCCTCGCACCACTGCCACGCGTTGCCGAGCATGTCATAGAGCCCGAAGGCATTGGGCTGTTTCTGGCCCACGGGGTGGGTGGTGCTGCCGTTGTCCACGCAGAGCCAGGCGACGGCGTTCAGGGGGCCGTAGCTGCTCCCGTTGCTCCCGGCCCGGCAGGCGTATTCCCATTCCGCCTCGGTGGGCAGGCGGAAGCCGCCGCCGCCCTTCTGGTTCATCCAGCGCAGGAAGGCATGGGCATCGTTCCAGCTCACCCACACCGCGGGATGCTGCTCGTCCTGGGGGTATCCCGGTTCCCGCCAGCAGCGCCGGTGATCCTCGAACTTTGAGCCAGTCCAGACCCGCCAGGGATTGTCGGCCCGCTCCGCCTCCGTGCGGTATCCGGTCTCGTCGGCGAAGCGGCGGAACTGGCCCACCGTAACGTCGTATCGGCCCATCCAGAAGCCCGCGCCGAGGGTCACCTGGTGGACGGGTGGACTGCCGGGGCTGGCGTCGGCGCAGCCCATGGTGAAACTCCCCGGGGGGATCCAGACCAGTTCGATGCCGTTGATCTCCCCGGGAGGGGCGCCGGGAGCGGCCGCGAGGACGGTGAGGGCGAGGGTCAAGTGGCAAAACATCCGGTCTCCGTCAAGAGGCCTGAGAAACCTTTGGATTCTTGGTTTGGGAAAAGCGGAGTCGTCTAAGCCATTGTAAAGCCAATGGGTATTCCCCTCCCAATCTCCCACCGGGTGGCAGGGCTGGACGTGAGATTTGATTTGATAAAATTTCGTCTTTTATTAACTGCTCCATGGTTTTCTCCAGTCACTTCGAAGATGGTCAGAAGTCTCTTGTGGGGGCTTGACTCAATGTCCGATTTGACATATTCTTTGAAGGTCGGAACAGAAGACAAAGTTCTGGTCTGGCTTCGAGGGGAAATCATGACTCCTCCGTTTTCCACGGAGGCTCGTAGGGAAGTTGGAGCTTTGCTAAGGCAACTGCAACAGGGGGTCCATCTCAGCCTTCCACAATCGAGGCCGATGCCAAGCATTGGGAATCGGTGCCACGAACTCCGGGTGCTGGACAAGGACTGCAACTGGCGAGTCATCTATCGGATCGAATCCGACGCCATTGTGATCCTGGACGTTTTCCCCAAGAAATCCCAGGCAACCCCGAAATCCGTCATCGAGCAGTCCAAAGCGAGATTGGCGCAGTATCTCAGAGTCATCGACTAGGAGGCCGATATGGAAAAGACCAAGCGGGCAAAGCTTGAAGCCGCCGGTTGGGCCGTCTCGACCCCGAAGGAATTCCTGAACCTGTCGGAAGAGGATGCGGCCTTCCTTGAGGTGAAAGTGGCTCTGGCGGCGGCTCTGAGGGGGCTGCGGATGGAGCGGGCCCTGTCCCAGGTGGAAGCGGCCCAGCGCCTTCATTCCAGCCAATCGCGGGTCGCGAAGATGGAGGCGGCGGACCGGTCCGTTTCCGTGGATCTACTGCTGCGGTCACTGCTGCGGCTGGGCGGAACCCGGGAGCGCATGGTGGCCGCGTTGGCCTCTGTGGTTTCCCCCGTTGAGTAATTCAAGATAGATGGTTGGAAATCCGATAAATTGGTTCAAACCCTCTCCCCCCGCGACCGACCCGAGCCCCCTCCACCCCCGCAGTCCCACCATCGAGCCTGAGCTTGACCAACCCGGAAACGAAATTCGAACTCCGCAACGGAGAGACCATCCGGGCCTACCTGGATGAACTGGCCCGGCTGAAAACCACGGTGCAGCTCTGTCCGGTGGGGGCCGCCGTGCCGCCCTTCGAGACCACGCTACAGAACATTACGGGCGTCACCTTCTCCAGCACCACCACCCCCCACCTGGAAACGGGGCAGGTGCTCAGCATGGCGTTCATGCTGGACGCCCGCAGGTTCGTGGCCCTGGTGAAGGTGGTCTCCTCCGGGGTGTTCCGGATCCCCCTGAGCATTGCCCAGGGCGAGCGCCGGGCCGAGTTCCGCGGCCTCTTCGAACGCAGCGAACCCGGGCAGGTGCTGGCGGTGGAACAATGGGCGGAGACCGTGTTTGGCGGCAGGATCCTCCTGGGCAAGCTGCTGGACCTGAGCGCCCACGGGCTCCGCATGGCCCTGGCCGAGGCCGGCTCCCTTTCCGGCCGCGGGGACGACCTGAAGGCGGGCGACCGCTTTGCCTCGATCTGCATCAGCGCCCTCCAGTTCACCCCCCCGATCCATTGCCGGGGCAGGGTGGCCCACGTGGCCCGGGACTGCGCCGAACCCTATGCCGGGTTCGCCCTGGAGGGGCTGTCGGAGGGGGATCTGAGGAACATCGAACGGATCCTCGCGCCGCGCTATCCCACCACCTTCGGGGAGGCCTTCCCGGCCAAGAAGCGCAAGACCGACATCGCCGACCGTTCGGGAACGCCCACCCCGACCCAGGTCAAGGCCAAGGCTCCCGAGATCATGGCGCGGACCCTGGCACCGGCCCCGCCGCCCACACCGGAACGGCCGGTCGTCTCGGCGGTCATGCGGCTGCGGAAAGCGGGCAAGAAAATCCTGCTGCTGTCGGAGCACCCCGGGACCGCGGCCCTGGCCGAGGCGTTCCGGCAGGACGGGTTCAAGCAGGTGTTCGAGGCCAAGTCCTTCAACGAGGCCAGGGAGGCGGCCCGGCAGACGCGCTTCGACCTGCTGATCCTGGACAGCCGGGTGGGCAGCCACATGGGTGGAGACGTGATGAAGGCCTTGCGCGCCCACGACCTGCTGGTGGACACGCCCATCATCCTCCTGGCAGATTACCGCAACAACGGGACCACGGCCATGGCCGGGTCCCTGAATGCCCTATGGATCCACGAGCGGCGCACGCCCTACGATGAGCTGGTGCCAGTGGTCTACAAGCTATTGCTGGAGTAAGGCGGGCGGAGCCTGGAACCGCGCGGACCCGATCAGGGAACGTCGAACACGATGAGAACCGGTGCGGCATCGGCACCCAGGGCATAGTTGTTGTTGATGGTGATGGTATTGGGATCAGCACCATCTTGAGTATCTGGCGTGATTCCCTCCGGAATGGTGAAAATGATCTCGTTCGCGTTCTGCGTTGTCGGCGTAATCGTGAGGAGACCCCCAGTCCCTTGCATGGTGATTGGACCGACTCCCGTTCCCGACAGTCCCTGCCCTGAAATCGTGACCGTTGTCCCGATGCCTCCAGCGGGGTGACCCAGGACAGTGCTCGTCCCGACGGTGCCGGACACATAGGGAACCACGATGAATTCCGACGGAGAACCGGCGGAGCCTCCAGAGGTCGTCACGCTGATGTCTCCGGTGACAGCCGCCGCGGGAACCGTAACCGTGACCTGGGTGTCGAGTCCGGTATAGCGGCCCGCGGCCACCACGGCACCGCCGAAGTAGACGTTCTGGAGGCCCTGGGAAAACCCCGTGCCGTAGACGATGACCGAGGTTTCCTGAAAGGCATTCCCATAACCTGGGGTGAAGCCGGTGACGGTGGGTGCGGACGCGTTGGTCCCGGCCCCGCAGCCGAGCATGAGCCCGAGAGCCATGGCGGGCAGCAGGACGCAGGTCGCCGCCTGGCGGAGCCGCATCCCCAGTCGGGAAGGGCAGGATTGTGGCATCTTGGTTGTTTCCATGACCTTTGCTCCCTTGGATGGCGCGTGCGGATGACCTTCAGCCCTTCGAAACATCTTCAACGATTCGAGTTGCGTTCATCATAACCGGAGCCCCGGCCCAAGGGGTCAAGGTAATGCTTGTAATTAATCGAACTATAACGGGCCAGGACGGGTTGAGGAACTGAATCCTTAGACCTGCCCCGACCCGCGAGGTTTACCATTTCGCCGATATTGGCCCATCCGGGCGGAAGGTGTAGGGAATGACTACTTGCCGCGGTTGGAGGTCCGGGTGCGGCCGGGGACCGAGGACTTCTCGGCGGAGCGGGAGCTGACCTTGGCGCCCATGGGTTGGGGCCCCCGCAGGCCGGAGTGGTCCTTCACTCCAGGCAGGTTGGCGGCCTTGGGCAGGTCGCTCTTCTTGGACGGGAGCTTGCTCAAGAGGTCCGCGGTGATGGAGGGATCGGGCTTGGACATGGCAGCACCTCTGGGGAAAAAAAGGGAGATTCGGTTTGAAAGAACGAAAACCAGCGGACTGATTTCAGGCTCCCATGATAGCACCGGGCGCTGCCTCCGGTTTGCGGGCGCTGTGCAGGGCCACGATGCCCCCGGTGAGGTTGGTCCAGCTCGGGTCGCCGAAACCCGCGGCCGCCAGCTCCGCAGCCAGGGCCGGCTGGTCGGGGAAGCTGCGGATGCTGGCCGGCAGGTAGCTGTAGGCTTCGGGGGAGCCGCTGATCCAGCCGCCGATGCGGGGCAGGAGGCGCAGGCTGTAGGTGTCGTACAGGAACCGCAGCCAGCGGTGGCTGGGACGGCTGAACTCCAGGATGGTGAGCCGGCCCTGGGGCTTCAGGACGCGCAGGAACTCCCGGTAGGCCCGGGGCCGGTCCTCGACGTTGCGGATGCCGTAGCAGATGGTGACGCCGTCGAAGCTGGCGTCCCGGAAGGGCAGCCGCTGGGCGTCGGCCCCCACCGAGGCCCACACCAGGCGGTCCCGGCCCTGGGCCCGGAACTTGTCCGGCCCCAGCTTGAGCATCTCCAGGGTGAAATCGGTGGAAACCACTTCGGCGCCGCGCCGGGCCAGGGCCAGGGAGGAGTCGCCGGTGCCGGCGGCCACGTCCAGAAAGCGCTGGCCGGGGGCGGCGCCCGAGCACCGGGCCATGCGCCGCCACCAGTGGGAGTCCATGCCCAGGGACAGCAGATGGTTCAGGAGGTCATATTTGCCCGCAATGCCCGAAAACATGGCCTGGACTTGTTTCCCCTGGGGCATAGCCGTCTCCTCCCCTCCATCATCCCCGGATGGGCCACCTTCCGTCAGCCCATAAGCCGCCCAACCTTGTAGACTGGTTGGGTCCCCTTTGACTGGCTCATTCAATCGGGTGTTCCCCCCCCTCTGGAGGTTTCATGGAAGTTTTGACCAGCGATAAGATTTTCGGCGGCAGTTTCCTGCTGGCTCCCATCGGTTCCCAACCGCAGTTCACGCCCGAAGACCTTAGCGACGAAGCCAAGGCCATCGGCGAGGCGGCCCGGGATTTCATGCTGGGGGAGGTCATTCCCGCGGACGAGGCCATCGACAAGCTCGACATCGAGCTGACCAAGGAACTGCTACTCAAGGCCGGGGAACTGGGCCTCCTGAGCATCGAGATCCCCGAGGCCTACGAAGGCATGGACCTGGACAAGAAGACCACCATGGTGCTGCTGGAGGAAGTGGGCAAACAGGCCTCCTTCTCGGTGACCTACGGCGCCCACACCGGCATCGGCACCCTGCCCATCGTCTACTTCGGCACCCCGGAACAGAAGGCCAAGTACCTGCCCCTGCTGGGCAGCGGCCAGAAGCTGGCGGCCTACGCCCTCACCGAGGCCGGTTCCGGCAGCGACGCCATGGGCGCCAAGACCACCGCCGTGCTGGACGGCGACCAGTGGGTGCTCAACGGCAGCAAGATGTGGATCACCAACGCGGGATTCGCCGACGTGTTCGTGGTCTTCGCCAAGGTGGACGGCCGCAAGTTCAGCGCCTTCATCGTGGAGAAGGGCGACCCGGGCTTCACCACCGGCCTCGAGGAGCACAAGCTGGGCATCAAGGGCTCCTCCACCCGCGCGCTGTCCCTGGACAACTGCCGCATCCCCAAGGACCGCCTGCTGGGCGAAGTGGGCCGGGGCCATCGCATCGCCTTCGGCATCCTCACCATCGGCCGCTTCAAGCTGGGCGCCGGCTGCACCGGCACCGCCAAGGTGGTGCTTGAGTACACCATCAAGTACACCGGCGAGCGCCACCAGTTCGGCAAGCCCCTGAACGCCTTCGGCCTGATCCAGGCCAAGCTGGCGGACATGACCACCCGGGTGTTCGTGGCCGAGGCCATGAACTTCCGCACCATCTCCTACATCGACGACCGCATGCAGGCCGTGAGCTGGGACCAGCCGGACGCCGCCAAGCGGAAGCTGGAGATCATGGACGAGTTCGCCATGGAGGCGTCCATCGCCAAGGTCTGGGGCAGCGAGGCGCTGTTCGCCACCGCCGACGACGCCGTGCAGTGTTTCGGCGGCTACGGCTTCTCCTCCGAGTACCCCCCGGAGAAGATCTACCGCGACAACCGCATCAACCGCATCTTCGAAGGCACCAACGAGATCAACCGGCTCATCATCGCCGGCACCCTGTTCAAGAAGGCCAGCAGCGGCGCCCTGGTCCTGCCCAAGGACACCGCCGCGGTACCGGAAGCCGCCGGGTTCACCGGCCCGCTGGCGGCCTCCCGCCTCGCGGTGGAACTGGCCAAGCGGCTCTGCTGCTACACAGCCGCTACCGCCCTGGACGTGTGCGGGCAGAAGCTCATCGAGAACCAGGAAGCCAGCGCGCGGGTGGCCGACATGCTCACCGAGATCTACGCCATGGAGTGCGGCGTGGTGCGGGCCAGCCTGATGACCGCCAACGGCCACCGCTGGGCCGCCCTGGCCCGGGACTGCGCCGACGCCTACGTGAACGAGAGCTGGTACAAAGTGCAGACCAACGCCAGGCTGCTGCTGGCCGAGGTGCTGGAAGGCCAGCCGCTGGACGCGGCCCTGGCCGACCTGGGGGCCCTCTCGGGCTTCGTGCCCCAGGCCAGCTCCAAGCTGCGGGGACGCATCGCCCAGCAGGTGATCGAGAAGGGTGCCTACCCGATCATCCAGTATTGATTCCCCCGTTCCTCATGCAGAAGGCCTCCTTCCGGAGGCCTTCTGTCTGCAGTTTGGACTTTTCGTCCG
>PLUC01000025.1 GCA_003165415.1 Holophagaceae bacterium
CTGGCCGACATTTCCGACATCTGCCGGATCGACGGCGGCAAGCGCCTGGTCTCGATCATTTCCGCCAGGAACCTGTTCAGGCACTCGGCCGTCAAGGAGGCATTGAATACTGTGGAGACCATGCGCAAGGACGAGGAACGGAAACTGGCGGCCGGCGCCGAGGAGGAAAGGACCGATGACGATGAGCAGGTGGTCGTGTTCCGCCTGGGCAAAGAAGAATTCGGCGTCCCCATCGCCAGTGTCCAGGAAATCGTCCGGGTCCCGGACCAGCTGACCCATGTGCCCAAGGCCCCCCCCTTCGTGGAAGGGGTGATCAACCTGCGGGGCACCGTGCTTCCGGTCATCGACCTGCGCAAGCGGTTGGGACTCTCCGCGGTGGACCGGTCCGACCGCCAGAGGATCATGGTGTTCCTGATCGCTGACCTCCGCACCGGCTTCATCGTGGATTCGGTGGCGGAAGTGCTGAGGATCCACAAGTCGTCGATCGAATCCTCCCCCAAGCTTTCCGGGCCGGAGAACCGGCTGCTGGCGCGCATGGCCAATCTGGAAAAGCAGAAACGCCTCGTGCAGCTCATCGATCCCGCCCACCTGGTCGAAGGGGACCAGATCGCGAGCCTTGCCGCGACCTCGGCCTAGGGACCCATGATCAAGCTCCTCATTGTTGACGATTCGGCGCTCATGCGGCGCCAGTTGACCCTGCTGTTCCAGGCGGAGGGCGATTTCACTCTGCTCCAGGCGCGCAATGGTCGCGAGGCCGTGGCGGCCAACCGCGAATTCCAGCCCGATGTGATCACGCTGGACATCAACATGCCCGAAATGGACGGCATCACGGCGCTTTCCCTGCTCATGGCCGAGCGCCCGGTGCCGGTGGTCATGGTCTCCTCCCTCACGGAGAAGGGGGCCCTGGCCACCTTCGAGGCCCTCAACCTGGGGGCGGTGGATTACATCACCAAGCCCGGGGGCACCATCTCCCTTTCCATCGACGAGATCAAGGAGGATCTCGTGGGCAAGGTGCGTGCCGCTGCCAAGGCCAGGCTCAAGGTCCGGGGATCGGCGGTCAGAGGCCTCGCCCAGCGCCTGCGGGAGGACCGCGCGGCAACCGCGCCTCCTCCCGCGGCCATCCACCGCGGGGTGGGAGGCGAGGGACTGGTGCTCATCGGCGTCTCCACCGGCGGCCCACGCACCCTGGAGGACATCCTGCCCCTGTTGCCGGCCCATTCCCCTTGGCCGGTCCTGGTGGTCCAGCACATGCCGGCAGCCTTCACCCGCTCATTCGCCGAAAGGCTGAACCAGATCTGCGCCATGAAGGTGGTGGAGGCCGCAAGTCCCATGCCGGTGGAGCCGGGCACCATCTATATCGCCAAAGGCGGGGCGGACATGATCCTGGCCCGGCGGTCGGGCAAGCTCACGGTGCTGCCCAAGCCGGAGAACGCCCAGTTCCTCTGGCACCCTTCGGTGGACTGCCTGGGCCAGACGGTGCTGGAATGCTGCGACCCGGCCCGGGTGATCGCGGTCCTGCTCACGGGAATGGGCCACGACGGGGCGGATTCCTTCGCGGAAATCCGCAAGCGGGGGGGGCGGACCATCGCCGAATCCGAGGAGTCCTCGGTGGTGTTCGGCATGCCCGCCGAGCTGATCAAACGCGGCGGCGCCACGGTGGTGCTGCCCTCGACCAAAGTCGCGGCCCAGGTCAATACCTGGGTCGGACTGAGCTGAAGGGCAGAACGATGGCCATCATCAAGATCCCGAAAACACAGACTGTCAGCTCCGACGAGCGCGTGCGGCCCAGGGACTGCGCCAGCCTGGTGGCACAACTTTCCGATGGCAACCCGGTGGCGCGCCGCTGGGCCGCCCGGGATCTGACGGAGTGTCCGGAAGGTACGACCGCCCTGTTGGAACGCCTCAAACAGGAACCGGACATCTCCGTTCGCGAAGTGATCTTCACCTCCCTCACCCGCATCGGCCATTTTGCGGCGGTGCTCGGTCTGGTGGAATGCCTGCACGGTGAGGATGTGGCACTGCGCAATGAGGCCATTGACGCCTTGAAACAGATGCCTGACGAAGTCGCTCCCGTCATGCACGGGATGCTCAAGGATACCGATTCGGATGTCCGCATCTTCGCGGTGAACATCCTCGAATCCCTGCGTCACCCGCAGGTCGAGTCCTGGCTCATCGAGGTGATCGAATCCGACCCCCATGTCAATGTCTGCGCCACGGCGGTGGACCTGCTGGGCGAGGTGGGATCCTCTGCCGCGCGGGAGGCGCTGGTCCGGCTCAAGGGCCGGTTCCCCGAGGAGCCCTATGTGCAGTTCGCGGCCGATCTGGCCCTGAGGCGCATCGATGAGGACTGATCCCGATGCTGTCCAGTGCTTGATCAGCGAAGATGATTTCCTGAAATTCCAGGAATTCTTCTATCGCAAGACCGGGATCCAGTTCGAAAATTCCAAGCGCTACTTCGTGGACAAGCGCCTGGTGGAACGGATGGAGGCCACCGGGTCCGCTTCGTTCCGCAGCTATTTCACCATGCTGCGCTTCCAGGCCACCGGCGAGGAACTGCAGTGCTTGACCAACCTGATGACCGTGAACGAGACCTACTTCTTTCGGGAAGAATACCAGTTCCAGTGCCTGGTGGGCTCCATGCTGCCCGAACTCACGACGCGCAGAGCCAAGGGGCTTCCCATCCGCATCTGGTCCATCCCTTCCTCTTCCGGGGAGGAGGCCTATTCCATCGCCATCTACCTGCTGGAATTCTGGAAGGGGCTCGCGGAATGGGATATCGAGATCATTTCATCCGACATCGATACGAAGATTCTCACGGCCGCCCGACAGGGCCTCTATTCGGCCAGGTCCATCCAGCACTTGCCGGCGCGCCTGCTGAAGAAATACTTCAGCCGCAGGGACGATGGCTACCAGGCCAGCATGGACCTCCGGGAAGCGGTGGAGTTCACCCGGGTGAACCTCTCCGAACCGGCGGACACCAGGTCCTACCGGGACTTTGACATCATCTTCTGCCGCAATCTCCTGATCTACTTCGACGAACTGTCCCGGAAGGCGGCGGCCGAGACGTTCTTCGACGCCATGCGGCCTGGTGGGTTCCTCTGCCTGGGCCACTCGGAGTCCATGAGCCGGATCTCCTCCATCTACAAGATCCGGAAATTTCCTGAAGCCATTGTCTATCAGAAACCAACGGAGGCCCGATGAAACGAGTCCTGGTCATCGAGGACGCGGCCACCATCCGCATGTTCTACCGGATCACCCTCCAGGGAGAAGGCATCCAGGTGGAGGAGGCCGTGAATGGCATCGAAGGCCTGGAGAAGGCCATGAAGGCACCCTTCGACTTGTACGTGGTGGACGTGAACATGCCGAAACTGGACGGCTACGGCTTCCTGCGCGAACTGCGCAGCCAGGACATGCCGCAGGTGCCGGCCATCATGGTGTCCACCGAAGCAGAACTGCCCGATCTGGCCCAGGCCTTCGCCGCGGGCGCCAATGTCTACCTCTTCAAGCCGGTGAAACCCCACCAACTCCTGACCCATGTGCGGTTGCTTATCGGGGATGTGCATCCATGAACGCCTTGCTCGAACAATTCATCTCTGAATCCCGTGAATGTCTCCAAGGCATTGGTGAAAAGCTTTTGCAGCTGGAAGACGCTCCTGGCGACAAGGAACTCGTGAATGAACTGTTCCGTCTGGTGCACACCCTCAAGGGCAACAGCGGGCTGTTCGAGTTTCCCACCATGACCCGGGTGCTGCACGCGGGCGAGGACCTCATGGACGAAGTCCGCAACGACCGGGTGGTCTTCTCCCGGCAGATCGCGGACCACCTGCTGGATTCCATGGACTTCGTGGGTCTGCTCTGTGATGAGGTCGAGGCGTCCGGGGGCCAGCTCACCTCCGGAAAGGGAAATTCGGTGCGACTGGCCGAAGGCCTGCGGCTCCTGATTCCGGTCAAGGCCGCCCGGGCGGCTGACCCCGCCGTTGTGGCGCCGCCGGCCCCGTCGCCGGCCGGGGATCTGGAGGGGCTGGACGGGATTCCCGAAGCGGTGCGCATGGAAGCCTATGGGATGGACCGGCAGGCCGGACTCCACTTGGTGCGCTACCGGCCCGCCGCCGACTGTTTCTACCAGGGGGCCGACCCCTTCCACCAGGCCAGGCAGACCCCCGGTCTGCTGTGGGGCTGGCTGTGCCCCCGCGAACCCTGGCCGTGCCTGGAAGCCATGGATGCCTACCGCTGCGTCCTGGATTTCCAGGTGCTCACCGCCGCCCCCCTGGATGCCCTCGAGGAGCATTACCGGTACGTCCTGGAACAGGTGCAGATGGTGCCTGTCCCTGGCCTGTGCCTGGTCCTGCCACAGGGCGAGCCCAATGGCGGGCCGGTCTACGAGGACTTCGTCGCCGAGGCCATGGGGCTATTGGCCGCGGGCAACCTGAGGGATCTGGCTAAGATCACCCAGGCCCTCCTGGATCTGTCCAATCCGGATCTTTGGCTCTCCTCGGCCCTGCGCTGGCTCCTGGCTGCCCTCGTCCGTGAACCGGGAAATCTGGCGGCCTTGAAGGCTCTCATCGGATCCCTGGAAACCTTCCAGCCGCCCCGCTGGGCGGCAGTCACTTCCATGCCCCAGGAACCGCCCCCCGCCGTGTGCGATCCGGCCGTGGCCGTCACCGCCCACGCCACCATCGCCATCCAGAGGACCATCCTCGCCATCGATGACCGTTCGCCCTGGCAGCGGGGACGGATCCAGGCCGCAACGGCCACCCTCTCTCTGTGCCTGAAGGCTCTGGGACATAATGGAGATAATCTGGAGGGGCTGGCGGCAGCCCTGGAGGCGGCCCTGGCCGCCGGCCTGGGGACGCCTGTGGTCAGCTGGCTGGATAATCTCATCGGCCCGGTGGCACCCGCCAGGCGCCTTCCCGCACCGCCAGTGGAACTCCTCCCGGAGCCCCCTGTGGAGGTTCCGGCTCCCCCGGTGGAAGGGGAGGTCAAGTTCGGCCGCCGTGCCGAGGATGCCCAGGCCGGGGCCAAAAGCCTCAAGGTGGACCAGACCAAGGTGGACCGCCTGATGAACCTGATCGGGGAAATGGTCGTCTCCAAGAACGCACTCCCCTACCTGGCCGGACGCGCTGAATCGGTGTTCGGGGTGCGGGAGCTTTCCCGGGAGATCAAGGCCCAGTACTCGGTCATCAACCGCATCGCCGAGGAGATGCAGGACGCCATCATGCAGGTGCGGATGATGCCGGTGTCCTTCGTGTTCCAGCGCTTCCCGAGGCTGGTGCGGGACACCTCGCGCAAGCTAGGCAAAGAAGTGAACCTGGTGCTGATCGGGGAAGATACCCAGGCCGACAAGAACATCATCGAGGCCCTGGGTGATCCCCTGGTGCACATCGTCAGGAACAGCCTGGACCATGGATTCGAATCGCCGGAAACGCGCCTCGCCGCCGGCAAGCCGGCCGCCGGAACCCTCACCCTCCGCGCCAGCCAGGAATCCGACCGGGTCGTCATCGAGGTGGAGGATGACGGCAAGGGCATTGATCCCCTGGTGATCAAGCGCAAGGCCTATGAGAAGGGCGTCATTGACGAGGCGACTCTGGAGCGCATCAGCGACCATGACGCCATCAACCTGATCTTCGCGCCGGGGCTTTCCACCGCGGACGTCGTCTCGGACCTTTCGGGGCGAGGGGTGGGCATGGACGTGGTGCGCACGGCCGTGGAGAAGGTGAACGGCAGCCTCCGCCTGGACAGCGAACTGGGCAAGGGGACACGCCTGTCCCTGTCGCTTCCCTTGTCCATGGCCGTGACCAACGTCATGATCGTCGAGACCGACGGCCAGACCTTCGGCCTGCCCATGCAGAGCGTCATCGAAACGGTGCGGGTGCCCCGTGCCAGGGTCATGCACATCAAGAACACCCAGGCGACCGTCCTGCGCGGACGGATCGTGGCCCTGAAGTCCCTCAACGAAAAGCTGGGCATCGCCGCGGCGCCCCGCGCCAACGCCGATGGGGAACTGGCGGTGCTGGTGGTGCGGGCCGGCAATGAACAGGTGGGACTGATCGTGGACCAGTTCCACGAAACCCAGGATGTGATCCTCAAGCCCATGACGGGCGTACTGGGCGGGTTGTCCGCCTATGCCGGCTCGGCGCTCATGGGCGACGGCTCGGTGCTCATGATCCTCAATGTCATGGAGATTCTCTGATGCCCATCGAGTTTCAGAAGAAAGCCGCCGTCTTTCTGGGCGTCGTGGGGGTGGATGAGGCCGAGGGGCTGCTGGAATGGCTGCAGAAGAAGCCCAAGGCCCGGATCGATCTGGCCGCCTGCACGCACCTCCACCCTGCGGACCTCCAGGTGCTGATGGCCTCCAGGCCAACCGTTTCGCAGTGGCCTGAGGATGTTTCCCTCCGGGCATGGCTGGAACCCGTCCTGACCAAATAGACAAGGGGAGATCATCATGGGCAAGACAATCCTGATCGTCGACGACTCGGCCACCATGATCCTGAGTGTCAAGTCGACCCTGGAAATGAACGGCTTTAGCGTCGAAACGGCCAACGACGGGGTCCAGGCCCTGGGCAAGCTCAAGAGCGGGAGCAAGCCCGACCTCATCATCACCGACGTGAACATGCCCAACATGGACGGGCTGGAACTCATCCGCAACGTGAAGCTGCTGCCGGGCTTCCGCTTCACGCCCATCCTGACCCTCACTACCGAAAGCCAGACGGCCAAGCGTGACGAGGCCAAGAAACTGGGGGCCACCGGCTGGCTGGTGAAGCCGGTCTCGGGCCCTGATCTGGTCAAGGTGATCAAGCAAGTGCTCCCGGGCGCCTAGGTGAGGGGGATGACCATGTTTTTCGGTTCCAGGCATTCAGCCCGGGCATGCGAACGGTCGGACCACCTGCTGGCCGTCGTGGGGAAGGAACTGGAAAACCTTTCACCCTTCTTTGCCGTGATGCATCAGCAACTGGATGGAGCGGTCCAGGAGACGGAGACCGGGGTCCTGGCCGTGATCGACCGCATCAACTCCGTGCATGGGCTTTCCTGTGACCAAGTCGATCACCTAAAGAAATCCATGGGCCAGTGCGTTGCCCTCATGGGGGTGATCGACCAGCAGGGCAAACAGAACGAAAAGATGATCGCCATCATCTATCAGGAGATGCAAAGACATGCCAACGAAGTGAGAATCAGCATGGAGCGGTCCCAGACCCTGTCCAGGGAGGTGAAGGCGCTCCAGGGCATCGTTGATTCCATCGCCGACATCGCCAGCCAGACCAATCTGCTGGCCCTCAATGCCGCAATCGAAGCGGCCCATGCCGGTTCGGCGGGAGCGGGCTTCGGGGTGGTGGCCGCGGAAGTCAAGAACCTGTCCGTGCGCGCCGCCGATTCCGCCGGCGAAATCGCCCGCAAGATCAACGAACTGTCCAAGAGGATGGAAGCGGATGTGGCCGCAGGGGAGCAATCCATGATGGGGGTGCGGGAATCCACGGAGGTTCTCAAAGCCCTTGTCCAAAGCATCTCCGATCTGGAAAGCCGGTTCAATGGCGCCAGTGGCGAGATGCGGCAGATCATCGAGCACGTCCAGACCAGCAATGATGGTCTGGTGAGCCAGTTGGCCGAGGCCTTGGGCCAGATCCAGTTTCAGGATGTGGTGCGGCAGCGCGTTGAACAGGTGGGGAAGGCACTCCAGGACCTCACCGAACATACGCAGATGGTGGCAGGAAAACTCACCGAAGATGGCTGGGATGGCGCTCTCGATTCGACCCTGGAAAGTCGGCTGGATCAGCACATAGGCGGCTACGTCATGAACAGCCAACGGGATGCCCATGCCGCGGTCAGAGGCGGTAGCCGCCAGGGCGGCGCCGACGGGCCTGCCATCGAGTTGTTCTGATGGACAGAATGCGAAACCCCGGAGAGGGCATGGCCGTGCTGATGTCGTCCGTTGAAAGAGAACTGGAAAGTTTTTCGTCCTGCTATGCGGTCATGGGGAAGCAACTGGCCGGCGCGCTCCAGGAGACGGAAAAAGGCGTGACGGCTGTGGTCCAGCGCATCAACGCCGTCCACGGCCTCTCCTGCGGTCAGGTGGATCGGCTTGGGCAGACCATGGACCAGTGCCTCGTCCTGGTGGATGTCACCTGCCAGCAGGCTGACCAGAACCGGAAAATCATCACCATCGTCCGCCAGGAGATGGATTCCCATTTTGACGAGTTGAGGCATAGCGTGGAGCGGACCCAGAATCTCTCCAGGGAGGTGAGGGAACTCCAGGCTTTCGTGGAGTTGGTCACCGACATCGCCGGGCAGACCAAGCTATTGGCGGTCAACGCCGCAATCCAGGCAACCCATGCCGGCAAGGCGGGGGCCGCCTTCGGGGTGATAGCTTCTGAGGTCAAGGTGCTCTCGGTCCGGTCCGCCCTTGCCGCCAAGGACATCGCCGACAAGACTGGTGATCTTTCCAGGCGGATGACGGCTGAGCTGGCCGCCACCGAGAAATCCGCTGAGGTGGTCCGGGCCTCGGTCGGCCATCTCAAGGTGATCATCCTTGACATTGAAGCCCTGGAAGCCCGGTTCAATGGGGCCAGCGCTGCCTTGCGGGGGATCCTCGGCGAGGTCCAGGCCAGCAATGGCGAAGTGGTGACCCAGTTGACCGAAGCCTTGGGGCACATCCAGTTCCAGGATGTGGTGCGGCAGCGGGTGGAACAGGTGGAGCAGGGCTTGGGGGAGCTGACGGAACACACCCGGTTCATGATCAGGAAGATCTCGGAGGACGGCTGGGATGGCATTTTCACGGTCCCCCTGAAGGAACGGCTTGATCAACAGGTGCAGCACTACGTCATGAACAGCCAGCGGGACTCCCACAGCGCCGCACTGGGTGGGCCCATTGCGGGTGGAGGCAATGGGCCTGCCATTGAACTGTTTTGACGCCGGTGGTCCAGACCATCGCCGTTTCCAACCGCAAGGGGGGGACCGGGAAGACCACGGTGGCGGTGAACCTCGCAGCAGAATTCGCCGCCGCCGGCAGGCGCGTGCTGCTGGTGGATCTGGATTCCCAGAGCCATTGCGCGGTGGGCCTTGGGGTGAAGGTGGCCCGGGGCGCCCCCACAGTCCACGACCTCTTTCGGGCCGGTGCGGCGACCCTGGAATCCTCCGTGCGGGCGACCGCCTACCCATTCTTGTCCCTCGCCCCGGGCGACCCGTTGTTCGAGCACGGCAGTGGATTCCGCGACCAGGGTCTGCTCTCCCAGGCGTTGGCCGAGCCAGCGATCACGGACGCTTTCGACCTGGTGATCCTGGATACGCCACCCTCCCTGGATATTCTGCTCCTCAACGCCCTACGGGCCGCCCACGGGGTGATCGTGCCGTACGTGCCCCATCCTCTTTCGCTTGAGGGAGTGAAACAGTTGATGCGGGTGCTGTTCATGATCAAGTCAGGGGAGAATCCGGATCTGAAGATCTACGGGCTCCTACCAGTCATGGTGGCCGAGCACATCAGGGAACATCGCGCCATCACCGGTGAAATCGAGCACCAATTCGGCGCGCCCAAAGTGCTGGCCGGAATCCGCACCGACATCAAGCTCGCCGAATCCTTCGGGACTGGCCAGCCGATCCGCATCTATGCCCCGAAAAGTCGGGCCGCCGAGGATTTTGCCGCCCTGGGAAGAACCCTGGCCGGCGTTTGTGAAGGAAGGGCGTACCAATGAGTCCAGAGCAGAAGAACCTCGGGGAAACGTTCGGTCCGGCCCAAAGGCTCAGGGCCCCAGCCGCATGGCCTCCTCCGAACCTTGCCCCCAAAACGTTTGAAGAGGCATTGCGACTCCTCCATGCCCGCCTGTTTGAGATGGAGGAGCAAAACGAGGAACTTCTCCAAGCGCGAGCCATAGCGGAAGCTGCCGCGATTGCCGATATCACGAAACGCAAACAGGCGGAGGAAAACACCCGCAAGATTTCCACTGCTGTGGAGCACAGTCCCGTTTCGGTTGTCATCACTGATACCAAGGGGATCATCGAATATGTCAATCCGTTCTTTCTTGAAACAACCGGATACTCTCGTTCGGAGGTGCTTGGTCAAAATATTCGCATTCTCAAGTCAAGCTCCATTTCATCTGATGATTATGATTGTCTATGGCAGACAATCCTTTCAGGAGATGTTTGGCGGGGCGAATTCTGCAACCAGAAGAAGAGTGGTGAAATATTTTGGGAACGAGCGTCCATCTCGCCCATCAAGGATGCCAAGGGTGCCATCACCAGTTTCGTGGCGGTCAAAGAGGAC
>PLUC01000061.1 GCA_003165415.1 Holophagaceae bacterium
GGAATGTCCAAACTGCAGACGTGATGACCGGGCGGAGCCCGGTCATCACGTCCGCGAAGTAAGCCCGGCATAGACCTTGGGCACTTCCTTGCCGGACAGCACCCGCAGGGCGCCCTTGGCCAGGGCGAACATCTCGTTCTCGCCGGGGTAGACGGTGACGCCGCAGCCGGTGGCGGCGACGCCGCGCTGGATGAAGGCGACCACGGGCCGGCACCGGGCGATGCCGCCGGTGAGGAGGATCTGGTCCACTTTCTCGCCCTCGAAGGCCGGGAGCAGGGAGGTGATCCACTTGGCGATCTGGTAGGCCATGGCGTCCATGACGTCCACCACCTCGGCTTCGCCGGCGAGGTAGCGCCGCTCCAGGTCGCGCACGTCGGCGGTGCCCAGCAGGTCGATGAGGCCGCCCTGGCCCTTGTTGAGCTTCTTCAACTGCTCCTTGGTGTACTTGCCGGAGAAGCACAGGTCGATGAGCTGGCCCACGGGCAGGGATCCGGAGCGCTGGGGGGTGAACGGGCCTTCGCCGTCCAGGGCGTTGTTCACGTCCAGGTAGAGGCCGCGGCGGTGCGCGCCGATGGAGATGCCGCCGCCCATGTGCGCCACGATCACGTTGATCTTCTCGTAGAAGGTCTGCTGCTCCTCGGCATAGCGGCGCGCGGTGGCGATCTGGTTGAGGGCGTGGCTGATGACCTTGCGCCGGATCATCTTGAAGCCGGTGATCTTGGCCCGATCGGGCACTTCGTCCACCACCACCGGGTCGACGATGAAGGCGGGCCGGCCGCTGCCGGCCACCAGCTCCCGCGCGATCAGGCCGCCCAGGTTGGAGGCGTGGTCGCCCTGGACGCCGGCCAGCAGGTCCTTGGCCATGGTCTCGTTGACGGTGTAGGTGCCGTGGGTCACCGGCCAGAGCACGCCGCCGCGGCCGGAGACCGCGTCCAGGCTCGCCACCGGCAGGTCGTGCTGGGCCAGAAAGTCCAGGATCACGTCCTTGCGGAAGGCGAACTGGGAGGTGACCGGCTTGCCTTCGAAGGGCCTCAGCTCCTCGGCGGAATGCTGCAGCTCCTGGGTGAACCGCTCCTGGTCGCCCTCGTAGATGGCGATCTTGGTGGAGGTGGAGCCGGGGTTGATGGCCAGCACCCGGTAGCGGCGGAAGAAGGTGTCCTTGGGGGTCTCCTGCCAGGCGCCATAGCGGTACATGCGCACCAGGCAGGCCTTCACCGCCAGGCGGATGTCCTCGGGGGTGCAGTCCATGGCCAGGTCCACGCCCTTGAAGCGCAGGCCGAACATGACCGGGAACTTCTTGGCCTTGGGGAAGCGGATGGAATAGAGGTGGTAGAGCATGCTGCCCATGTCCAGGTTGGGGCAGATGATCACGTTGGCCGCCCCGGGCCAGGACACGTCCTGGCCGGGCTGGTAGTAGGTGGCGGAGCGCTTGGACAGGGCGACGCTCACCTTCACTTCGCCCTGGATGCTGATGGACCGGTAGCGCTCGCCCCGGGCCGTGCGCTCCTCCAGCAGGGCCGGCACCAGCTTGGTGGCCTGGCGCACCAGGGCGGGGGAGGGCCCCTCGTCCGAACCACGGTTGGAATGGGAGACGATGGCGCCGTGGATGTGCGGCAGCACGTCCTCGGGGATGAGGTCCCGGGCGATGGCGCAGGTGCCCACCGCCACCTTGGCCAGGATCTCCGGGGTCATGGTGGCGTTCACCCCCACGTCGCCGAACACCACGATGTTGTGGGCGAAGGTGTTGTCGGGCTGGTCATCGGGGAGCACGAACACGCCCGCTTCGCAGCAGTCGTCATCGGCGGCCAGCATGCCGACCATGGGCCGGAAATACTCGTTCTCGTGGGACGCGGCGCCGCCGACCACGGTGTCGCAATGGCCCTGGGCCACCGCGAGGATGCCGAAGTTCACCGGCTGGCAGGCGAATTGCCGGGCTTCGGCCAGGCCGACGGTATTGCCATGCCGCAGGCAGTTCTGGATGTGCACCTGGGCGAACTCGTCCACCAGTTCCGGGTGCTGGGGGATGTCCACGAAGGCGCTCTCGGCCAGGGCGAACTCCAGGCGGTTGGGGTCCAGGTCGGGGATGTCCCGGGCCACCACCTCGCGTACGGCAGCCTCCGAGGCCAGGAAGACCGGCCGGACGAAGCGGGTGAGGTGGCAGGCCGCCTCGATGATGCGTGGATCATGGGACTCGGGGAACACGATGGTGGGCCTGGGCTTGCCGCTGGTGAGCAATTGGCGGTCGAAGGACCCTTCGATGTCGAACATGGAAACCTCTATGGGATCAAGGACGATGTCTGGGCTGGTGCGGCCGTGCGGGCCCGCCTGGCAAGGCTCCGGCAGAATATCGGACCGGGCCGTGCAAGTAGGTCACATTGTGGTCACCTACAACATCGTGCTCACCATCCTCACCCAGGAAGTGGAGCACGAGGAGGATCTCCAGAGCCTCAGGGAAGACCTGTCGCTGATGCTGCGGCGGTAGATGCCTGGTGCTGGTCGATGTCCTCCGCGTCCCAGGGGTACACCACCCAGATGTCCTCCAGGTGCTGGCCCACCCAGTAGCGCTTGACCTCGGCCGGGAACTGCTCGGCCTTGGGCTTGTCCTTGCAGTGCAGAACCGCCACCCCGATCTCGGCCGGGTGGTGCGAGAGCAGCTCCCTCAGGCAATAGGCCAGGGTGGTGCGGCTGTCGTCCACTTCGTCGATGAGCAGGACCTTCTTGCCCCTGAGCTTGCGCTCCACCTCGTCGATCCACTGGACCTTTTCGGGGTGGTCGCCCATCTGGTTGGCGTCGTTGTAGAGCTTCACCCCCACCGTGAGGATCGGCTTCTTGAGGAAGGTCTTGAGGATCCGTGCCGGGATGAAGCCGCCGGTGCCGATGGCCACGGTCACGTCCGGGTCGAACCCGCTGGCCTGGATCTCCCGGGCAAGGCAGGCCACGGTCCGGTGGATCTCATTATAACTGAAGTAGCGCTTCTCGGTCATTTCCATCCCCAAGGATACTCCGTAACGAGGCTTAGAAACGCACCACGACGTCGGCCTGGATGCTCGCGGTGAAGGAATAGCCCACGGGCACGCCATCGACCACGACGGTCACGTCCTTGAAGTCCAGATCCTTGTACAGGAGTTCGAGGCCCAGGAAGCGGTTGAACTGATAGCCCACGCCCGCCTCCGGGTAGACGACCGTCTGGCGGCTGGTGGTGTTGGCGGAGTCCTCGGGGCTGGAGCCGGTGACATTGATGTCGGCCACGGCCACCCCCAGGCCCGCCAGGACGTAGAAGCCCTTCCCGGTCCTGCCGCTGAGGAAGTAGTTGTAGTCCACCCCCAGGGAGAAGCAATTCACGGTGGCGCTCAGGTCGATGGGGGCGAAGGGGCCCCCCACTGAGGAGGTGTCGGTGTAGTGGATGTACTCCAGCCTGGGCGCGATGGCGTTGCCCGACCCCAAGTCGAAGGCAGTCTGGACGCCCACCCCGTAGCCGCTGGCCCACAGAGAGGCCCCGGTCAGGGCGGAGAAGGCGATGACACTCAGTCGTTTCACGAAAATCCCTTGGAATGGGGCCGGGATCCACCGGAAAGCCCGACCGGATGGGTGGAATGCGGGATGGTGTTTGCCCCAGGTTAGCAGGGCGATGGGGACGGGCAACCCCTTGGCTCGTTTCATTTTGATAATTAGACTCATTCCCAACATTTGTAAAGCTGTCATAGTCCTTTCCGGGAGGTTTCCCATGCCAAAGCGCGATGGCTCGTCCGCCGAAGGGACCTCGGAAACGCTGAGGGCCAAGGACATGTTCAACAAGATGACGGCCCAGGACCAGGGCATCTTCTTCTCCATCGGTCCGGACGGTCATTTCCTGGAGGTGAGCCGCGACTGCCAGAAAATCTGGGGCTTCCAGCCGGAGGAACTGATCGGGCTGAATTTCCTGGATTTCATCCATCCCGACGACCGGCTCCGGGTCCGCCAGCTCACCGAGGCGGCCCGCAGCGGCGAACTGCCCAGCACCGATGCCCGCTGCGTGAACAAGGACGGGAATGCCGTCCACCTCATGTGGAAGTTCGCCTGGTCGCCCGGAGACCAGGTGTGGTCGGCCATGGCCCGGGAGTTCCTGGACCGGAAGGAGCATGCGGAAAAGCTCGCCGCGGTGGAGGAACTGGAGGCCTTCAAGCGGGCCCTGGACGAGCACGCCATCGTGGCGGTCACCGACGCCCTGGGCAAGATCACCTACGTGAACGACAAGTTCTGCGCCATCTCCAAATACGAGCGGGAGGAACTGCTGGGGAAGGACCACCGGATCATCAATAGCCAGCACCACCCCAAGTCCTTCTTCGCCAACCTCTGGGGCACCATCCTCAGCGGCCGGGTGTGGAAGGGCGAGATCCGCAACCGGGCCAAGGACGGCACCTTCTACTGGGTGGACACCACCATCGTGCCGTTCCTGGGACCCGACGGGAAACCGGTGCAGTTCGTGGCCATCCGCGCGGACATCACCGAACGCAAGCTGGCGGAGGAATCCATCCGCCAGTCCCAGAAGCTGGAGAGCCTGGGCATCCTGGCCGGGGGCATCGCCCATGACTTCAACAACCTGCTCACCAGCATCCTGGGCAACTGCAACCTGGGGTCCATGGTGCTGCCGCCGGAAAGCCCGGCCCTCCCGTACCTGGACCAGATCGAGAAGGCCACCATGCGGGCCGCGGACCTTTCCCGGCAGATGCTCGCCTACGCCGGCAAGGGCAAGGTGGCCATCGGCCGGGTGGACATGAACCGGCTGGTGCACGAGATGACCGAACTGCTCTCCGTGTCCCTGTCCAAGAAGGCGCTGATCCGCTACGACCTGGCGCCGGTGCTGCCGGAGATCATGGCCGACCCCACCCAGATGCAGCAGGTGGTGATGAACCTGGTGACCAACGCCTCGGAGGCCATCCCGGAGGGGGTCAACGGCTCCATCACCCTGCGCACCGGCGAATTGATGGTGGAGAGGACCTACATCACCGTCACTTCGCTGCCGGTGGGGCTCAATCCCGGGCGCTACGTGACCCTGGAGGTGAGCGACACCGGCTGCGGCATGACCCCCGAGGTGATCGCCCGGATCTTCGATCCCTTCTTCACCACCAAGTTCACCGGCCGGGGCCTGGGCCTTTCCGCCCTGCTGGGCATCGTCCGCAGCCACGGGGGCGGCCTCAAGGTCTACAGCGAGCCCGGGAAGGGCACCTCCATGAAGGTGTTCCTGCCGGCTGCGGACCCGGTGGGCAGGGAAGGCGCCCCCGCGACTCCCGCCCCGTGGCGGGGCAGAGGCTCGCTGCTGGTGGTGGACGACGAGACCGACGCCCGGGCCGTGGCCCGGGCCATGGGGACCCACCTGGGCTTCCACGTGATCGAGGCCTCCGACGGCGAGGAGGCGGTGGCCATCTTCCAGCGGCGCAAGGGGGAGTTCACCCTGGTGCTCATGGACCTGACCATGCCCCGCATGGACGGCCGGGAGGCCTTCCTGCGCATGCGCGAGATCGATCCCACTGTGCCGGTGGTGCTCACCAGCGGCTTCAGCGAGAACGACGCGGTGAGTGATTTCGCCGGCCGCGGGCTGGCGGGGTTCCTGCCCAAGCCCTACCAGCGCAGCCAGTTCGAAGCCGTCCTGCGCCAGGCCATGGAGGCCAGGCCTGCCTGAGCCGTGGCTTCGCTCCGTCCATTGTGGTAGTTTGGCTCATCAACAAGAGCCAACGCGCACAGTGAACGGAGGATGACCATGGGCATTCTGGATCGTCGCGACTTCCTCAAGACCGGCCTGGGGGCCGGCGCAGCGGTGATGGGGGCGTCCATCATCGGGGAGCTGGCGGCGGCGCCGCCCCCGGCCCCCGCCAACGGGGCGGCCGGGGCCGCCGAGGCCGGCCTGCCGGTGCCCGAGTACGAGGTCTACGCCTGCAAGTACGGCGGCCCGATGGTGCGGAAGGTGGCGGTGGTGCTGTGGAACTCCGGCTGGGACGTGGACGGCCCCTTCAACTACTACGTCTGGGTCATCAAGGCCAAGAGCGGCGAGACCATCCTCGTGGACACCGGCTGCAGCCCCGCCGAGGGCGCCGCGCGCAAGGTGACCGAGTTCGTGAGCTCGGTGGACGTCCTGGCCCGCATGGGCGTGACCGCGGACACCGTGAGCAAGGTGGTCATCACCCACATGCACTGGGACCACGTGGGCAACATCGAGGCCTACCTCAAGGCCTTCCCCAAGGCCAGGTTCTACGTGCAGCAACGGGAGTTCGACTTCTGCGTGAACAACCCGGTGGTCAAGCGCAAGCCCATCGCCATCCTGTTCGACCCCCTGGCCAGCAAGGTGGTGGGGGACCTGAAAGGATCCGAGCGCCTGGTGCTGGTGCAGGGCGACTACCACCTGGCGCCTGGCGTGGACTTGTCCCTGGCGCCCGGCCACACCCTGGGCCTCCAGGTGGTCCGGGTCAACACCGCCAAGGGGCCGGCGGTGGTGGGGTCGGACTGCGCCCACGTGTTCCGGGGCTACCGGGAGGACAATCCAAGCTGTTTCATCATGGACATGCCGGCCTGGATCGACAGCTTCGACAAGGTGAAGGCCAAGGCCCCCCTGGACCTGATCTTCCCGGGGCACGACGTGCTGATGCACGACGGCTATCCCAAGGTGGCCGAGGGGGTCACCCGGCTGGTCTAAGAGCTGAGAGGATCAGAAAGCGGCCAGACGCAGCACCTCATCGGGGTCGGCCGGCTTGGTGAGATGGCGGTCGAATCCCGCCTCCAGCGCCCGCCGCTTGTCCTCGTCCTGGCCGTAACCGGTCATGGCCACCAGGAGGGCGGGCGGGAACTCCGGATCCCCGCGGAGGGTCCTGGCGACGGTGTAGCCGTCCGTGTCCGGGAGGCCGATGTCGCACAGGATCACTTCGGGCCGGTGGGCCTTGGCCAGGGCGATGCCGTCGCGGCCCGAGTGCGCGGAGAAGACCTCGTGCCCTGAACCCTCCAGGAGCAGCTTCAAGGTCAGCGCGGTGTCCGGGTTGTCCTCGATGACCAGGACGCGGCGCGGCCGCCCGTGGCAGGCGGGGACCTCTTGGCCGGTCCTTGGCCTTTCCGGGGCCAGGGCCTTGGGCAGGGTCAGCACGAACCTGGACCCCCGGCCCAGGCCGGGGCTGCTGGCGGTGAGGCCGCCGCCGTGCAGTTCGGCCAGGCTTCTGGCCAGCGCCAGGCCCAGGCCCAGTCCGCCGCGGGTGCGGTCCAGGCTCCGCTCAGCCTGGGCGAAGGGCGAGAACAGCCTGCCCAGCATGTCCTCGTCCATGCCGATGCCGGAGTCGGTCACCACCACCGCCGCATGTTCCCCCAGGGCCTGAACCTCCAGGGTCACCCGTCCCCCCGGATCGGTGAACTTGCTGGCGTTGAAGAGGAGGTTGCCCACCATCTGGTTCAAGCGCGCTTCATCGGCTGAAACCAGCACTGGTGTCACCGGAGGCTGGTACGCCAGGCTCAAGCCATTGGCCTCGAAGGTGCTGCGGTGGTCCTCGGCGGCGCGCTGGCAAAGCTGGCCGAGGTCCAGCAACTGGAAGTTGAGCTGGACCTTGTTGCGGGAAATGCGGGTGACGTCCAGCAGATCGTCCACCAGCCGGGAGAGGTGGCGCGCCTGGCGCCCGATCACCGCCTGGGCGAGACGGGCCGGCTCGTCGCCGGGAGCCCCATGTTCCAGCAGGAACATGCTGTTGCCGATGGCCGCCAGGGGGTTGCGCAGTTCGTGGGACAGCACGGCGAGGAACTCATCCTTGCGCCGGTCGGCTTCCTTGAGGGCGGCCTCGCTGGCCCGCAACCCCTCCTCCGACCGCTTCCGCTCCGTGATGTCGTAGAACACCACCCCGCAGACTCCCGGCTCGAAGCGGAAGGCGTTCACCTGGAAACAGCGGCCCAGGGGACCGAACCAGGCCTCCAGGGACGCGGGTTCCCCGGTGCGGACCACCTTGCCGTAGAACTCGAACCAGAGGGGCTCGGCCTCGGGGAACAACTCCAGGGTCGTGCGGCCGAGGAGGTCGGCGGCCTTCAGACCGGTTTGCCGCTCGAAGGCGGGGTTGACCGCAAGATAGCGCAGATCATAAGGCCGGCCCGCGTCATCGAACAGGATCTCGTCCAGGGAGAAGCCCTCGCTGATCATCTCGAAGAGGAGCCGGTAGCGGGTCTCGCCGGCGCGCAGGGACGCCTGGCGATCATAGGCGGCGGCCTTGTCCCGGTAGCGGCGGTAGTATTCGGCCGCCAGGCTGATGAACAGGCACATGGCGATGAAAAGCAGCAGCCCCAGGCGGTCCATGGCAGACGCGACGGCGAACTGCCCCACCGGCGGCAGAATGTAGTAGTCCGCCAGCAGGACCCCCAGGACCGTGCCCAGCAGCCCCGTCCCGAGGCCGCCCAGAAAGGCCGCCACCATCACCGCAGGATAGAGCATGACGTAGGGGGGCAAGCCGGGGCCGAACCGCGCCGTGAGCGCCTGCCGCGCCCCGAAAGCCGCCGCCACCAGGACCACGGACAGGAAATAGCGCAGTCCCCAGCCCGCCACGGTGCGCCTGCGGATGGCCGCCAGGAACGCGGGCTCCCGCCAGGCCACCTCCAGCGCCTCCATGGGAATCGCGGGGGCCCCGGCCATCCTCTTCGCGGCCAGCACCGCCACGCACATGTAGACGGTGCCGAGGGTCTGGGTGATGCGCGTGACCCACTGCAGGGGCGAGTTCCCCACGGAGATCAGCATCGTGCCGGCCAGGCCCGCCGCCAGCAGCACCAGGCCCTGGGCGTACCAGGCGAAGAAGGGCGACGGAGAACGGCGGTGGGCAAGCCAGAGCAGGCCGGCGGTCAGGGCGAAGAGGATCACGGCCGCGCCCAGCACCAGGCCGCGCAGGGGCGTCTCGCCCTGGCCGGGGATGAAGAAGACCGGCATCCCGCCGGCGAAGGCGCCCCAGATGACCAGCCCCATCACCACCACGCAGGCCGCATAGGCGAAGCCAAGCCAGGTGGCCTCCCGTCCCGGGCGGAGCCCGCGCCGGGAGGTGATGGCCACGCCGGTGAACTGGCACAGGGCGGAGAGCAGGACGGAGGTGTTGTAGATGGCGAAGCCGGTGCTCATGTCGCGGGTGAAGCCGATGCCCCCGGCGATCACCCCGATCTGGGCCGCCAGCATGCCGCAACCCAGCATCAGGACGCTGAACTGCCCATCGGCCACGAAGCTTCGCGCCGCCGGCAGGACGATGAACCCCAGGGCCAGCACCGCCGGAATATAATTGGTGAGCCAGAACAGGGGGGCGGAAGGCCACGGGGTGCTCAGGTTCGCCACCCACAACGCCGCCATGGTGGCGATCAGCAGCGGAATGGGGATCCAGGCCAGCCGGTCCCACGGCTCGATCTCCCAGGGCCGGGCCTCCGGATGCATCGAGGAATCCATGGCCTCTCCGTTTTGGCTTACTGGAAGATAATAATATGGAATCGGTATTCAGCCCCGGCCCACGAACGGCATCTTGGTGGCCATGATGGTGAGGAACTGCACGTTGGCTTCCAGGGGCAGGCCCGCCATGTGGACCACCGCCTCGGCCACCTGACGGACGTCCATCATCGGTTCGATGGCGATGCCGCCCCCGGCCTGCTTCACCCCCTTGGCCATACGCGCCGAGAGCTCGGTGAACGCGTTGCCCACATCGATCTGGCCGCAGGCGATGTCGTATTTCCGGCCATCCAGGGAAAGGCATCGGGTCAGCCCGGTGACGGCGTGCTTGGTGGCGGTGTAGGGCGCGGAGTCGGGGCGCGGCGCGTGGGCCGAGATGGAGCCGTTGTTGATGATGCGCCCGCCGCGGGGATCCTGGTCCTTCATGATCCGGAAGGCCGCCTGGGCGCAGAGGAACATCCCGGTGAGGTTGACCGCCACCACCGCCGTCCAGGCCTCGTAGGTGATGTCCTCGAACGGCACGCCGGGCGCCCCCATCCCCGCGTTGTTGAACAGGAGGTCGAGGCGGCCGAACTCCCGCCGGGTCGCACTGAAGAGCGCATCCACCGAATCCGGCAGGGTGACATCGGCGGGCATCGCCAGGGCGCGCCCTCCGGCCCCGGATTCCGCCGCCACCGCCTGCAGCGGCGCCGCCCGGCGGCCGGCGAGCACCACCCGGTAGCCCGTGTCCAGCAGCGCCAGGGCCGCGGCCCTGCCGATGCCGCTGCCCGCGCCAGTGACCACTGCGACTCTGCCGCCATCGCTCATGACCGGCCTCCGTTGAACAGGGGCAAAAACGAGGACTGGGCCGGGTCCTTGGCCACGAACCGGCGGATCCATTCCTGGCCCGAAGGGGAGGCCACCGCCTCGCCGAAAAGCTCGGCATCGTTGCGCAGGCCTTCCTGGAATCCAGCGGCATGGCCGAACTGGAGCGCCTTGATGGCATAGGAAGCGGCGAAGGCGCGCGCGGCCTTCAGGTCCTTCGCCTCCAGGGACGGCGCGGCGGAGGCGAGCTCCCGCACGCCGGCCTCGGCCAGGAGCGCCTGGAGTTCGCCACGCTGCCCGGCCCCGAGGGCGTCCCAGTGCCGGCGCGGCGTGGGCCGTTGGCCTTCGGCGAAGGCCTTGGCCGCCTGGAAGGCGTTGGCCAGGGCGGTGGAGGACGGCGCCACGGCGTCCACCAGGCCCATGGCCAGCGCTTCCCAGGCCGCGACGGCCTCGCCGTTGACGGTCATCTCCAGGGCCTTGCGCGGTCCCACCAGCCGGGGCAGCCGCTGCATGCCGCCATAGCCCGGGAAGATGCCCAGCTTGATCTCCGGCTGGCCGATGGCCGCGTTCTCGGTGGCCACCCGGTAGTGGGCGGACATGGCCAGTTCGTTGCCGCCGCCCAGGGCGAACCCGTCGATGAGCGCCACCACCGGGATCGCCAGGTCCTCCAGGGCGGAAAAGAGGCCGATGAATCCCAGGGCGATGTCCCGCACCCGCCCCGCGTCCGCGCCGATGAACTCGGTCACGTCGGCCCCGGCCACGAAGGCGCGCCCGGCTCCCCGGATGACCAGGGCGCGGATCGCGCGGCCGCGGACGCCGCCATGGTCCCTCAGGTCTCCCACCACGTCGGTGAGGTTGCGCAGCAGGTCGCCGTTCAGGGCGTTCAAGGCTTCCGGACGGGAGAGGGTCAGGATGCCGATGCCGTCGGCCAGGTGCAGATCCAGGTGGCTGCCCGCGCCGGGGTCGGCGCGGAGCAGGCATTCGCCCAGGAAGCGGCTCTCGCAGTCAGCGATGCTCCGGCCGGCGGCGTCCGCCTGGACCAGGGCGACCCCCTTGGGCCTGGCCATGGTGCCGTCGAGCATCTTCTGCTGGAGGGAGGGCAGGGCTTGGAGGCCGACGATATCCAGGTCGCCCGGCTCCATGGTCAGCAGGCCCCGGTCCAGCAGCCGCAGGACGTCCCGGGCCTGGGCGGACCGGTACATGTGCGAGCCCAGGATGGAGCGGTTGAGCGGCCCCTGGGCGATCACGCAGCCGGTGGGCATCGCGTCGCGGTCGTCGAAATCGCGCAGCAGGAAGGTGCTGAAGTGGAGGGTGCTCTGGTCAAAGCGCTCGACGATGAAATCGGGGCTCAGGCGCGGGCCGAAGATGGCCCAGATGGTGCCGCCCAGGGCACGGGCCGGTTTCATGAACAGGTCGCCGTAGGCTGGATTGGGCCTGCCGTCTTCGGTCAGGGGATCCGGCATGTCGGCAGGCAGGGCCAAGCGGTCGCGGTCGATGACGCTGGAATCGGGAATGCCCATGCGGGCCAGTTCGGCCAGGCCCGCCTGTTCCGTGCTCCGGGACACGATGAAGCACAGCTGGGCATGCCGCTCCAGGGCGGCCCGGGCGAACCCGAGCGCGTAGGCGTCGGCGCCCCAGATCAATCCCCTTCGTCCCGGCGGCAGCCCGATTTCCGCGAAGATCTCCCCGGGCGTCCGGTCCCGGAAGAGGATCTGCTTCTGCCTCATCCAGACCCAGCGGGCGTCCAGCACCAGGCGGCGGTCCCCGTAGAAGAACGTCTCCTTGTACTCTCCCTTCACCCCGCCGCCGGTGGCGCCGAAGAAGGCGAGCCGGCCGCCGTCGGCCAGGGCCGAGACCAGGAGAGGGAAGTTGCGTCCGCCGGTGTGCTCGAAAATGCCGTCCACCAGCCGGCCGCCGTTGGCCTCGCGCACGGCCTGGCGGAAAGGCTCGGTGCGCCGGCGCCAGGTCTCAGCGTCCAGGTCCTCGGGAATTACCCCGAACACTTCGGACGCCAGGGTCCTCCGGTCGATGAAGGCGTCAGCCATGCCGCGCGCCATCAACGCCTGACCCAGTTCCGGATTGGAACCCATGAGGATGACCCGCGCCCCCAGGGCCTTGGCCAGCTGGGCGCCGGCGAAGCTGGTGCCCTTGCCTCCGCCCATGAGCAGGACGGCGTCGCCGGGCTTCGTGCCCAGGCGCTCCACCACCGCCCGGTAGGCGGTGCCGAAGGTCAGCAGGAGGGCCGCCCATTGCTCCGGGCTGCCGCTTCTCAGGGCGTCGGGAACGGGGAGGGCGCGCTCCTCGTCCACCAGGGCGAACTGGGCGTTGAATCCGTCATGGGTCTCGTAGCCGCGGATGGCGCCGCGGCTGGTCCAGGAGTCGAGGATGACCGCCTGGCCGACCTTGAGCGATTTCACCGCGGCCCCGGCGTCCACGACGATGCCCAGGGCGTCGCTGCCCGGCACGTGCAGTGCGGCAGGGTCGCCCTTGCCGAACACCGGCACCGGCAGTCCGAGGCAGGCGAAATTGGTATTGAAGTTTGGCCCGGTGGCCAGGACCGCCACCAGCACCCTGGCGCCGTCCTCCGGGTGGCAGCGCGGGCGGGGCAGCTCCACCAGGCGCAGGGAGCGTTCCGGGGGGCCGTAGTGGTCCCGCTGGATGGCCAGGGCATCCATGACTTCGGGCAGCCCGGCCGCGAGGCTCGGGAGTTCGCCCAGGGTCCATTTCAGCGCGTTCGGAGCCGTCATGTTGATCCCTTCCTTCTCTGTGTGGAATGCGTTGAGGATCCGCTATTGTTTCATTCTGGAGACCAATAAGGTTCGGCCTGACGTATGGGGTCAGCCGGCGATGCCGACTGCGGCGCGGCGGGAAGAGACAGAAATACGGGATGAGGACCTTGGGATGACTTTGACAGAAACGCAGACCGGGGCCCAGGGTGACCACAACCTCCCGGACCTCCTCACCGATCCCGGCGTGTTGCGCCGGGTCGAGACCCCCGAAGGCTCCCGCTGGCATCGCCCACAGGCGATGGGTGCTTGAATCCCGTCACCGCACAGCCCCTATGCCCTGTTCGTGGGTCTGAGCCCTATCGTGCCGGTCTTCCGTCCAAGAAGGGTTCGCCCCAGGGGCCGGATGAAAATTTCTGGACTCTTGGCGAAAATCAGTGTTTCTTGGTGTTCCGACAAAAAGCAACAAGAGTTCATATTTTGCAAAGATTTTTTGATGCGGTCGACGCCACTCGACGGGTCTCGCTGCACGGTCCCACGGCTCGCTTCGACGGTCCACAGGCAAAGCCCATGGCCGCGCGACCCGCAGGGGTAAGGTTGTCGGGTTTGATGTCCTTCTCCATTATGAACCAAATATTTATCTATCGGTATATCGAGGACTTTTTGGAGAGATCAATGTTATTGCCAAGCGCGAAGAAGCCTGTAACATGACATTCCACAATTCATTCAGAAAGGAGGCCCGTCCGAAACTTTCAGGTGGAATCTCCATTTTCCCTAACCCAACACCTGTCCAGCTGATCGATGCTGGCGGCCTGCAGGAAACCAAATCCCATAGGAGTGGATATGCAAAAGAAACTTTCGTTCGTCGCACCCGCCCTGACGACAATCTGCATGCTTTTGCTAGGGTCAGGCATTGAAGCCAAGGCGGCCACCCTGATCAAGATCGCGACCCAGAGCCCACTCTCCGGTGCCATGTCGGTCATCGGCAGCGACATCAAGAATGGAACGCAGCTCGCCATCGAGCAGTTGAGCGGACCCCTGACCCGGATGGGCTTCAGGATCCAACTGGCCCCCTACGACGATCAGGGCAACCCGGACACCGGCGTAGCCAACGCCAAGGCCATCGTCTCCGATCCCGATATCCTGGGCGTCATCGGTCACTACAACTCGGGCGTCCAGATCCCCTCCTCTGAGGAATATCACGCCGCGAACCTGCCCAACATCTCCCCTGCCAACACCAATCCCAAGGTCACGGACCGCGGCTACCTGGAGGTCAACCGCGTCTGCGGCCGTGATGACGTGCAGGGCGCGGTCGGCGCCCAGTACGCCAAGAACAAGGGCATCAAGAACGTCTTTGTCATGCACGACAAGACAGCCTATGGACAGGGCATCGCCGAGTACTTCCAGAAGGAGGCTAAAACGCTGGGCGTGAGGGTGGCGGGCTTCACCGGAACCGAAGAGAAGGCCAACTTCGACGCCATCCTCTCCCCCGTCCTCGCCTCCAAGCCTGATTGCATCTACTTTGGCGGCATGTTCGACCAGGCCGCCGTGCTCTTCAAGCAGGCCCGGCAGAAGGGATTCAAGGGCATGTGCCTGTCCGACGATGGCTTTGATTCCCCCGACTCCGCCAAGATCGGCGGCGACGTGCTGCTCCAGGGCGCTGGCACCTTCTTCTCCACCGTGTCCGGCCCGGCCAACATCTATCCCGACACGAAGAAGTTCGTGACCGACTTCAAGGCCAAGTTCGGCAGTGACCCGCAGCCCTTTGCCGCCCAGTCCTACGACGCCACGGCCATTTTGCTGAAGGCCATCGAGAATGCGGCGAAGGCCAACGGCGGCAAGCTGCCCGAGAGGGAAGATGTCGCCAAGGCTATCCGCGCCATCCAGAAATTCCACGGTATTACCAGCACCATCACCTTCGACCGTAAAGGTGATCCCATGGTAGCCAGGTACTTTGTCGTCCAGGACACCGCCAAAGAACCTTCGCAGTGGGCAAACAACAAGGTCATCGAGACGCTGGACATCAAGGCCCCGCAATAACAGCGGGACGGCACGGCCCAGATCCATCTGGGCCGTGCCCTGCAGTTTGGACATTCCGTCCC